>CAZYZQ010000001.1:0-1437 GCA_964652075.1 uncultured Oscillospiraceae bacterium
AACGCTGACCAAGAAGATGGCCGAGGATCTGACGGGCTATCTGCAGAAGGCCGGCATTCGCGTGCGCTACATGCACTCGGACATCGCGGCGCTCGAACGCATGGAGATCATCCGCGACCTGCGCATGGCGAAGTTCGACGTGCTCGTCGGCATCAACCTCCTGCGCGAGGGGCTTGACCTGCCGGAGGTGTCCGTTGTCGCGATTTTGGACGCGGACAAGGAGGGCTTCCTGCGCTCGGAGACGAGCCTCATTCAGACCATCGGCCGCGCCGCGCGCAACGCGGGCGGGCGCGTCATCATGTACGCCGACACGGTCACGCCGAGTATGCGCCGCGCAATCGACGAAACCGCGCGGCGCCGCGCGATTCAGGACGAGTACAACAAAGCGCACGGGATTGTGCCGAAAACGATCGTCAAGGACGTGCGAGACCTGTTGGAGATCACGGCCTCCGCGCCGGAGGCGAAGCGCCGCGACGGCGTGAAGATGACGCGCAAGGAGCGCGAGCACGAGATCCAGAAGCTCGAAAAACAGATGCGCGAGGCCGCGAAGCTGCTCGAATACGAGTACGCCGCCGCCCTGCGCGACCGCATTGTCGAGCTCAAGGGCATCCACGACTGAGGCCGGACGCCCTGTCCCGCGCCGTCTTGCCGGCGATGCGCTTTTTGCCGTTGCCGGCCGCGCATCAAAAGTTTTGCGTCCGTCCAATGCGGCTCTTGCGTTTTGGTGCAAAACGTCGTATACTGGACGCGGGACAACGCCGCACGGCTCCGCCTGCGGCGCTTTGCAAATGCCCCGGCGTTGCCCCAGCTTTTGAAAGGAGCGAGAGAAACCGTATGTATTGCAACAATTGTGGTACACAGAACCCCGATGGGGCGACCTTCTGCACAAAATGCGGCGCGTTTCTGGCCTCTCAGCAGCAGCCGACGCAGCAGAACCAGTGGCAGCCCCAGCAGCAGCCCGTGTGGCAGAACCCCCAGCCCGCAGCGCCCGCGCTGAGCATGAGCTGGCACAAGTTCCTGATTTTCTTTGCCCTCTGGGCCAGCTGCATCCTGAACATCATCAGCGGCATCACCGCGCTCACCGGCGTCCAGTATGAGATTGCCGACAGCCGTGTCACGGCGGAGATGGTCTATACCGTCTTCCCGTCGCTCAAGACCTGGGACGTGATCTACGGCATTCTGCTGATTGCGCTCGGCGCGCTGGCGCTTGTGACGCGCTTCCAGCTCGCGGGCTTCAAGGCGCGCGGCCCGAAGCTGCTGTACGCAACGTACATCGCCAACACGGCGGCGGCCATCATCTACGTGATCGCCGTGTCCGGCATCGTCGGTGAGAACATGGCCGATTCCGGCATCATTGCCAACATCATCGTCTCGATCGTCATGGTCGGCGTCAACGCCGTCTACTACGGCAAGCGCAAGGCGATGTTCGTCAACTGA
>CAZYZQ010000001.1:1537-62359 GCA_964652075.1 uncultured Oscillospiraceae bacterium
CCGCAGTACTATAATCAAAATCCGGCAGACGCGGAGACTTGCGCTGCGGCAGATTTTGTCCCATAAATCCTCCTTCATATTCAGTCGCAGGCCGCCCGGTTGGGCGGCCTGCGG
Organism: uncultured Oscillospiraceae bacterium; assembly: GCA_964652075.1. Taxonomy (GTDB): domain Bacteria; phylum Bacillota; class Clostridia; order Oscillospirales; family Oscillospiraceae; genus CAZYZQ01. Next base: position 1,652 of record CAZYZQ010000001.1, read on the forward strand.
TGGGTTTGTGGGGATTATTTCATGTTGAAGAGGAAGGTGACGATCTCCGCGCGGGTGGCGGGGGCCTTCGGGGCGAGGATGGCGCCCTCGGGGCTGGTGCGCGCGGTGTAGATGCCGGACAGCACCGCCCACCGCATCGCATCGCCTGCCCAGTCGGCAATCTGCGTCACGTCCAGATAGCCCGCCATGCCCATGGCCGCCTCGTACTTGGGCGAACCGGCGAAGCGGTAGATCATCAGGATCGCCTCCTGCCGGGTGACCGGCTCGTTGGCGGCCAGCGTCGCGCCGCGGCCCTTCATGATGCCCGCGCCGCACGCCCACTGGAGCGCCGGGATCGCGTACTCGGGCAGGCGGAACGCGTCCTCGTAGCCGAGGATATTCGTGTTCTCACCGACGCTGACGTCCATCCCGCGCGCCTGGGCCTCGCGGAAGAGCATCGTCGCGAACTCCGCACGAGTGATTGTGTTGTTCGGGCGGAAGGTGCCGTCCGGGTAGCCGTTGATCAGCCCGCGCTCGGTCGCCCAGTTGATGGCCTCCTCCGCCTGATGGCCGTTCGTGTCGGAGAAGGCGCCGACCGTCACCATGCAGACCGGCGGGACGATGACGCGCCCGTCCGGGTCGCCCACGGCGGAGACGAGATACGTGCCGGCCTTGTCGAAGGTCAGCGTCGCGGTGCCGTCTTTGCCCGTGACGGCGTCGGTCTTCTTGCCGTCAACCGTCAGCGTCGCGCCCTGGCAGGCCGACGTGCCCGCGTAGTCCACGACAGACAGGGAGAAGGTCTTCGCGTGGCCGACGGCCGCGCCGTCCGTGTTCTCGAAGAAGGTGTAGCCGTCCGACCAGCCGGTCGTGTCGGCATAGAACCAGAAGCACAGATAGTCGCTCTGCGCGACCGTCTCCCCGACGCCCATGGCGAAGGCGTTGTTGTGGTAGTAGCCGCAGTCGGAGCTTTCGACGCCGAGGAACTTTGTGATCTGCGGGCCGTACTGGCTCTCCACCGTCTCATAGCCGTCCGGGCAGTAGGCCGCGTGCAGGGCGCGGAACGCGTCGTCAATCGTGGCGCCCTTTTCCACCTTGACGGGGACATAGGCCAGCGTTGTGCCGTCCTTCGCGGTCATGAACGCGCTGTCCTGGCAGGCGGAGATGTAGACCGTGATCTCCTCCTCCTCCGCGCCCGCTGCGAGCGCGGCCGGAAGCGCGCAGACAAGCAGCGCCAGCGCCAGCAGGCATGCGAGAAGCTTTCTTGCTTTCATATTGATTTCCTCCTGTTTCCGACCCGACGCGGGCCGTTATTTTCACACATTTATTATATCATGCCCTCCTGCGGAACACAATAGGGTTTTTGGTTTGTCTCAGCCAAACTTGCAGAAACGCGCAAAAAACCGCCCCGGCGCACGGCCCGGAGCGGTTTTGCTTGCAGTTTAGTCTGCGACGTAAGGCAGCAGGGCGATCTGACGCGCACGCTTGATCGCGATCGTCAGCTGGCGCTGATGGGCAGCGCAGGTGCCGGTCGTGCGGCGGGGCAGAATCTTGCCGCGCTCGGAGGTGAAGTGCTTGAGCTTCACCGTATCCTTATAGTCGATTGCAGTGGCCTTGTCAACACAGAAGGTACAAACCTTTCTGCGCTTACGCGGACGGCCTTTCTCGTTCGGCATAACGAAATCCTCCTATTCTCAAGATGATTCAGGCATATTGCTTTTCAAAAAGTTCAGAACGGCAGCTCGGAATCGTCGCCCTCCAGCATGGAGAAGTCGCTCTCGGTGCTCGGGGCGGGATTGTAGGCCGGCTGCTGCGGGGCGAAGCCCTGTGCGGGCGCGCTGTAGCCGCTCTGCGCGGGCGGGGCGAAGCTCTGCCGCGCGCCGCCGTCAAAGCCGCCGGCCTGCTGGCTGCTCTGGCGGGAATCGCCGAAGTAGACGTTGTCGGCCACGACCTCGGCGGAGCGGCGGTTGTTGCCCTCCTTGTCCTGCCAGCTGCGGATCTGCAGGCGGCCGGAGACGACGGCCATGCGCCCCTTGGTGAAATACCGGGAGACGAACTCCGCGGTGTTCCGCCACGCGACGATGTCGATGAAATCCGTCTCCTTCTCGCCGGACTGCGACTTGAAGTCGCGGTCAACTGCGAGGGAAAAGGACGCGACGGCGATGCCGCTGCCCGTGCGGCGCAGCTCGGGATCGCGGGTCAGGCGGCCCATGAGAACGATGTGGTTCAGCATGAGAAGCCCTCCTTAGACCTCGGCGTCGGTGATGAGCGCGCGCATGATGCCGTCGGTGATCTTGAAGACACGCTCCAGCTCCATCGGGAACTCGGGCTTGGACTCCATGGTCATCAACACATAGTAGCCCTCGGGCTGGTCGTTGATCGGGTACGCCAGACGGCGCTTGCCCCACTCATCGATGCTCGTGAGCGTGCCGTGCTCCTCAACCAGTGCCTTGAACTTTTCGACCAGTGCCTGGATGCCCTCCTCGCCCTTGGCCGGGTCGATGATATAGAGCACCTCGTACTTGCCAGTGATCTTTGCCATTGTTTTCGCACCTCCTTATGGACTTGTGGCCGCCGGACGCGCCGGCGGCAAGGATTGGCCTGCTTTCTTGCAGGCCGAATTATTATAGCAGATTTTGCCGCAATGTCAAGAAAAATTTCCTGCGCCCCCGCGCCATTTCAGGTTGACAGGTTTTAACTCGTGTGGTATACTTTAGGTAATAAGATGTAAATCTTCACCGGAGGCGATGCACAATGAAAAAATCACTGCTCGCAGGCGCGGGGCTGCTGCTTATCGCCGCGCTGGTGCTGGGCTTTCTGACACTGCAGGGCATCCGGCCCTCAAAAAAGGACTATCAGCTGGACTCCCCGCTGGACGCCGCGCCCACGCTCGTACTTGCCGAGCGCGTCTCAGCGTGCCGGTATCAGGTGGAAAAGACGCCAGAACGCCAGAATTTCATCCTCCCGGATTTTCAGCGTGTCGCAAGCTCTGACTGGCGCGTCGTGCGCGTCTACGCGGGCGACCCACTGCTCGAGGGGCAGACCATCACCATCCGCGAGGTGCAGGGCTACACAGACAGCGCCCGACAGGCCGGGCAGGGCTGGCGCTACCACCGCGCGGCGCTAGCAAAGCAGGAGCGAATCGTCGTGCAGCTGGGCATGGACGCGGGCGAGCGATCCGGCGGTCTGCGCTTCTTCGCCGCCGTGGAGGAAGACGGCACGGTGAAAAGCAAAACGCCCACGACGCTGGACGCCCTCGAGCAGGCCGTCTGGCCGCGCGACACCTTCTACCTGCGCTGGGACGGCGCGCTCTATCGCTACGATGGGCCGTATTACGGCATGCCGTCGTATGCGGATTACCAGCAGATCGAAACGTCGCTCACGTACAGCGATACGGACGTTCCCACGGAGGACGGCGCGTGTAACTGGCCGGACGCCGGGCAGGTCCTGTCCATCTGCCTGAGTAAGAACGCCACGCATCTGTTCACGACCTCCTTCGAGAAGCCATACGAGGTTCCCTTCGGCACCGCCGCCTGGGAGCGCTGGGTGCGCGTGGAGCAGGACTGAGGGCGCGGGCGCGCCACTTCTTCACGCCTTCACTTCTTCACTTTTCACTCGTGCAAAGCACGAACGGAGGGATTCCCATGAAAAAATGGCTGCTGCTCGCCGTGGCGCTGCTGCTCGCGCTCGCGTTGGCGCTGGTGATCCTCCTCTCGTTCGGCGCGCTGGAGACGGCGGACTATCACATGCGGCGCCTGCCCGCGCCGGACGCCGACACAACGCTTGTGCTGGCCGGGCGCGTATCCAGCTGCGAATATATGGCCGAGCCGGAGGCGCAGACCCCCGACTTCACCTCCCAGTCCGCGCGCCGCGTCGCCTTCTGCGACTGGTGCGTCACGGAGGTCTTTCTCGGTGATCCGCTGCTTGTGGGGCAGACCATCACCATCCGCGAGGTGCAGGGCCGCGCGGACAGCCTCCGCCTTGCCGGGCAGGGCTGGCGCTTTCGCCGCGCCGCACTGGAAAAGCCCGAAAGGATCCTCGCGGAACTGGATCTGCGCGCGGACGGCTCTGCATCGCTCCGCGCGCTAGCCGACGTTGCGGAAAACGGCGCGATCACCAGCCTGAACTGGCCGTCCGGCACGACGCTGGACGAGGTATGCAGCGCGCCGTGGCAGCGCAACGTCTTCTATCTGCGGTTGGGCGGCGACCTCTACCGGCTGGACGGCGCGACCGACGCGCCGGACACGCCCGGACGCGCGGTGCATTTTTCCTTCTGCGACGAACCGCTCCCGTCTGAGGACGGCACCTCCAACTGGAACCACGCCCCGCAGATCACGCGCATCTGCGTTGTGGCGGGCGCCCTTCTCACCTATTCCGGCCGCGCGGACGCGCAGACCGGCTCACACTGGCTGCGCTGGGAGCGCGTGGATCAGGGCTGCGGCCGCAGTGGCAGCTCAGCGACCTGATGCATCAGATCGTCCAGATCGCCGTTGCCGCCGAGCGTGTTATGGTAAACTTCATGCATCTCGCGCAGCAGGCGCCGGTCGTCGAAATCGACGCATCCCGCCAGCAGGTACGCCTGCCCGAGATGGCGGATGCGGTCGAGCAGGACGTAGCGCATCGCGGTCTTCAGCCCGTCCAGCTCCGCGCCGCACGCGTCCTTTTTCCGCTCGCGCCGGTCGCGGCGGTGGCGCAGCGCCTCGCCGAGCTGATTGATGAGCGCCGCCACCGCACTGCCGCCGAGCACCGCGCAGAGGAGGGTCACAACTCCATTCATGCCAACACCTCCCTTCCCTTATTACGCCTGCGCGCCTGTTTTTTGCACGGGTACGTGCAAAACCGCCGCAGGGGCGTACACATAAGTGCGCCCCTGCGGCGTTGCTGGGTGGATTTTTCGCATTCGCAGCTGCGCGCAAAAGGCTCCCGGAACGAATCCGGGAGCCTTTTGTTTTAGTTGTATGCCAGCGTCACGCGGCCGAGAATCCCGCTCGGCGGCAGGATCTGGAAGCCGCTCCACGCCGCGCCCGCGTCGGGCGCCATGGCCTGTACCTCGGCGGCGGGCGTCGTGGCAAGCTCGATGCGGATCGTGTTCTTCCCCTCGACCAGCTGGCCGGACAGGTCGAAGCGGTACGGCGCGTGCAGGCGGCGGCCCACGGACGCGCCGTTGACGAAGACCTCGGGCGCCTCATAGGCGTCCTCAAGCTCAAGCACGGCCTGCCGCACGCCGGGCAGCTCGACCTGCTTTTCGTAGCACAGGTAGCCGGAGAAGTCCGGCAGCTCATCCAGCACGTTTTCGAGGCTATCGACGCGCTGCGCGCCGGAGAAGGTCGGATAGTCCGTCGCGCGGCAGCAGCTGCGCAGCCAGCCGGACGACAGGTCGCGGCGCGTGCCGCTCAGCGCGGGCGCGGGGCGCTGCGGATGCGCGTCCGTCTCACCGAAGACCAGCAGCCGCGCGTCAAGGGCGCCGAGGTGCAGGCGGATGCGCACGCCGCCGCCCTCCTGATGCCACTCGACCGGGCGCAGGCAGTTCTCCTCCGCGTCGTAGGCCGCGACGGGGCCGCGGGCGGCGACCCAGAGGGTGTCGTCAAAGGCGGCGGCGGTGTCCTCGTTGAACAGCATCAAAAGCGGCTGCTCCTGCTCGTACAGGTACGCGCGCAGATCCGGCGCGGGATGCGCGGTCTGCACGTCGAACAGGCCGAGCGAGCGCAGCATGTCGGACAGGCGCGCCGGCTCGACGGCGGTGCAGCGGCGCAGCGCGGCCATCAGGCGCTCCGATTCGACCGGATCGGCGGCGTCGGCCACGCCCTCCGGCAGGCCGCCCACAAACAGGACGGAGAAGTCCGTCACCTGCGCGATAAAGCGCGCCGTCGCGGCGGGCAGGTACGCGGCATACGGCACCACGAGCGCGTGCAGCGCCACGCCGTTCACGGTCAGCGTCTGGCCGTCAAAGCGCGCGTCATAGCGCGCAAAATCGGCAAACAGGTCGTCCGGGACGATCTCAAAGTCGATCTGGTGCTCCATCAGGTCGCGCGCGGGCACCTGCACGCGCATCGCCTCGCCCGCCCACGACGCATCGACGTGGTAGAGCAGCGCCGCCGTCGCGCGGTGCGTGCCGCCGTTCAGCAGATGCGCCATCCGGTTGACATAAAGCATCAAATCTCCAAATCTTGTAAACTGCGCGTTGTGGCCGTGCGCGTAGTAGTGCGGCGGGCAGTCGGGGTCGGGGTACGCCTTCGGAGAGAAGGCGTGCGGGACGAACCAGTTCACGCCGCGCGCGAGCAGGTGGTTCACGATGTACCACTGATCGCGCACGCCGCAGCTCCAGCCGTACGCGCCGAAGCACTCGCACATCGTGCGGCCCCTCTTTTTCGGGTCGATGTGCCCGAGGCTCGCGCCGAGCTTGGCGAGCGTGTAGTGGAAGAATTCGCCCGAGTCGCGCCGGATCTCGCGCTCGCGCAGGCGCATCGCACGCTGCGCGCCGGGCACGATCTGCCCGCCGATATCATCGATGCCGGCCATGTCCTGCCCGTCCAGCGCGCGGAAGAAATGGCCGAGCGTCGGGCCGAGACGCGCATCCTGATTGTGGTCCTCCACGATATGGCCGATGTACTGCACGCCGTGGTCGCGGCACCAGCCGCCGAGCTGGCCGCCGAAGCAGCGCGAGACGAGGTTCGTGACCGCGTCCATATATGCCTTGCGCACGCGCGCGGTGATCTCTGCCGGCAAAAAGTCCGACCAGAGCGCGGGCGCGGCCTTCATCCAGTCGCGGCCGAGCGCCGCTTCCATCAGCGCGGGCATATGGCGCGACCACGGCAGCTGCATGGCCGGATTGCCGATGTCCTCGTCGAACTGGAAGCCCTGCGTGTTGCCGATGGCCGGCTCGTCGGAGAAGAAGCCGAGGATCGTCCTGCCGAACTCATCCTGATAGCGCGCCCAGTGCGGCTCGTAGACCGCGTCGATCAGCACGCGCACGGACGCCTCGTCGAGCATATTGATATAGGCCGGGTTGCCGCCGCCGTTCTGCGTGAAGTAGATCACATAGATCGCCCACGCGCCCGCCGGGACGCTCCAGCGCAGCACGCCGTCCGTCACAAACGGCGTCAGGTCGACCGGGTCCTGCCGCCGGTCGGTGCGGACGGCCGTGACGTAGAGCAGGCGGTCGGTGTCGAAGGTGCGCACACCGGGCGCGGGCGCCTGCCACGGCTTCGTCAGGTTCCGCGCCATGGCCGCGACATTGCGCGTGATCGCGGGCAGCGGGCCGGTGACGGACGCCATCTGGCAGTAGAGATACTGCTTGCACAGCTCGTCGGGCACCTGCGCCATTTTGCCGTTGGCAAAACCCGTGGGGAAATGGCTGTCGTCGAGAATCCAGATCTTCATGCCGTATTTTTTGCACTCGTCCAGAATCACGTCCACATCGTGCCACCACTGCGGCCCGGCGTAGTCCGGATGCGGCCGCGCCTCCAGGCAGACCGCGCCGATGTTCGATTCGTGGATCTTCCGCACGTACTCGCGCAGCGTGGCCTCATCCTCGCCGTGCTGCCAGAAAAACGGCAGGATGTAGTTCTCGCCGCGCCCTTCCAGCAGGTCGTTCAGTCGGGAAATCATGGGGCAGCTCTCCTTTCAAACTATAAAAATGTCAGTATTTTCCAACATGTGCCGCAAATCGCGCAGCTTCCGCAGGGCGCGCAGCCGGGACGCAGCGAAATTTTTCATGTTCTTCCAATAGAACATCCCTCGTGACCTCCCCGGAGGGGGAGGTGGCACGGGCGATAGCCCGTGACGACACCCCGCATATTCTCGCGGGGCGTCCCGAGGCCCGTTCCTTTGGGCCGAGGGTAAGGGGGATAATTTTTCGCGAGAGGGAGGGCCGCGAAAGGGACATAGCGGCTTGGGTTTTACGAATTCGCCGAAAGCCTTTTTGCATCGCAAGTCCCTACCGCATCCCCCTTCAGGCGGCTATCGCCGCCAGCTCCCCCTCTGGGGCGCTCACGAAAGCCGTTCTATTGGTGGTACGGTGTGCATTTTGCGCCGTCACATCTTTCGTCCGGCCTCGTACCGCCGGATCGGAAAGCTCCTTCTCACGCACGCGCGGGCCGCGTTGAGATCGGGCAGCGCCCCGCGGGCGAGAAGCTGTGCCAGCAGATTCCCGATGGCCGTCGCCTCGCCCGGCCCGGCGAGAACCGGGATGCCGCAGGCCTCGGCGGTCAGGCGGTTGAGGTAGTCCGCGTTCGAGCCGCCGCCGACGATATGCAGGCACGCCGGGCGTGTGCCCGTCAGCGCCGTCAGCTCGTCCACCGTCCGGCCGTAGCACGCGGCAAGGCTGCGATAGACAACGCGCGCAACCTGCCACGCACTCTTCGGCACGGCCTGCCCGCTCTCGCGGCAGGCGTCCCGCACGGCCTCGGTCATACTTTCCGGCGCGAGGAAGCGGCTGTCCGCCACATCGACAAGCGACGCGATCGTCTCCCGCTCCGCGCGGTCGCAGAGCGTGGCGAAGTCCGGCCGCCCCGCCGTCTCGCGCCGGACGGACTGGATCATCCACAGGCCCATGATATTCTTGAGGAAGCGGTAACGGTATTCATACCCGCCCTCGCTTGTGAAGTTGTGTGCCCGCGCGCGGCCGGAGCAGTCCGCCGCGTCCCGCTCGACGCCCATCAGGCTCCACGTGCCGGACGACAGATACGCCGCGCCCTCTCCCTCCGCCGGGACGGCCAGCACGGCGGAGGCCGTGTCGTGCGTCGCGGGGACGATGACGTCGCAGTCGAAGCCCACCTGCGCCGCGCTCTCCGGTGTCAGGCGGCCCAGCGTCGTGCCGGGCGGAACAATTTTCTGGAACAGCCTGCGCGGGTAGCCGAGCGCGTCGATCAGCGCCCAGTCCCAATCGCGCGTTATGGGGCTGAGCAGCTGCGTCGTCGTGGCGTTGGTATACTCCGTGGCCATGCGGCCGGTCAGGCGGTAGTGCAGGTAGTCCGGGATCAGCAGCATCGCCTGCGCCGCCGCGAGCTGCTGCGGCGCGGTTTGCTTCACGGCCATCAGCTGGTAGATCGTGTTGAAGCTCTGCTTCTGGATGCCCGTACGGGCGTAGAGCGCCGCCTCCGGGATCGTCTCATAGACGCGCGCGTCCATGCCCTGCGTGCGCGCGTCGCGGTAGCCGACGGCCTTGCCGATCCGCCGCCCGTCGCCGTCCAGCAGCACGAAGTCGACCGCCCACGTGTCGATGCCCACGGCGACCGGCGTTTTGCCCTGCGCGTGCGCGGCGCGCATCCCCGCCAGCACGTGGGAGAAAAGCGCGTCCACATCCCAGCACAGCGTCCCGGACCCGTCCGGCGTCTGGCCGTTTTCAAAGCGGTAGACCTCCTCGGTTTTGAGGATTCCATCCTCAATCCAGCCCAGAATATGGCGGCCGGACGAAGCGCCGATATCGACGGCGAGATAGTAGTTCATGATGTTGCCTCCTGTTCTGAACGGTGCGCGGCGCGGTACTGCGCCGGGGTGCAGCCGAAGCGCGCGGCAAAGCGGCGGTAGAAGAACGCCGCGTTTTCATACCCGACCGCCGCCGCGACCTCCGTGACCGGCAGGTCGGTATTGCGCAGCAGCGTCGTGGCCCGCGCGAAGCGGACGGTGTGCAGCAGCTCCGTGAACGTGCAGCCCGTCTCGGCCTTCAGAAGGCGCGAGAGGCGGCAGTCGGTCGTGCGCTCGCGCGCGGCCAGCTCCTGCAGCGAGCACAGGCGGTAGTGCTCCTCGATATACGCCAGCGCGCGCAGCACCAGCGCGTGCTGCTCCTCCGCCCGGGTGCGCACGACGAGATGGTCGGAGTAGCCCGCAAGGTGCTGCAGCAGCAGCGACAGCGTCGCCTGCTCGATCTCGCCGCGCTCTGTCCCGCCGGCCTGAAGCAGCAGGATCAGGTTTTCCAGCAGGTTCTGCACCGGCACGGACGAGGCAACGTCGAAGACCAGATAGTCCGGCACGCCCCGCTGCCCCGCGTTCATGAGAAACAGCCACAGCGGGTTTTCCGCGTCGAGCGCGGCGGCGGTCGCGTCGAAAAAGCGCGGCAGCAGGATGAAGTTCACGGCCAGATCGTCCTGCCCCGCGGGCAGGATCTCGTGCTCAACCGTCTGGTTGAGGATCATCAGGTTGCCCGCGTGCAGCTCGAGCGTCTCGCGGCCGTCGATGATGTGCGTCGTGTGGCCGGACAGCATGTAGACCATCTCGACATAGTTGTGCCGGTGGCGGGGAAAGCGGACGAAGCGCGCGTGCATCCGCATCCCACACAGGTGCCCCGGCGGCAGCAGCCGCGCCTGATCGACGAGCGACTGCGTGCGTGAATAATAGGACATATCCGCGCCCTGCTTCCCGGCGAGATACGCCCGCTCCTCCGGCGTGATACGCCGGAGCTGGTCGATGGTTGCCCGCTGCATTCCGCGCACCTTCTCCCCTTTTTTTCTCCATCATAGCGGACAAACCGCCCAGCGTCAAGTATTTGCAAAATCGGATATACCGGACGCAAAATCGGATATTGTTTTTTCCCGCGCAATCCGCTAGGATGGACACAGAAGAGAAACCGAATCCGGGCGCCGCCCCGCGCCCCTGTAAAGGAGAATTGCGATATGACAGTCTATGAATCCGCAAAAGCGCGCTACGCCGCGCTCGGCGTCGACACGGAGGCCGCGCTCTCGCGTCTTGCCTCCATTCCGATCTCGCTGCACTGCTGGCAGGGCGACGACGTGGTCGGCTTCGAGCCGCACGCCGGCGCGCTCTCCGGCGGCATCCAGACCACCGGCGACTATCCCGGCCGCGCCCGCACCCCCGAAGAGCTGATGGCCGACCTCGACGAGGTGCTGGCCATGCTGCCGGGAAAACACCGCCTGAACCTGCACGCAAGCTACGCCGTCTTCGCCCCCGGCGAGGCCGTCGACCGCGACCGGCTCACGCCCGCGCACTTCCAGCCGTGGATTGACTTCGCCAAGGCGCGCGGCCTCGGCCTCGACTTCAACCCCACGTGCTTCTCCCACCCGATGGTGAAGGACGGCCTGACGCTCTCCTCGCCGGATGAGACGGTGCGCCGCTTCTGGATCGACCACTGCAAGGCCTGCCGCGCCATCGCGTCGGAATTCGCGCGTCAGCTCGGCACGGAGAGCGTCGTGAACATCTGGATTCCGGACGGACTGAAGGACGAGCCCGCCGACCGCCTCGGCCCGCGCGCCCGCTTTGCTTCGGCGCTCGACGAGATCTACGCCGTCCCCGCGCCGGGCGTTGTCGACTGTCTGGAGAGCAAGGTCTTCGGCATCGGCGTGGAGAGCTACACCGTCGGCTCGAACGAGTTCTGCCTCGGCTACTGCGGCACGCACAAACATGTCTTCCCCCTGCTCGACAACGGCCACTACCATCCGACAGAGTCCGTCGCGGACAAGATCCCGGCGCTTTTGCTGTTCTTCGACCGGCTCGTGCTGCACGTGACGCGCGGTGTGCGCTGGGATTCCGACCATGTTGTTCTGCTGACGGATGAGACGCGCGCGATTGCGCAGGAGCTGGTGCGCTGCGACGCGCTCGGACGCGTGCCGGTCGCGCTGGACTTCTTCGACGCGTCCATCAACCGCGTCGGCGCATGGGTCACCGGCGCGCGCGCGATGCGCAAGGCGCTGCTCGAAGCGCTGCTGACCCCGCACGAATCCCTGCGGCAGATGCAGAACGAGAGCCGCTTCACAGAGCGCATGATGACAACCGAGGCGCTGAAAACCCTCCCCTTCGGCGCGGTCTGGGACGAGTTCTGCGCCCGCGAGAGCGCGCCGGACGACCTCGCCCTCTACCCCCGCGTCGCGGCCTACGAACAGAAAATTTTGCCGGAACGGGCGGAATAACTGCTTCGCACCCGCGATAGAACAGCCCCCGCAAAGCTCCCCCCAGTGGGGGAGCTGCCCCAGTGCGCACACTGGGGCTGAGAGGGGATGCAGTTACAAGTCTGTACAGCACTGAAATCCATGCGAAAAAGATTCGCGCAGGCTGCTGCAAACGCCCGGCCTTTGTACAATCCTTTGGTGCAGCCCCTCTCAGTCACGGGCTTTCGCCCGTGCCAGCTCCCCCCGAAGGGGGAGCTTAGCGGAGCTGTTCTATCGAAGGTACGGCACAAGACGGGACAGAGCACTACAACGCTGAAAACACAGGAGGACATACAATGAACATTCTCGACGCGCCCTTTGTACAGGGCTTTTTACGGATGATGGACGACGGCTGGCGGCAGGGCTGGCATGAGCGCAACGGCGGCAACCTCTCCTACCGCATCCCGCGCGCGGATGTGGAGGCCGTCTCGGCGCACTTTACGCCGCAGGCGTGGCAGGAGATCGGCGCGGACGTGCCGGCGCTCGCGGGCGAATACTTCCTCGTCACCGGCTCCGGCAAGTTCATGCGCAACGCGACCATTGCCCCGGAAGAGACCGTCGCCATCATCGAGCTGGACGGAACCGGCACGCGCTACCGCATTGTCTGGGGCCTGACCGCCGGCGGGCGGCCGACCAGCGAGCTGCCGAGTCATCTGATGAACCACGCCGTCAAGGTCGCGGCGAAGGGCGACGGCTACCGCGTGATCTACCACGCGCACCCGGCCAACACGATTGCGCTGACCTTCGTCCTGCCGCTGACGGACGAGGCGTTCACGCGCGAGCTGTGGGAGATGGCGACGGAGTGCCCCGTCGTCTTCCCGGACGGCGTGGGCGTCGTGCCGTGGATGGTGCCGGGCGGCCGCGAAATCGCCGTCGCGACGAGCGAGCTGATGAAGCGCTACGACGTCGCGATCTGGGCGCACCACGGCATGTTCTGCGCGGGGACGGACTTCGATCTGACCTTCGGGCTGATGCACACGGTCGAAAAATCGGCGGAAATTCTCGTCAAAGTCCTCTCGATGGGCGGCAAGCGCCAGACCATCCGGCCCGACGACTTCCGCGCCCTCGCAAAGGACTTCAAAGTCACATTGCCGGAGCGGTTTTTGTTTGAGAAATAATCCCGCACTACGGGGAGATTTCCTGTAAACAGCGGCGCGCCTCCGATAGAACAGCCCCCATTCTTGGCTCGCCGCAGGCGCTGACGCCTCGGCCCAAAGGAAATGGCCTCGGCGCGCCCCGCCTGAAGATGCGGGGTGTGAGAGGGAGGCGGTAGGGAGTACGTTATTTAGAGATCCCCGCGCGGGGATACCTCTCAGTCGGCTATCGCCGCCAGCTCCCCTCAAGGTGAATTGGCCGTAGGCCAAGACCGCGCCCACAGGCGCGTGTCGGAGCCAACCGCCCGCAGGGCGGCTCTTAGGCGGAGACGAAAGCGGCCTGGGCCGTTGCGAAGGGGAGCCAAGGACGTGGGGATTGTTCTATTGGAGGATTATACAAGATTTCTAGCCCCTTCAAAAAATCCTCCCTCTTATTTTCAAAATTTGCAAGCCTTTTCAAAACTTCTCGCGGCGAAGCCCCGAAATATGTGCTATACTTTTGGCAAAGGAGGAATGCATTCATGCCAAAACGTACCACTGAGGAGGGCACGCTGCGCAATGTGCGGTGCCCGAAAACAGGCGAGATCGTCGGCTTTTGCTTCGGCGTGCGCCTGCCGCGCTACCGCGGGAATATGCTTTCGCTGATTAACGGCTATTATGTCAACGTCGATGGAGAGGAGTTCCCGCAGGACGCCATGCGCTTTGCCGTCAACGGCAAGCCGCCGCGCACCTGGGCCGAGATCCGCGAGGCCGTCTGGGAGCACTGGAACTACCGCGACACCGCCTACCTGTACATCGAAAAGCCCGGCGGGCTGGCCCCCGGCAAGCACACCGTCCTGGCCGTCGTGTCCAACTTCGAGCAGTACGGCTACATGCCGACCGACCAGGAGCGCGTGGACAACGTGATCGTCCCCACCGCCGCGGGCACCGGCTTTGCCGAGTCCGGCGCGGCGCAGGAGCTGGAATTACAGGAGGAGGAATAACCATGGCCATTCATCGCGGCGTATCGTCATACAGCTACCAGAACCTGATCTTCGCGCGGAAAATGGACCACCGGGAGTTCATCCGCACCGTCACGCAGGACCTGCACACCGACGGCATCGAGCTGATCGACGAGACCTTTATCGACAACTACCCCTTCCTCTCCGAGGAATTTGAATACGACTGGAAAAACACCATCGCCCGCTACGGCGCGAAGTCCGTCACGATGGACATCTACCTTGACGTGCTGCAGTTCCGCGACCACGTCATGAACTACGACGAGGCCGCCGAGCGGCTGCGCCGGGATCTCCGCATCGCAGCGCGGCTCGGCTTCCAGAACGTGCGCTGCCTGATCACGATTCCGGTCGAGGTCATTGAGCAGTGCATCCCGCTGGCCGAGGAGCTGAACGTGCGCATCGGGCAGGAGATCCACGCGCCGATGCCGCTGGTCTACGACCCCGCGCACCCGCGCAAGTTCCACTTCAGCGCCCCCGCCGACGAGGTTGACCGCATGATCGACCTGATCGAGCGCACGGGCACGAAGCATGTCGGCTTTGTGCCGGACATGGGCCTGTTCCAGCACGGCCTGACGCCGATCATGTTCGCGCAGGCGCGCAGGCGCTGCCCCGTGCCCGAGGCGGTTGACTACCTTGAAGAGAACAAGGGCAAGATGCCCGACCCGGAGTTGCTGGCCAAGATGACCGAACAGTTCGGCGAGGCCGCCTGCGCCCCGCTCATGCGGATGATCGTCACGCAGGGCAGCGCGAAGCCCGAGGAGCTTCTGAAGGTGCTGCCCTACACCGTCTCCATCCACGGCAAGTTCTACGAGATGGTCGAGGATCCCAAGAACCCCGGCCACTACTACGACCCGTCGACCGACTACGCCGAGATCTTCAAGTATCTCAAACAGGGCGGCTTTGACGGCTACATCGACTCCGAGCTGGAGGGGCAGGGCTACTGCAACGACCTGCCCGACGAGCAGATGCTCGACGAGCGCGAGCAGGTTCGCCGCCAGCACCAGATGTGGCTCGACCTCGGCGCGGTCTGAGCGTGTTATCCCGTTTTTCATTTCCCAATCTTCTTTCTCCCCTCGCACGCGGCTCCGGCGGCCCATCCCGCCGGAGCCGCACTTTTTTCTTCGCCCCACGGTGTGCTATGATCGGGTTAACACGGCGCACACGCGCCGGACGAAACGGAGGGAAGATTGTGACCGTGATTTACGGGTATATCCGCGTCAGCACGCGGGAGCAGAACGAGGACCGGCAGCTGATCGCCATGCGCGAGGCGGGCGTGGCCGAGCAGAACATTTTTCTGGACAAGCAGAGCGGCAAGGATTTCGAGCGCCCCGCCTACCGCCGCCTGCTGCGGCGCATGAAACGCGACGATCTGCTCTATATTAAGAGCATCGACCGTCTGGGGCGCAACTACGCGGAGATTCTGGAGCAGTGGCGCGTCCTGACGCGGGAGAAGGGCGCGGACATCGTCGTGCTGGATATGCCGCTGCTCGACACGCGCCGCGGCCGCGACCTGATGGGCACGTTCCTGTCGGACATTGTCCTGCAGGTGCTCTCGTTCGTCGCGGAGAACGAGCGCGTGAACATCCGCCAGCGGCAGGCGGAGGGCATCGCCGCTGCAAAAGCGCGCGGCGTGCGCTTCGGCCGGCCGCCCCGGCCGCTGCCCGCGCCGTTCCCCGCCGCCTACCAGCGCTGGAAGGACGGGAAAATCTCCGGCACCGCCGCCGCGCGGCAGTGCGGCCTGCCGCTCGCGACCTTCCGCTACCGCGCCGCGGCCTACGAAAAGGCCGGGCCGCCCGTTGACGCGGCGGAAAATTGCTGATATAATGGTAATAACTTACAGAAAGCGCCGCGGCGCGGCGCATGGAGGGACAACCTATGGAACTGGAAAACAAAGTTGCAATCGTCACCGGCGGCAGCCGCGGCATCGGCTACGCCACCGTACGCGCGTTCTTGCAGGAGGGCGCGGCCGTCGTGCTCTGCGCCAGCCGGCAGGAGACGGCGGATAAGGCCGTCGCACAGCTGCGCGAGGAGCTGCCCGGCGCGAAGGTCGAGGGCATCTGGCCGGAGCTTTCCGACTATGACGCCGTAGCCGCCGCGTTCGACGCCGTGGCGGAGAAGTACGGCAAAATCGACATTCTCGTCAACAACGCGGGCATCTCAGAGTCCACGCCGTTCGGCAAGTATACGGCCGAGACCTTCAAGAAGGTCATGGATCTGAACGTGACCGCCCTGTTCAACTGCTCCCGCGCGGCGAGCGCGTACATGGAGCGGCAGGGCAGCGGCGTCATCCTCAACACGTCCTCGATGGTCAGCATCTCGGGCCAGCCGGGCGGCGTGGCCTACCCGACCTCGAAGTTCGCGGTCAACGGCTTTACGCTCTCGCTTGCGCGCGAGCTGGGGCCGAAGGGCATCCGCGTCAACGCCGTCGCGCCCGGCATCACGGAGACGGACATGATGAAGGCCGTGCCGAAGTCCGTGATCGAGCCGATGATCGCACGCATCCCGCTGCGCCGCCTCGGCCAGCCGGAGGACATCGCCAACGCGTTCGTCTTCCTCGCCTCCGAGAAGGCGTCGTATATCTCCGGCGTCGTGCTGAGCGTCGACGGCCTGATGCGCACGTAATCGCCCTGCATACAAAAAGCGGCAAACCGGTTCCGGTTTGCCGCTTTTGTTGTGTCGTTATTCGTCCCAGCCCTCGTAGTGGAACCACTCGAAGGCGGCGGTGTTTTCGCTCTGCGCGCCGTTCGAGGTGGCGTACATGCCGAGCATCGTGCCGACCATGCAGCCCATGCTCTCCGGGTTCAGGTCGCCGATGTCCACATGCGTGCCGAGCGGCGCCATGCCGGTTCCGTCCACATCGCAGGCGGCGCTGCCGTCCTCGATGCGGCCGGTGATGCGCAGAACCGCGGTGTCGCCGCACGGGGTCTCGGCCACAACCTCCTCGGTCGTCTTGTAGCGGAAGTCCGGCATATGGGGCATGCCGCTCATCCACGTGCTGACCTTCACGAAGCGGACGATCTGCCGACCGGCCGCGTCCATCGTGCGCTCCACGCGCAGCTGGTTGTTGTTGCCCTGCATCATGACGATGCCGGCCGCCTCGTTCTCCGCTGTCGCGTGGAAGCGGAGCTTCGCCGTGATCCGGAAGCTGGTGTGGCGCTGGCGGCGGAAGACGACGGACACATCGTTGTCCGGAACATACCGACTTCCCTCGCGCGCGGTCTTGAGCGGATGGCAGACGCTGTTCGGCAGCAGCTTCAGCTCAAGCTTGCCGTCAGCGAGCTTCCAGAAGTCCTGGCTCGGCGTGCCCCAGAGGTTCCACGGCAGCCCCAACCGGTCGCCGTCGAAGTCGTCGAAGCCCTCCTCCGGGTCCACGGGCGTCCACGGCAGTTTCTCGTCCGCCGGGTAGCGCCACTCGACCTTGCCGGTGTCCGGCGCGCAGACCGGCCACTCCCGATCCCAGATCACGGGGACAATGTAAGTCTCGCGGCCGAGGTTCTTGTGGTTGCCCGGGAACTGGCGGCTGGCGAGGAAGACCATGTACCAGTTGCCGTCCGGCGTGTCCACCCAGTCGCCGTGGCCGACGTTTGCAATCTGCGCCTCAAAGCCGAAGTTGCGGTGCGTCAGGATCGGGTTGCCCTTGTAGCCGTCGAAGAAGCTGCGCAGCTCTTTACTGCGCGCGACGGCGCAGCAGTGGTAGTGCTCCGTGCCGCCCTCGGCAATCAGCAGGTAGTAGTAGTCGCCGATGTGGTACAGATGCGGCGCCTCCGGCGAGCTGGCCACGCGCAGCGCGCAGTCCCAGAGCGTCCACGGCTCGCCGACCACGCGGAAGTTCTCAATGTCGTACTCGGCCACCCAAATACCGCGCTCCATCGCGCCGCCCGGGCGCTCGACGACATTGCCCGTGCCCAGCACATAGCACTTGCCGTCGTTGTCGAAGAACAGCGACGCGTCGATGCCCGGCACATCGTCCAGATAGTGCGGCTGCGACCACGGCCCCTTCGGGTCGGTGGCCGTGATGATGTAGTTGCCCCGGTCACAGAAATTCGCGTTGATGATGTAGAAGGTGCCCTCATGGTAGCGGATCGTCGGCGCCATGACACCGCCGGAGAGCGTGTTCACCTGTACGATCAGCTGCTCCGGCCTGTCCATCGCATAGCCGATCTGCTCCCAGTTCGCCAGATCCCGGCTGTGAAAGATCGGCAGGCCCGGGAACAGCTCAAAGGTGGATGTCACAAGGTAGTAGTCTTCGCCAACACGGCAGATCGACGGGTCGGGATAGAAGCCGGGCAGGATGGGGTTTTGGATCTGATGCTTCATATGGTCTTTTCTCCTCTTCTCAACGCTTGTTGAGCTTCAAGTAATACTGGGACGGCAGCTCCTTCGTGTGGGGCGCGCCGCGCTCGTCGCCGTTCAGGATGCGGCCGCGGTGCCACGCGCCGTCGTACCACTCGCCCTCCTCGTAGCGCTCCAGCTCCACCTTGACGTTTTCGCCGGCCTTGGGCAGGAAGCTGAAATTCAGGCGCGTGCCGACCAGCAGGAATTCGTCCTCGCCAAGCTCCACGATAAATCCGCCGGAGCCGGGCTTCGATGCCGCGCTCTTGCTGAACTTCACCAGAATATCGTAGTTCGAGAACTTGCAGATGTGCTGCCGGATATCGTCGTCGCGGTAGATGAACGCCTGCAGCTGCCGGGTGCCGCGCTTTTCCAGAAGCAGCGGATAGAGGTTCCGGAGCATCCGGTACGCCGTGCCGAGCGCCTCGGCCGTGCCCGTGGTGTCAAACGCCGCGGGGTCGATCTCGAGCATCATCATAACCGCCATCGGGATCGGCTCCTTCCGGCTTTCCGGCATGTTGATATCCTCAATGCCGAAGGGAGAGAAGCACAGCGCGTTGCAGCCCGCGACCGCATAGAGTGCGAAGGTCGCGCTGGCGGCGTCCTTTCGGATCTCCGGAATGAACAGCGGATTGCCGTTTTTGGAATACGCGTCCATGACATTGGCGACGTACGGCACGTAGATATCCGGGCCGAAGCCGAACAGCGACGGCGCCGCCGCGCGCCAGATCGGGTGCATCCGGCAGATCGGGCCGCCGGAGGGATGGCCCATACCGGCGCGGTAGGGCGGCTGCTCCAGCCATGAGTTGACATAACACGGCAGATCCAGCTCCCGCTTGCCGGCGGACGCGATCTTCTCCACCGCGCTGGCGTAGCCGTAGGCCATCAGGCTCTCGGCGGCATCGTCGCCGAAGGCCTCTGTCCACGTGCCGGAGACGCCCAGCTTCTCTTTCAGAATTTCCGGAACCTCGCGGTTAAAAATCGCGGTCGCGGCCTCGCCGTAGTCGCGCTCGGAGCCGGGCCTGTTGCCGTGGAAGCCGATCTCGTTCTCAACCTGCATGACGATGACGGTGTGATCCGGGTCTGTCTCGCGCAGATGCGCCATCAGATGGACAAAGGCGTTTTTGTCCTTCTCGACCGCCGCCTCGCAGAACGGGGAGATCGTGTAGTAGTCCGCGCCGTCGATCATCTTGCAGGTGAAGTACGTCTCAGGATCGCGCTTGACCCAGCCCGGCACATACATGGAGCTGCCGTTTTTCCACAGGCCGAACCAGAGCAGCGTCAGGCGATAGCCCCGCTCGCGCGCCTGCGCGACGACAGCGTCGATGGTAGAAAAGTCGAAGCTGCCCTCCTCCGGCTCGATCTCCTCCCAGGTGACCGGGAGAATCAGGGAATTGAGGTGCATTCCCTCCAAATTCGGCCAGACATTTTCCAGCATATAGTTCGGATCGGAGGCCGAGGAGTTGTGCACCTCGCCGCCGAGCGCCAAAAACGGCTTGCCGTCGACCAAAAGCGTCGGCATCCCGCCGACCAGTTTGACTTCGGGTAATGTAGACATGGTAGTGCTCCTTTCAGGATGTTCTATTTTATCGTACTGCGCCACGTTTTCCCGGGCGTAGCGTGCGCTTTGTCTCCCTGTACCACGCTCAGCCGTGCGGCATACACCGCACGGCTGAGACAATTCCTGTTCTTATTTGTTCAGCCAGTCGTCGAGCTGGGCATTGATCGTGTCCATATAGGTCTGGAAGCCCGCCGCGTACAGCGCGTTCAGGAACTCCTCGTTCAGCTCGTCCGTGTAGCCGCCTGCGCGCAGGGTCGGCTTATATTCCAGCGTGACCTGCGTCAGCGCCGCAAGCTCCGTGGACAGGTTGCCGGTGTCGAGCACGAAGCCCATCAGCGAGGAGACCGCCGCGGCCTTCAGGTTCTCCTCCGCGCGGGCGCGGAAGTCGCCGCCCTGGCCGACCCACGGCAGGATCAGGAACTGGTTGCCGCAGATCCAGTCGGAGCTGTGGTAGTTGACGGAGGAGATCTCCTTGCCCTCCGGGTACACGCCCTCGCCGTTCTCGTTGATGAGGTAGTCCTCTCCCTCGACGCCCCAGCAAAGCGTGGTGATCAGCTTCTCGTTGGTGTAGAGCAGGTTCAGGAACTTCATCGCGGCCTCCGGCTCCTCGGCCGTGGTCGGGATGAAGGTGCCCCAGCTGGAAACGGAGGAGGTCGTGACCATGCCGGAGAAGACCTCGATCAGCTTCAGCGGGTGGCCGATCTTCTCCACCTTGGAGGCATCCGAGCCGAATTCGGTCGTGGTGAACTGCGAGAAGATCAGGTTGTTGTGCATTCTCTCGTCGCCGCCGTCGCCGTTTTCAATCGCGGATTCGGGGTAGATGTAGCCCATCTCGTTCCACTTCGCGGCAAGGCGCTGATCCTTCAGGTAGTCCTCGTCCTCCCACAGGCTGGTGAGCGCGCCGTCCTTGTAGATCACAAGACCGAGGCCGTCGCCCGCCGTGTCATAGGCGGTGCCGGTCATCTTGACCGGGTCGAGGATCGCGTTCTGCCACAGGAAGACGCTGACCTGCTGGGAGTTCGGCCAGAGGTCGGTGTTCGTCTTGACGGACTCGTAGATCTCCTCCACGTCGGCCCATGTCTCGACCGCCTTGTCCTGCAGGCCCAGCTCCTCCAGAATGTCCTGCCGCATGACCAGATAGCCGTTGGAGTTGCACTGGCGGTAGGTCGGGACGCCGTAGATCCGGCCGTTCAGGGAGTCGCCGTAGATAAAGTCCCCCAGCGCGGCCTTGATGCCCTGGCCGTAGGTGTCGAGCAGGTCGGTGATGTCCATGACCTGGCCGTTGGAGTACAGGGAGGCCACGCTCGTGGACGGCATCGGGGACAGGTCGCACAGATCCATGACCTCGCCGCCGGCGAATTTGATCGGAACCTGCGTGTTCAGATCCGCAATGGAGAGGTACTCAATGTTGACGTGGACGCCGATCTCCGCCTCGGTGATCTCGTTGATCGCCGCGGTGACCGCGTCGGTGTTGTTCAGGGTGCCGATCACCATGTGGACATAGTTGATCTCCGTGATTTCTTCCGGTTCGTCTTCCTCATCATCGGGAATTTCAGGGGTGTCTTCTTCGTTCGGGGCTTCTGTCTGGGTCTGCGCCGGGTTCTCCGTCGGGGCGTCTTCCTTTGCGGACTTGTTCCCGGAGGCGCAGGCTGCCAGCAGCGTCAGGCACAACGCCGCAACCAACAGAGCTGCAAGAAACTTTTTCATGTCGTGTTCTCCTTTTTAAGATATATTTCTTCTCCCGCGCTGTCGCGCGTGAAAATTCTCAGGTTATGCCTGCCCGTAGTAGGCGTGCGCGCCGTGCTTGCGCGCGAAGTGCTTTTCCACGATATGCGCGGGCGCGGGCTGGGCGTTGGGATTGACCTGCCGCGTCAGGAGCGCCATGCGGGCGACCTCTTCGAGCACCACGGCGTGGTACACGGCGGCGGCCGCGTCGCGGCCCCATGTGAACGGCCCGTGGTTGCAGCAGACGACGGCGGGTACGTGCAGCGGATTGATGCCGCGCGCGCGGAGCGTCCCGACGATCACGTTGCCCGTCTCCGTCTCGTAGTCCCGCGCGATCTCCTCCGGCGTCAGCGGGCGCGTGCAGGGGATCGGGCCGTAGAAGTAGTCGGCGTGCGTCGTGCCGAAGCACGGGATGTCCTCCCCGGCCTGCGCCCAGGCCACCGCGTGGGCGCTGTGCGTGTGGACGATGCCGCCCAGCTCCGGGAAGGCGTTATAGAGCACAAGATGCGTCTTGGTGTCCGAGGACGGGCGGAGGGTTCCCTCCACAATGTTGCCGTTCAGATCCAGCACAACCAGATCGTCCGGCCGCAGCGCGTCATACTCCACGCCGGACGGCTTGATGACGAACAGGCCAGCATCCCGGTCGATGCCCGAGACGTTGCCCCAGGTGTACGTCACAAGGCCGCGGCGCGGCAGCTCCATATTCGCCTCATAGACCGCCTGTTTCAGTGCTTCCAGCATGTATCACACCTCATTTCAGCTTCCACGCCAGATCCATCAGGAACAGTTTGTCCTCGAGCTGATCCGGGGTGGTATCCTTTGCGATATGCACGAACTCAATTTCCATCATGCGTGCCCAGTCGCGCAGCTGCTCCGCGCTGACGTCGTAGCTGAGCACCGTGTGGTGCGCGCCGCCCGCCCGGATCCAGCACTCGAGGCCGGTTGTGAGATCCGGCATGGCCTTCCACATGACGCGGGCCACCGGCAGGTTCGGCATCGGCATAATCGGCTTGACCGCCTCAATGTCCTGCACGATCAGGCGGAGCCGGCCGCCCATGTCGATCAGCGAGGCCACCACGGCGGGGCCGGCCTTGCCCTCGAAGACAAGGCGGGCCGGGTCCTCCCGGTTGCCGATGCCCAGCGGATGTACCTCAATTCTCGGACGGTCCGCCGCGACGCTCGGGCAGACCTCGAGCATATGCGCGCCGAGGCTGTACTCCTGCCCCTTCACGAGGTGGTAGGTGTAGTCCTCCATAAACGCGGACGCGCCGTTGCCGCCTTCGCCCATCGCCTTGAGAATTGCGGTCATGGCGGCGACCTTCCAGTCGCCCTCGCCGCCGTAGCCGTAGCCCTGCGCCATCAGGTGCTGGGAGGCAAGGCCCGGCAGCTGGCGCATGCCGTACAGATCCTGGAAGGTATTGGAGAAGGCCCGGCAGCCCTCGCGGTCCATCATCTTTTTCATCGCGATCTCCTCGCGCGCCTGATAGCACACGGTCTGAAGGTCGCCGGTTGCAAAGTCATACTGCGCGCGGTAGGTTTCCATCAGCGCGTCGATCTCCGCGTCCGTGACCGCGTCCATCTCCGCGACCAGCTCGCCGACCGGCCAGGTGTTGACCTCCCAGCCGAGCTTTCGCTGCGTCTCCACCTTGTCGCCCTCGGTGACGGCAACCTCGCGCATATTGTCGCCGAAGCGCATGACCTTCATCTGCTTCGAGACGGCCACGCCGGCGGCGGCGCGCATCCAGTCGCCAAGGCGTTTCTGCACAGGCGCGTCCTGCCAGTAGCCGGCGATGATCTTGCGCGGCAGGCGCAGGCGCGCGGCGATAAACCCGTGCTCGCGGTCGCCGTGCGCGGCCTGATTCAGGTTCATAAAGTCCATGTCGATCTCGTCGTTCGGGATCTCGCGGTTGTACTGCGTCGCGAGGTGGCAGTATGGCTTTTGCAGGCTATTTAGCCCCGCGATCCACATCTTGGACGGGGAGAACGTGTGGCACCAGGTGATGATACCGGCGCAGCTGTCCTGATAGTTCGCCTCCTTGACCACCTCGGTGATCTCCCGGCTGGTCTTGGCCGTCACCTTATAGACGAGCGGGAACGGCAGCACGGCCGACAGCTTCTCCGCCATCTCCTGTGCGCGGGCCGCGACGGTTTCCAGCACCTCCGGGCCGTACAGGAACTGGCTGCCCACGACAAACCAGAATTCGTATTGCTTCATCCTCTTCAAGCCCTTTCTGTGGCGCACCGCTCCACGTGCAGCGCGTCCTGATAGGCGGCAAGCCACCTGTCAAACCCCGCCCTGTCCGCACCGTCCGGCGCGACCGTCGTGCCGGTGGCATGCGCGAACACGCGGGTGTTCAAAAATTCCTCCAACGGCTTCCCGTTGTCATCGAGATACGCCGCGAGCAGCGCCATGCCGTACGGCCCGCCCTCGCCCGCCGTCTCAAGGCAGGTCACCGGCGCGTTGCACGCCGCCGCCAGATAGCGCTGGCAGACGCCCGGCGTCTTAAACAGGCCGCCGTGGCCGGTCAGGCTCGTGATGCGCACATGCTCCGAGGCCAGAATGTCCATGCCGATCTTCAGCGTCGCCATGGTGGCATAGAGCTGGGCGCGCAGGAAATTCGCCAGCGTAAAGCGGCTCTCCGGCGTGCGGAGCACCAGCGGGCGTCCCGCGTCAAAGCCCGTCACCGGCTCGCCCGCGAGGTAGTTGCACACCAGCATCCCGCCGCAGTCCGCCTCGCCCTCGAGGCTCTTGCGGTAGAGCTTCGTATAGATCTCGTCGCGGCTGCCGCCGAGCAGCTCGGCCGCCTCGCCGAGCACGGACACCCATGCGTTCATGTCGTTCGTGCAGTTGTTGCAGTGTACCATCGCGACCGGCTTCCCGGTCGGCGTCGTCACCAGATCCAGCTCCGGATGCACCGTCGAGAGCGGCCGCTCCAGCACGACCATCGAAAAGATCGAGGTACCGGCGGAGACGTTGCCGGTCGTCGGGGCCACGGCGTTCGTCGCGGTCATGCCGGTACCGGCGTCGCCCTCCGGCGGCGCGAACGGGAGGCCAACCGGGAGCAGGCCGTCCAGCAGCGCCGCGCCCGCCTCGGTCAGGTGCCCGGCGCATACGCCAGCGGGGAGCACGCGCGGCAGAATGTCGCGCAGCTTCCACGGATAGCCGGACGCCAGTTCGTCAAACTGCGCGAGCATCCGCTTATCGTAGTCCAGCCCGTCAATCGGGAACATGCCGGACGCCTCGCCGACGCCGAGCACGTTCTCGCCGGTCAGCGCATGGTGGATATAGCCCGCCAGCGTCGTAATGTGGGCGATTTTTTCCACGTGCGCCTCGCCGTTCAGCATTGCCTGATACAGATGCGCAATCGACCAGCGCTGCGGGATCTGGAAGCCGAACAGCGCCGTCAGCTTCTCCGCCGCCACGCCCGTCATGGTGTTCTGCCACGTGCGGAACGGCGTCAGCAGGTTCCAGTCCTTGTCAAACGCCAGATAGCCGTGCATCATGCCCGAGACGCCCGCGGCCGCGATGCCCGCGCGGTCCGGCAGCGCGGCGAGCGCCGTTTTCAGCCCGCGCCACGCGTCCGCCATGTCGTAGGTCCAGACGCCGTCCACGCGGCTGCTTTTCCACGTAAAATCGCCGGACGCGACCGGCGCGAACGAGGCGTCGATCAGCGCCGCCTTGATGCGCGTCGAGCCAAATTCAATGCCGAGATACCGTTTCAAGCTCCATCTCTCCTCACGGCACGCGGCGCAGGCCGCCGCGGCCGTCCCGTTTTCTGTTGTGTCTTTGGATTTGTCATATTAAATATAACAAATTCGCCAGAAATGTCAATACATTTTTCTGGATTTTTTCATTTTCAGGCTTTTACACAATACAAATTTTCCGCGTGTCCGCCGCCGTTTTCGCTGGTAAACGGCTTGAAAACGTAGAAAATATGCCGTGTTTCCGGCATATTCCCACCATTTTCGGTTGATTTTCGCCGCGGGCGCTTCAAAAATTACGGACAAATTTTCATTTCCTCTTGCATTTTCCGCCGAAAACGCTATAATAAAAATGACGAATCTAAGACAAACAGAAAAGGAGTTCGGTTTCATGCCGCCGAAATATCAGCTTCTGGCCGCCAGCCTGCGGCAATCCATTCTGGACGGAACCTACCCGCCCGCCTCCCTGCTGCCGACGGAGCAGGCCCTGTGCGAGTCCTCCGGCTACAGCCGCCAGACCGTGCGCAGCGCGCTCGGCGAGCTTGTGCGCGACGGGTTCATCGAGCGTGTACAGGGCCGCGGCTCGGTCGTGCTCCGGCGCGCGCCGTCCGCAACCGCGCAGCCGCGCTCTGTCGCGGTCATCACGACGTATATCAGCAACTACATCTTCCCGTCGCTCCTGCGCGACATTGAGACGGAGCTGACCGCCAACCGCTGCATCCCGCTCCTGTTCTCCACGAACAACCTGTTCTCCGTCGAGCGGCAGGCGCTGCAGGCGCTGCTGCTCTCGCCCTCGCTCGACGGCGTGATCGTCGAGGGGACGAAGACCACCCTGCCGAACCCGAACCTCGGGCTGTACCGGGAGCTGCTCGGGCGCGGCGTGCCGCTCGTGTTCATCAACGGCTGCTGCGCCGAACTGCGGAGCTTGCCCTGCGTGTTCGACGACAACGCCGCCGGGGGCCGGATGCTGGTGGAGTATCTGGCGAAAAAAGGGCACAAAAAAATCGCCGGCCTGTTTAAGAGCGACGACATTCAGGGCCAGCAGCGCTTTTCCGGCTATATGGAGGGGCTGGCCGCCTGCGGGCTGGAGCTGGACGACAGCCGCCTGTTCTGGTACGACACGCAGTCGCTGAACAGCCTCTCCTCGCCGGAGCACGACCTCGCCCCCGCGCTGCTTGGCGCGCTGGACGGGTGTACGGCGGCCGTCTGCTACAACGACGAAGCCGCGCTCCGGCTGGTACACGGCCTGCTGCGGCGCGGCCTGCGCGTGCCGGAGGACATGGCCGTCGTCAGCTTCGACAACAGCCGTCTGGCCGAGCTGTGCCCCCGGCCGCTGACCTCGCTCTCCCACGGCGCGCACAGCGTCGGCAAAACCGCCGTGCAGACGCTCCTCGCCCGCATGGAGGGCCGCGACGCGCCGTCGGTCGAGGTTCCGTGGGAGCTGATCGAGCGCGAGAGCGGCTGAGAAGCGCCGGAGCCGGAACGCCAATATGGAGAACCCCCGCGACCCCGCGTGCAACACGCGGCGCCGCGGGGGTTTTGCTGCGCCGCCCCTTTTAATACAGCCCGTGGTACGCCGGCAGCGGGTAATCCAGCTCGTAATTCCGGCACAGTGAAATAAATTCCTTCGCCGACGACGTGAGAAATTTCTCCCTGTGATAGACAATGTGAAACTTCCGCCGGAACTCCAGCCCCTCCACCTGAATCGCCACAACAAGCCCCCGCTCCAGCGCGCCGGCGACCAGGCGGCGCGGCAGCACCGCGATCCCCAGCCCGTCCATCACCGCGTTCACCAGCGCCGTCGTGCTCATCGCCTCCCAGTAGGGGCTGATCGTGAAGCCCGCCCGCTCCACCGTGCGGTCAAACGTCTCCCGCGTCCCGCTCCCGTGCTCGCGCAGCAAAAACCGCTGCGCGCGGAACTCCTCCAGCGTCAGGGTCTGCCCCTGCGCAAACCGGCCGTCCGCCGGGCCGATCACGCTGAGACTGTCCTCCATATACGCCTCGCTGACAAGCGCGGGCGTGTGGGGGATGCCCTCCTCCGGGAGAGAAAGGCGGGGAAACCATGATCTATCTTTCGCTGCTCTGGAGCTTTTTTCAGATCGGCCTGTTCAGCATCGGCGGCGGCTATGCGGCGGTGCCGCTCATCCAGCACCAGGTCGTCGATCTGCACCCCTGGTTGCGTATGACGCAGTTTGCGGACATTATGACGATTGCGGAGATGACGCCCGGCCCCATCGCCATCAACGCCGCGACCTTTGTCGGAATTCAGGTCGCGGGCATCCCGGGCGCGCTCGTCGCAACCGCCGGCTGCATTCTGCCCTCCTGCGCCATTGTCACGGCGCTGGCCTTCCTCTACTACCGCTTCCGCAGGCTGACGCTGGTGCAGGGCGTTCTGGAGGGGCTGCGGCCCGCCGTGATTGCCATGATCGCTTCGGCGGCGCTCTCCCTGCTGATCCTGTCGCTCTACGGCCAGCGCACCCTGCCACCTGATTTGCGCAGGATCAATTTTATCTCCGTCGCGATCTTTGCGGCAGCTCTGTTTATTCTACGCAAATGGAAAATAAACCCCATCCTGGTCATGCTGGGCGCGGGAGCAACCGGCGTGCTGTTATATTCCGTATTCTAACGGAGGGATTCCAGATGAAATATACGATGAAAGCCGGCGTGCTTTATCAAGGAAATCACATGCTGGCCCGGTTGAAAGGCTCATGCAGCGCTCAGGAACGGCGCGTCTTTCTTGCAGACGGAAAGCTGATTCTACGGGCAACGATACAGACGCTCCATGATCCCGCCAGAAAAGACGGGGATGTGCGCCTGCGGCGCTACATTCTGGTTGATACAGCCGGAAAGGAATGCGCAGTTGCAAAACCCGATTACGCAGAGGGAGATGATCCTGAAATCGTCGGTTGGCCCATTTACAGGATGCCGAGTGTCGACCATGCACAGTTCCTGTATCACGATGCCGCTTATCTGCTCTGCGTGGAAAACCGTCAATCCTATTGTATGACAGACAAGTCCGGAAACATTGTGGTTCACATTTTTCATAGAGGTCTTGTCGGTGGGTGGAACATTGACGCAGACGGCGCCTTCCCGCCCGAGCTGGTCTGCGGCATTTTTATCTGCTGCCGCTATATGGAGCACGAAAACGAGTTTCAAAGCGTATAGCGCCGGCCCGCAAATCCCAGCGGGAGCGAACGCAGGGAACGGCCGCCGTGACAGGCGCGGAAAACAGCTGCAAAAACCCCCGCGACAGCCGCACAGCTGCGGCCGCCGCGGGGGTATCTGTTTGAATACCGCTGTGAAACCGGAAGCGTCACAGGGCGCGGCTGCCGCGTCGGGGCCCTCCCGCCCCGCCTATCTCACCGAAAGCCTTGCCTCTTCGCCGTCTGTCTTTGCCGTCAGCACTGCCTTCCCGTCCGGGCCGAGCAGCACCGCTGCCAGAGCGCGGCCGTAGCAGGTGGTGTACACACCCGCCGTGAAGCGCTCCTCCGTCCGCGACCGGGCGCTGCCGAAGCCGAGCAGCGTGCCGCCCTCCACCGTGACCGTCACCGGCCGGTCGGCGCAGCTCTCCACGACGCCGTTTTCGCCCACGAGCTCCACGTCCACAAAGACCAGCGCGCCCGGCCCGGTTTTTTCGCCCGGCTCCTGCGTCAGCCGGAGCGTTGTTGCGCCCTGCGCGGATTCGAGCCTGCTGTAGCCCGTCTGGTTGCCCGACGCATCGTAGCTGAACGCCTCGAGGACGCCCGGCTCGTAGACGCAGTCATAGGCCGCGACGCCTTCCTCCGGCGCCTTCACGCCAAGCGAGCTCCCGTTGATCCGCAGCTCCACAGACGGCGCCCGGCTGTAGACCTCCACGCTTGTCGGGTTGCCCGCGCAGCCCGCGAAGCTCCAGCTGGGGATCGCGTTCGAGCCGCGCCAGCCGCCCTTTGCCGGCACAACGCCCGGGTGGCAGACGTCGGGGCTGACGGCGATTGCGGGCGCGGTGCGCAGATCCCACGCCGCCTGCGCCAGGTACAGTTCGCCCGTCGGCGTGCCGAGCAGATCCATCGCGCCGACCTCGGCCAGCAGCCACGGATAGGGCTTCGTGAAGCCCGCGCCGTCGGCGTCGTAGGCCCACGCGCCGACGCCGACCTCGCCGATGTAGTCCAGCGCCGTCCACATGAAGTCGCCGATCAGATACGGCATGGCCTTCACGGCCTCCCAGTTGCGGTAGATGCACTGCGGGAACGTCTCCGAGCCGACGATGACGCGCTCCGGGTGCAGCCCGCCCTCCAGCTCGTAGCGGCCGTACGCGTAGTTGTACCCGGCCACGTCCACCTTTTCAAAGAGCGGCGCGGAGGCCCTGTCCGCCGCCGGGCTGCGCGTTGTCAGCTCCATCTTGGCGCCGAGCTGGGAGGTCAGCTCATTGAACTTTGTGGAGTCCATCCCCTCGAACTGCTTCTCGAACGTGCCGCCGGAGCCGTCCAGATTGGGGTCGAACGCCTCGTCCCCGATCTGGCTGTTGTAGAGGATCATGATGTTGCAGCCCACCGTGACAAGCCGCGTATCGTCCAGCCGCCGGAAGGCGTCCGCCAGCTTGCCGGCCAGCTCGACGCCCTTCTGCTCCGCCGGCTCGGAGATCTCGTTGCCGATCGAATAAAACAGCACGGACGGGTGGTTGTAGTCCGTCTCCACCATTGCGCGGATATCCGCCTCGTAGTTGTCCATAAAGTCCAGGCCGTAGTCAAAGCGCGTCTTGCGCTTGTACCACATGTCCCAGCCCTCGTCCATGACGTACAGGCCGAGCCGGTCGCAGGCGTCCAGCAGCGCGGGCGAGGCCGGGTTGTGCGCGATGCGCAGCGCGTTGAAGCCCGCGTCCTTGAGGAGCCTTGCCTTGCGGTACTCGGCCTCCGGGAACGACGCCGCGCCGAGCACGCCGTTGTCGCTGTGGATGCAGCCGCCGCGCAGCAGCGTCTTTTCCCCATTCACGAACAGGCCCTGCGGCGAGCAGGTCACCATGCGGATGCCGAAAGTCGTCTCCGCCGTGTCCGCGACCGCGCCGTCTTCTTTGACCACGGCTCTGCAGGTGTAGAGCGCGGGGTTCGTCTCGTCCCACAGCGCCGCGTCCGGAATTGTGATCTCCGCCTGCACCCCCGTCGCCGTCGCGACCGTCCGGCCGCTGCGCAGGATCTCAAGCTCCGCCTCGGCGGCGTTCGTGTCCACGGAAACCTGCACTACCGCCGGCTCCAGCGAGACAGTCTTCACCCGCAGGCCGTACGGCTCGATCCGCGTCCTGCCGCCGACCCAGAGCCACACGGGGCGGTAGATGCCGCCGCCGGAGTACCAGCGGCTGTTCGGCACCTCGCTGTTGTCGGCCTCCACCTCGATCCGGTTGCTTTCTCCGGCCCGCACCGCGTCCGTCACGTCGAGCCGGAACGGGCTGTAGCCGTAGCGCCAGCTGCCTACGGTCTTGCCGTTGACGCGGACGGTCGCGTTGCGGTAGACGCCCTCGAAGTGGAGCAGCAGCCGCTTCCCGGCGTATTCGGCCGGCGCCTGCCACAGCTTCTCGTAGCAGTACACGCCGCCCGGGAAATACGCGCCGCCGCTGCCGCTCTTCTCGTCCGGATGGCGCCGCTGGAGCTGCATCGCGTCGTGCGGCAGGATCACCGGGCGCTTTTCCGCGCCCTTCAGGCCGTAGCGCCAGCCGTCTGTAAACAGGATTTTCTCCATTGTTTCCCCTTCCCCCTCCCCGCGCGCGGCGGGAAAGCGTCCAAATCCGCGGCGGCACATGTCGTGCCGCCGCCTTCCGATATCTTCATTGTAACACAACCATTTCCGGAAGTCCAGCCCCCACCGGCGCCCCGCTCGTTGGGGGCCTGCGCGGACAAATCCGCAGAATAGGTGGAGGAAACCGGACAATCCGTGCGGATGGGATTGACTTTTTTCCCGCAACCCGGTAGCCTGAAGCCAGCCCGTACACCGGGCAGAACGGAGGAACCCATTATGTCCCAGCTCCCTTCCCTGTGCGATTCTGTCCACTTCGCCGGCCTGCGCGCCAAGCTGCCCGACTACCGGCAGCAGGAGCGCGTGCGAAACGGCTGGCTCCGCCGCCGCTTTGAAACGATCCTGCCCGCGCTCATGCGGCGCACCGGCATCGACCTCTGGGTCGTCTGCTGCCGGGAGTACAACGAGGACCCGGTGCTCACCACGCTCGTGCCCTGCGCGATGATGACCGCGCGGCGCACCACGATGCTGGTGTTCCATCTGCAACCGGACGGCACCGTCCGGCCCATGGCCATCACCCGGCCCGGCGTGGGGCTGGACGGCTACTACGAGGCCATGTGGGCGCGCGGCGCGGAGAGCCAGTGGGAATGCCTGAACCGCGTGCTCACCGAGTGCGCGCCCCGGCGGATCGGCATCAACCGCTCCGAAACCTTCGCCTTTGCCGACGGCCTGTCCCAGACGCTCTACGAGACGCTCTGTGCCAGCCTCAGCCCGGAAAACAGGGCAAAGCTCTGCCCGGCCGAGGCGCTCTGCGTGGGCTGGCTGGAGACGCGCCTGCCCGAGGAGATGGCCGCCTACGACGGCATTGTCCAGCTGGCGCACGCGCTGATCCGCGAGGCCTTCTCCAGCCGGGTGGTCACGCCGGGCGTCACCACCAATCTGGATGTGAAATACTTTATGCTCCAGCAGGCGAAGGAGCTGGATCTCGCGCCGTGGTTCGACTACGAGGTGTCCATCACCCGGGCGGGCGTGGGCGTGATTGAGGCGGAGACGGTCATTCTGCCGGGCGACCTTTTGCACTGCGACGTGGGCATCCGCTGCCTGAACCTCTGCACCGACGCGCAGGAGAACGCCTACGTGTTGCGCCCCGGCGAGACGGAGGCCCCGCCCTTTTTGCAGGCGCTGCAGCGCCGGATCAACCGGCAGCAGGACATTGTGCGCGCCTGCTTTCAGGAGGGCCGGACGGGCAACGAGGTGCTCGCCCTTGCCCGCGCGCAGGCGAGCGCCGAGGGGCTTGGCCCCTGCATCTACACCCACCCGCTCGGCTACCACGGCCACGGCGCGGGGCCGATGATCGGCCTGTGGGATATGCAGGAGGGCGTGCCCGGCACCGGCGACTACCCGCTCCACAACGACACCTGCTACGCCCTCGAGATGAGCTGCGAGGCGGATCTGCCTGAATGGGGCGTCCGGTTCTTTTTCGGCGCGGAGACAGAGCTGCTGTTCACCGGCGGGCAGACTTACTATCTGGGCGGGCGGCAGACGGCGCTGCACCTGATCCGCTAATCCGGTCAAAACCGGAGAATAGGTGGACAAAATCAGTACAAGCTCGCGCAAAACCTTGACAGCCAGATTTTTGCCGTTTATGCTGAGAACAGCAGGACACAGCGCCTGCAAACCTGTAAAAAGAAGGGAATATGCAATGAAAACGTGGAAAAAGCTTCTTTCCCTGCTGCTGGTTGCCGCACTCTGCCTCGCTCTTCTGGCCGCGTGCGCATCCAAGACGGAAACGCAGCCGGAAGACACGCCCACGCAGGAACCGCAGGACAGCGAGCCCGCCGAAAACCCGCAGGACGGCGAAGCGCCTGCCGAGACCTCCGAGGATGAGAACCCGGCCCCCGCTGAGGACCCCGACGACGGGGAGGAGGACGAGACGGTCGAGATCGTCATGGCCATCCTGGACATGAAGGGCGACAACAGCAACTACGACGCCAAGATCGAGGAGGCCGTCAACGCCATCACCGGCCCGGCCATCGGCGTCACCGTCGATCTGAAATACTACGACTACGGCAACTACGCGACCCAGATCTCGCTGGCCGTCTCCGGCGGCGAGGTGCTGGATCTGGTCAACATCGTGCCGCTGCCCGGCATCGCGTTCAACGAGCTCTACTCCAACGGCGAGCTGCTGGACATCTCCAGCTATCTGGCTGAGGACTACGCAAAAGACCTTATGAACGTGGTTGGCGATTACGTCGGCGGCTACAGCATCGGCGGCGGCATCTATGCCGTGCCGACCTACCGCATCTACACCTCCGACAACTACATCGTCATGCGCAAGGACATTCTGGAGGAGCTGGGCATGGTGGAGCTGGCCGAGAACCTGTCCACCCAGACCGAGCTTGACCAGATCTTCGGCGCGGTCAAGCAGAACACCGATCTGTACCCGATCGGCGGCTCCAAGCGGCTGGAGAGCCCCACGTCCTACCGCTGCTTCCATGTGGAGAACTTTGCCGACTCCCTCTCGTGGGACAACCTCGGCGACAGCACCTACCTGCTGATGACCGACAAGGACGGCCATGTCTTCAACGGCTTCACCGACCCGAGCTTCGAGCAGATGTGCCAGAACTTCACGGGCTGGATGGAGAAGGGCTATATCTGGCCGGACACCATCACGAACGAGGACACCAGCGACTCCATCATCAAGCAGGGCGTGATCTTCTGCACCATGGACCTGTCCGAGTACGGCGTCGAGGTGGCCAAGAAGGAGACCACCGGCTATGAGGTCGTCTGCCCGCGCGTTGCCTACGGCGAGGTCACGAACTCCCGCGTCATCGGCTTCGGTCTGGGCGTCCCCGTCACCTCCGAGGAGCCGGAGGCCGCGATCCGCTTCCTGAACCTGCTCTACAACAGCTCCGAGCTGATGAACATTCTGACCTGGGGCATCGAGGGCGAGGACTATGTGACCCTCCCCACCGGCGAGATCGACTACCCCGAGGGCCTCGACCCCAGCACGGTTGAGTACCACAACGCCGACTACCTGCTGGGCAACCAGTTCCTGGACGCCCCGTGGGCCGGCAACGGCGGCGACTTCCGCGCCCGCGCGCTGGAGGTCAATGAGAACGCGCAGATCTCCCCGTATCTGAGCTTCGCGCTGGATGTCTCGGCGCTGGGCGACCAGATCACCGCCATCGGCAGCGTCGTGGACGAGTACACCCCGAACCTGATATCCGGCTACTACACCCCCGAGCTGTACCAGCAGTTCGTGGAGAAGCTGGAAGCCGCCGGCGCGCAGACCTACATTGACGCCTGCCAGACCCAGCTCGACGCATGGGCCGCCGCGCAATAACCTACCGCATCTTCCTTTTCTTCCCCCAAAGCAGAAGGCACAGGCTGCCAAACGGCGGCCTGTGCCTTCCTGTCTATTCGCTCCCGCCGTTGCGGGCGCGGTATTCCCGTGTGTTGAAGCCCGTCTCCCGATGGAAGATCCGGGCGAAATACTTCACATCCGAAAAGCCGCAGCGCGCCGCGATCTGGGCCACCGGCAGATCCGTCGTGAGCAGCAGCTTGCGCGCCGCGTCGATCCGCAGCCGGTTCAGATACGCAACAGGCGGGCAGTTGTAGAACCTGCGGAACTGCTTGCGCACGTAGTCCGCCGTCATGGGAATCGCCCGAATGGCGTCCGAGACCTTGAACGCCGGGTCAAACAGGTGCTCCTGCATGGTCTGCACCAGACCGAGCAGCTCCGGAATCGGCTGCGGGATCTGCCAGCCGATCAGGATGTGCTGCATGGTGCTCTCGATGCTGCGCAGGATATTCATC
Source organism: uncultured Oscillospiraceae bacterium (assembly GCA_964652075.1). Taxonomy (GTDB): domain Bacteria; phylum Bacillota; class Clostridia; order Oscillospirales; family Oscillospiraceae; genus CAZYZQ01. The sequence continues at coordinate 36,441 of CAZYZQ010000001.1, forward strand.
CAGTTGGCCGTGCCCTGATGGATAATCCGGTCATAGAGGGCGATCAGGTCGCGGAAGGAGTGGTAGGCGTCGTCCTGAAAGACGGCAATCTGGTCGTTCGGCAGCAGCGACGTCATCACGCCCACGCAGTAATCGTCGAAAAACGTATCGGTCACGTTCCGGTGCGGCACATAGGGCGGGACGCAGAAGATCGTCCCCGGCGTGAAGGGATAGCGCCGGTCCCCGGACTCCAGCGCGCCCTCGCCGCTCAGAATCAGGATGATCTCCCAGTTGTGGTGCGCATGGGGCGGCTGGCGCAGGGATTCCTCCGCCGTGATCCGGCCCGCGTTCCCGCAGAACGCCACCGGCAGATCATTCGGTATGATACACACCTCGGGCGGCAGATTCGCCGCCTGCCGGGCCTTCGCCATGGGGATCCCTCCTTGTATTTTGAACGCATCACCGCACCCCCAATAGAACGTCTTTCGTAAGCGCCCCAGAGGGGAGCTGGCGGCGATAGCCGCCTGAAGGGGGACGCGGCAGGGATCTGTGATATAAAAAGACTTTCGGCAAATTCGTAATATCCAAATCCAAGCGTCTTATTCGTAGCCCTTCATCTCGCGCAAGTCCATCCCCCTTTCGTCACGGGCTTTCGCCCGTGCCACCTCCCCCTCTGGGGAGGTCACGGGGGACGTTCTATTGGAAGACTGTGTAAAATTCCAGCGCATCCCGGCGGCGTGGCAACCACGTCGCGACGCGAATGCCAGGGAATGTCCCATCTTTCGCCATTATACCACACGCGCTTCTCCGCTGCAAAGGCATATTTTGCGTCCGGTTTTCTCCACCTATTGTCCTCTTTCATATCTTGTGCGGCGGGGGACTTTCCATTATAATAGAACCAAAGACAAATACCTGAAGGAGGAACCCCCTATGATTAAAGTCGGTCTGATTCTCTACTCGGTTCGGGACCACATGATTCAGGACCCGATGGGCACCGTGGAGGCCGTGGCCAAGCTGGGCTACAAGAACATCGAGGTCTGCAACCACGACGCCATGCACGACTACGGCTGCGGCTTCGGCATCCCCGCGGCGGATCTCAAGGCCAAATTCGACGAGTACGGCTCCCGCGTCGTCTCGGCCCATATCTTCCCCTTTGAAAAGACAAATCTGGACGAGATCATCAAGTATAACGCCACCCTCGGCAACCACAACATCGTCAACCCCAGCGACCTGTTCACGACCTACGACGCGCTGATGCGCCAGTGTGAGTTCTACAACCGCAGCGCCAAGCGCCTGTACGAGGAGGCCGGGATGCGGATGCTCTACCACAACCACACCATGGAGTTCCGCACCTTCGGCGGCCGGACGATCCTCGACCTGATGATGGAGAACACCGACCCGCAGTACGTCGGCCTTGAGCTGGACACCTTCTGGACGATGCGCTCCGGCCTGAACCCGCAGGAGGTTCTGCGCCACTTCGGCAAACGCGTCAAGCTGCTGCACCAGAAGGACTTCGCGTGGGACTCCCTCGACCCGATCAACCAGCTCGGGCTCGACCCGGCGGAGCGCGAGATCAAGCCGGGCCAGTCGTTCGGCATCAACGGCGACAGCGACTACGCCAAGACCGGCGGCAAGGGCAGCCGGAAGCCCCTGACCCCCGAGGAGGAGCGCGCCCGCTCCATCGAGCTCTCCGCCTACACCGAGATCGGCGACGGCATCATGGACATTCAGGGCATCATCGACACGGCCACGGAATACTGCGACGTGGAGTACATCATTCTGGAGCAGGACGCCACGCGGATGCCCACCCAGATGGAGTCCATCGCCCACAGTATGGAGTCCTTCCGCAAGTTCCGGAACATCTCCTGGGACAATTAAAGGCAACAAGCTATGACAAACTATACGGTTCTGCGCCACCTGCGCCTGATCCCTGGCGACGGCAGGCCGGCCGTCGAGGACGCGGTGCTGGCCATGCGCCACGATCCATCTGATCCCGCCGCCGACCGGCTGCTCTACTGCGGCCCCGCGCCGGCGTTTGACCCGGCGCAGGTTTCGGACGGAACTGTCCGGGAGCTGGATCTCTCGGGCGGCTGCTACACGGCCCTGCCCGGCCTCATCAACACCCATGTCCATCTCGATTTGCAGCTGCCCTATCTGCCCTACTATCTGGACACCTGGGGCAACGCGTACCGGGCGTTGGTCGTCTATCGCCGCGCCGCCGAGGCGCTTTTGCAGGGCGTCACCACGGTTCGCGGCACCGGCATCGTGGGCGAGTCGGAGCTGGCGGTGAAAAAGGCCGTCTCGAACGGCCTTCTCTGGGGGCCGCGGATCATCTCCTGCGGCTCGCCGCTCGTGCCCCACGCGGGCCACGGCTACACCATCCCCGGCTCCATCCAGTGCAGCGGCCCGGACGAGTTCATCCGCGCGCTGCGCGGCCAGCTGGCGGCGGGCGCGGATCAGATCAAGATCATGTACACCGGCGGCCTGGCCGGCGCCTTCGAGGGCACGATGGACATCCAGATGACCGAGGAGGAGGTGGCCGCGTGCATCCGCGTGGCGCATGGCAACAGCCGCAAGGTCAGCGCCCACCTCTCCAACGACGCGGCCATCGCGCAGGCGGTGCGGCTCGGCATCGACGGCGTCGAGCACGGCTACACGCTCTCCGCGCAGACCGTGCAGGCCATGGCGGCGCAGGGCACCTACTACACCCCGACGCTCTGCGTCTCCCACTGCAACGACTATATGCAGCGCCTCGGCGTCCCGGCCTACACGCTGGAAAAGCAGGCGTCTGCCGCCGCCGCGCATATCGAGTCCTGCCGCCGCGCCGCGCAGGCGGGCGTCACCCTCTGCACCGGCACGGATTTACTCCCCTCCGACCCCATCGGCGGCACCTGTGCCACCACGCGCGAGACGGAGCTGCTCGTCGAGGAGATCGGCCTGACGCCGCTGGAGGCCATTCAGGCCGCCACATGGAACGGCGCCCGGCTCTGCGGCGTCGAGCGTGAGACCGGCTCGCTGGAGGCGGGCAAGTGCGGCGACTTCCTGCTGGTGGAGGGAAAACCGGACCAGCAGATCCGCGCGCTGCGGAACCTGCGGCTCATCGCCCGCAACTGCCGTATCGTGCGCAGCCGCCTGCCCGGCCTGCAGGAGGACAATCTGACCCTCCTGCCTCCCGGCGTCCCCTGCGAGGGCGGCGTGTTCAAAACCTGGTAAAGATACCCGGCCCCCGCCGCCTGTTCGGGCGGCGGGGGTTATCAGCCTTAGTACAGCAGATCCGTGTTCTTGATCTGCTCCTCGGTCAGATGCTGGATGCAGTCCCAGTGCTCGGCGAGCTGGCCGTTCTCGAGGCGGTAGATATCGACGACGATATTCTCCACCTTCCCCGGCTCGAGCACCGCGAGGTTGTGCGAGATCACGACGTCGCCGTCCTCGTACAGGTGCTTGATGTACAGGTGCAGGTTCGGGAACGCGCCGCGGAAGCCCTTGTGGAAGGCCTTGAAGCCCTCGCGCCCCTGCGCGACGGTCGGATTGTGCTGGTGGTAGTCCTCGCGCATGTACTGGTCGATCAGGCTGTCGTTGCCGTTGTTGAAGACCTCCTCCGTGAAAAGGCGGACAATCTCTGCATTGGTCATGGAAGCCACTCCTTTATGTTTTGTTGTGAGTCAATCATAACAGAGATTTGTTTTTTCCGCAAGACGTGATATGATAAAGAAAACGCCGAAAGGAGCGATTCTATGGTTGATCTCGGCCCATGGGCGCAGTTTATCGCCCCGGACCCCGCGCTGATGGCGCGCGTGGAGCAGGCGTATGCGCAGACGACAGTATTTCCCCCGCGTGAAGACCTCTTCACAGCCTTCCGCCTGACGCCGCCGGCGCGCGTGCGCGTCGTCCTCCTCGGGCAGGACCCCTACCACGAGCCGGGGCAGGCGCACGGGCTGGCCTTCTCGGTGCGGGATGGCGTGAAGCTGCCGCCGAGCTTGCGCAATATCTATCAGGAGCTGGAAGCCGATCTGGGCGTCGCGCCGCGCGCGTCCGGCGACCTGACACACTGGGCGGAGCAGGGCGTGCTGCTGCTCAACGCCGTGCTGACCGTTGAGCAGGGCAAGGCGGGCAGCCACGCATCCTTCGGCTGGCAGGCCTTCACCGACGCCGCCGTCGCCGCCGTCCGGGACTTTCCGCAGCCGGTCGCGTTCGTCCTCTGGGGCGCGCAGGCGCAGAAGAAGGCGCGCATCGCCGAGGATAGCCCCCATCCGCGCCTTGTCCTCCAGTCCGCGCACCCCAGCCCCCTGAGCGCGTATCGCGGCTTCTTCGGCAGCCGCCCGTTCTCCAAAATCAACGCGTTTTTGGCCGGGCACGGCGAACAGCCGATTGCGTGGTGACAGAACCTACAAAAAGGCGTGCGCGGATTTTGACAAGTCCCACAATAGCGCTTCCGGTGATTTCATGATAAAGTAGAGAGAAACAAAACGAGGATCGGAGGGATCTCCCATGCAAAAGATTGAAAAAGACGGCTACTGCCTCTATCCCCAGCCGAACGGCCCGACGCTCGGCGCGTCGTCCGCGCCGATTCTGGAGCGGGACGGGAAGCTTTTCAAGAATTTGGCACGCACCGGCGAGCTGCTGCCCTATGAGGATTGGCGGCTTTCGCCCGAGGAGCGGGCGGCGGATCTGGCCGCGCGGCTGTCAATCGAGCAGATCGCGGGCCTGATGCTCTACTCGCCGCACCAGTCCGTGCCGGGCGTGCGCGGCTTTCTCGGCCCCGCGCCGACCTACGGCGGCAAGGAATACGCCGAATCCGGCGCCAAAATGTGGCAGATGACCGACCAGCAGAAGCAGTTTCTGGCGGAGGATCACGTGCGCCACGTGCTGCTCGCGGGCGTTGACGAGCCGGAGGCGGCCGCGCGCTGGTCGAACGAGATGCAGAAATACGTCGAGGCGCTGCCGTTCGGCATCCCGTGCAACAACTCCTCCGACCCGCGCCACGCGGCGACGGATTCCGGCACGGAGTTCCGCACCGTCTCACAGGTCTCAAAGTGGCCGGAGGGCATCGGCATGGCCGCCATGTTCGACCCGGACCGCGCCCGCGCCTACGGTGAAATCGTCTCGCGCGAGTACCGCGCGATGGGCATCACCACGGCGCTCGGCCCGCAGGTAGACCTGTCCACCGAGCCGCGCTGGATGCGGCTGGAGGACACGTTCGGCGAGCACCCGGCCATGGCCGCGCAGCTGGCCGCGACGATCGTCGACGCGATGCAGACAACGCAAGGCTCCGAAACCGGCTGGGGCCGCGACAGCGTGCTCGCCATGGCCAAGCACTGGCCGGGCGGCGGCCCGCTGGAGGGCGGGCGCGACGCGCACTACCGCTTCGGCTGCTACGCCGTTTACCCCGGCGGCGGGTTTGAAGCGCACCTGACGCCGTTCACCGAGGGCGCGATGAAGCTGCCCGGCGGGACGAAGTGCGTCAGCGCGATCATGCCCTACTACTCCGTCACCACCGCGCCCGAGGCGGACAATGCGGAGAAGGTCGGCAACGCCTACAACCGCCGCCTGATCACGGAGCTGCTGCGGGGCAAGTACGGCTTCGACGGCGTCGTGTGTACCGACTGGGGCGTGCTGGGAGAACCGAATCAGGAGCCGGACATGTTCGCGGGTCAGTGCTTCGGCGCGGAGTCGCTGACAGAGGCCGAGCGCTACCTGCGCGTGCTGCAAAACGGCGTCGACCAGTTCGGTGGCTGCTCGGACAAAACGCCGGTGCTCGCGGCCTACGAGCTGGGCTGCGCGCGCATCGGCAAGGACGAGATGGACGGGATTTTCCGCACCGCCGCGCGCCGGCTGCTGCAATCCATGTTCCGCGTCGGCCTGTTCGAGAACCCGTACCTCGACCCCGCCGAGAGCCGCGACTTCGTCGGCTGCGCCGAGAATCAGGCGCAGGGCTTTGCCGCGCAGCTTGCGTCGATGGTGCTGTTGAAGAACGAAAAGCAGACGCTCCCACTGGCCGCGGGGACGAAGGTCTATATCCCGAAGCGCCACGTCCTGCCGCGCAAGCACTTTGTGCGCGTGATCATGACCGAGGAGCAGACGGTTGACCCCATCGCGGACTGGCAGCTGGACGGCCGCCTGACGCGCGCCGCGACGCCGGAGGAGGCGGACGTGTGCGTCGTCTTCGTCGAATCGCCGCTGAACAGCGGCGGCTACCGCAAGGAGCGCCGCGAGGAGACCGGCAGCGGCTATGAGCCGATCTCCCTGCAATACCGCCCCTACACCGCAGCTACCGCGCGCGAGAAGTCGCTGCAGGGGGACGACTACGAGCTGGGCGGCCCGGAGCGCGGCTATCGCGGCGTGACGGTCACCTGCCCGAACGAGTCGGATCTGGACAACGTCATCGCCGCAAAGAGAAGCGGCAAGCCGGTGGTCGTCGTGATCCGGATGCACAACCCGGCGGTGCTGGCCGAGCTGGAGCCGTACGCGGACGCGATTTTAGTCGAGTACGGCGTTGAGCGCCGCGCCGTGACTGCGCTGTTGACCGGCGAGGCGGAGCCGAGCGGCCTGCTGCCCCACCAGCTGCCGCGCGACATGCAGACCGTCGAGGCCCACTGCGAGGACAGGCCCTTCGACCTGATCCCCTACACCGACGCGGCCGGCCACACCTACGACTTCGCCTACGGCATGAACTGGCAGGGCGTGATTACGGACGAACGCACAAAGAAGTGGAAAAAATAAACCCAACCGGGGCGGCAGCAAAAACGCTGCCGCCCCGATGCGCGCAAGCGAGGCACCACCGATAGAACCGTAGGGCGCACCTGCGTGTGCGCCCGTGCGGGAAATCTGGCGCAACGAATCGGCCCCGGCGAATACGTACCGTGTCGCAGCGGGCGCACACATAGGTGCGCCCCTACCCGTAAATCGGGGAATTGCGCGCGCTCCGTTGCGCCGCACCCTGACACCAAAATTTTACTTCCGTACCTCTTGACCAAAAAGGGGAAACGGCATACAATATCTTTGTATAAACCGCACAAAAACAATCCGGAGGGATGCACGATGCAAAAACGCAAGGGTGGGCGCGTGTGCGCCGTCTGCGAGCTGGGCACCGACCGCATCACGATGCAGGTCGCGCAGAATAAAAACGGGCGCGTGGCCGTGCTCGACCGGCTTGAGTGCTTCTTCGACCTTGAAAAAGAGATCCAGTCGACGGGCCTCATCTCCGGCCGGAGCGTCGCGGCGATCTCGGATATCCTGGCGGGCTTCCTGCGCGTCATGCGCGACTACGGCGTCGAGTCCTCCCGCGCGTTCGGCACGAGCTTCCTGCGCCACGCGGAGAACTGCTCGTTCGTGCTCGGCCAGCTCGCCGTGCGCACCGGGATGCAGATCGAGATCATCTCCGACGACGAGGAGAAGACGCTGCTGTACTGGCAGATGCACAAGGCGATGAACGACATCGAGCACGACGGCGAGCGCTATCTCTGCGTCGTCCCGGGCACGGACTCGGTCGGCCTTGCGCTGCAAAGCTCCAAGCGCCAGCGCTCGCGGCAGAACCTGCCTGTGACGCAGTTCGACATCGTCTCGATGCGGATGCAGATCGCCGACGACACCGACGATATCTCTGCGGTCATGGCGGAATACCTGAACGTCGTCACCGAGGGCGTCGTGCCGTTCGGGCTGACGAAGCAGGTCAAGAGCCTCGTTGTGGCCGACAGTGAAATTGAATCCATCGCCCGCGCCTGCGGCGTCACGCTCTCGCACGGCGCGTGTACCATCAAGGCGGGCAGCCTTTCCAAGGCGGCGCGCGCCATCATGCCGCAGACGCCCGAGACGGCGGAGCAGACGCTCTCGCTCTCGGCCAAATCAGCCAAAAACGTCTACGCCTCGATCCTGCTCTACGACCAGCTCGCCGCGCTGTGTAAGGTTGACACCGTCGTCGGCCTGTACGGCGGCCTGACCGCCGCCGTGCTCGAGCAGATGCTCATCAAGCCCCAGCGGCAGGTCTACGAGTCCTTTGTGCGCGAGAACGCGCTCGGCTGCGCCCGGACGCAGGCGAAAAAGTGCGGGTGCAGCATGGAGCACGTCGAGCTGGTCGCGCGCTTCGCGGGCGAGATGTTCGACAAGCTCCGCCGCCACCACGGCCTTGACAGCCGCGCGCGGCTGAAGCTCCAGCTCGCGGCGCTGCTGCACAACTGCGGCTACTTTGTCGATTTGCAGCACCACGCGGCGTGCTCCGACCGGTTCATCTCCACCTTCTCCGTCTCCGGCCTCGACGACGAGGAGACGCGCTGGGTCGCGGCGATCCAGTCCGGCGCGCCGTCGGAGGATCTCGCGGTCATGCGCCTGCGCGCCATCTTCCAGCTCGCGGACGCGCTCGACGCGTCCAAGCGCCAGAAGCTGCAGGAGCTGAATCTGCGCATCGACCCGGAAAAATTCGTCATCACGACAATCTGCGACGAAAATCTCTATCTCGAGCAGCGCGCCTTCGCGCAGGCGGCCGCGCTGTTCCAAAAGGTCTACGGCCTGCAGCCGGTCCTGAACGTCAAGTCGGGACTGCTGTAGCGATATAGTCAGGCCAGATGCCCGCCTCGTTCTGCGTCGCACCTTCAATAGAACAGCTCCCCCTTCGGGGGGAGCTTAGCGAGGGCTGTTCTATTGATGGTGCTGTACAAATTTGCAGCTGCATCCGCCCTGACCATCTGGTTTTGACACCGTACTACTTCCCGAAAAAAGGAGGAATCCCCATGCCTGTGACACTGCGAAACGATCTGCTGGAGCGGGAGCTGAGCTGGCTGGACTTCAACGAGCGCGTGCTCGAGGAGGCCTATGAAAAGGAAAACCCACTCATGGAGCGCCTGCGTTTTCTCTCCATCACGGCCTCCAATCTGGATGAATTTATCATGGTCCGCGTGGCCGGCGTAAAAGAACACGTCGAGGAAAAGGACGGCAAGGTCTACGACTCCGGCCTGACGGGCGAGGAGCTGCTGCCGCTGCTGCAGGAGCGCATCCGCGCCTTTATGGAGCGGCAGTACAGCTGCCTGAACCGCTCGATCCTGCCGCTTTTGGAGAAGGCGGGCATCCGCTTTGTGACCGGCGCGCAGATGGACGAGCGCCAGCGGCGCTACGCCGAAAACTACTTTGAAAAGGTGCTCTTCCCGGTGCTGACGCCGATGGCCGTCGACCGCAGCCGCCCCTTCCCGCGCCTTGCCAACAAGAGCCTGAACATCGCCGTGCGCCTGCGCGCGGACGACGGCGAGGACGCGTTCGCGGTGGTGCAGGTGCCGTCGATTTTGCCGCGCTTTCTGGAGCTGCCGAGCGCCGAGGGCCGCGTCTTTACGCGGCAGGAGGAGATCATCGGCCTGCGCCTGCCCGCGCTCTTCGAGCCGCACCGGATCGAGAGCTACGCCATGTTCCGCATCACGCGCGACTCCGACCTCGACATCGACGAGGAGTCGGAGGACTTCCTCGCGGAGATCAAGGCGTCGATCCGCAAGCGCCGCGACGGCCGCCCCGTGCGGCTCGAGGTCACGCACGACTGCGACGCGGAGATCCTGGCCTTCCTGCGCGAGATGCTGGAGCTGGAGCCGGGCGACGTGATCCCGATCGCGGGGCCGCTGGATCTGACCTTCCTGTCGAAATTCGCGTCGATCGACGCGCCGAAGTCGCTCTCGTTCCAGCCGATCGTCCCGGTCTGGCCGTCGGCGGACTTCCTCGACCAGCCGGACGTCTTCGCGGCGATCCGTGCGCACGACTGCATGGTCCACCACCCCTACGAGGGCTTTGACGCCGTGCTGAACTTCGTCCGCGCCGCGGCGGACGACCCGGACGTGCTGGCCATCAAGCAGACGCTCTACCGCGTCTCGGGCAAAAGCCCGATCATCGACGCGCTCGTCCGCGCCGCCGAGAACGGCAAGCAGGTCACGGTGCTCGTCGAGCTGAAGGCGCGCTTCGACGAGGAGAACAACATCCACTGGGCCAAGAAGCTCGAAAAGGCCGGCTGCCACGTCATCTACGGCCTGTACGGCCTGAAAACGCACTGCAAGATCCTGCTCGTCGTCCGCCGCGAGGAGGACGGCATCCGCCGCTACGTCCACATGGGCACCGGCAACTACAACGACTCCACTGCCCGCATCTATACGGACATCGGCGTGTTCACCTGCAAGGAGCCGTACGGCGTCGACGCGTCGAGCCTCTTCAACGTCCTGACGGGCTACTCGCTGCCGCCGCGCTACAACCGCTTCGTCGTCGCGCCGCACGACCTGCGCCCGTTCTTCGAGCAGCGCATCCGCCGCGAGATCGAGTGCGCCAAACAGGGCCTGCCCTGCGGCATCACGGCCAAGCTCAACTCGCTCGTCGATCCGGAGATCATCCGGCTCCTGTACGAGGCGAGCCAGGCGGGCGTGAAGATCCGCCTGATTGTGCGCGGCATCTGCTGCCTGCTGCCCGGCCGCCCGGGGCTGAGCGAGAACATTGAGGTACACTCCATCGTCGGCCAGCTTTTGGAGCACAGCCGCATCTTCCGCTTTGAAAACGGCGGCGACGTGCAGCTGTATATGGGCTCAGCCGACTGGATGCAGCGCAACCTCGACCGCCGCGTCGAGCTGATCTTCCCGATCGAGGAGGAGCTGCAATCGCGCACCGCCGAGATTCTGGAAATTTTCTGGCGCGATACGGTCAACACACGCATCATGTACCCCGACACGCATTTCGAGCTGATCGACCGCCGGGGCCGCAAGGCCGTCAACTGCCAGCGCCTGTTCTCGCAGATGGCGATGGACGCCGTCCGCCGCGACCCCGCCGCGCAGACGACGCTCTACAAGGTGCGCCGCTCGCCGGAGGAATAACGGCATCCCGCGCGCAATCTGCCAAGTATCAAACAGGGGCGGCCCCGTGGCCGCCCCTGTGGTTTTATTGGAGGATTGTACGAAAACGTCGCCGCTCTACGCAGAGCGGTTCTACGATTGGAAAGCAAAAGCCGCCCAACAGTGGGGCATGATAAGTTGTATCAATACAAAGCGGGCCAATCCGCACAAGGCAGATTGGCCCGTCTCTGCAAGGTTTCAATTTACCTTGTCAAGTGTTTACATGCATTTTTCTCATTGCATTAGGAATTTTTGCCATACCTCCAGATTGCTTAAATTGGTAGTTAAATGCTTATATGTTCAAGCTTTCTCTAACCAAGGCAAAAGGAATTAACCGCCTCAACAACAGATACAACATCTTCTCTTGCCACAAATAGCCTTGTTTCATTGTTGAGCCCAACCAGACAAGAACTGCTGTCGTACTGATAGAAAGTCAATGTGACCTCTGAGAAGGTCTCGGTATCACGGTAGAAAGTAAAACTGATTTCAGCTCCACGCTCCGGGGTTAGACCTGTTGCACTGCCAGTGGAAACCATTTCGGTCAGATCATCCAAAAAGCTTACATCAGTAAGTTCCTCTCCATCCAGCTTATATACATACGCTTCTGTTGTATTGCCATCATCATCGGCCGTTTCTTCCAGCGACTTTTTAATTTTATAGGTCTGGCCATCTAAAGTAATATCAATGGCTGTTACCGTATCCCAATCCATCACCAGAACCTCATCCGGGAGAAGTTCACTGTAGGATGTATAGAGCATAACATCTCCAACAGACGCATCGATTAGATAGACCATGTTAGAGTCAGATAATCTGGCATAGCAGTAGCTATCAGTATAGCTGCCGATTTCAAGCACGAAGCTGGTTTCATGTTCCTGCGTCTCATATACCGAATTTCCCTCATCATCACTGGTATTGGTCTCTACCTCTACCGATTCGATATAGTCCACTGTCACAGTTGCAGAAGGAGTATCCAGACCGTATTCTGCCAGCAGCTCATTCGATGCATTGTAGCTTACACATTCCGACCAGTTCAAGCCGGTAATCGTGCCGACAAAGTCTCCCGTCAACTCCGTATCCAGTGTTAAATAGTTATCTCCATCATGGAGGAACCATACATAGCTGTCACTGTATGCAAGTCCGCCGTCTTCAATATACTCTAACAGAAGATTCTGCTCCGCTGATTCCACGCGGAAATCAATCACATTCGTCATAGCAGGGATAGATTCCATCTGTACGATGTCATACAGACCATAGGTGAAGCTGTCCAGAATCGATGAATCCACCAAGTAGACATTCCCATCGCCGAGAGAGATATACCTTTCGCCGCCCATACTGCTTTCATCACCAATCAGGAATTTAGTCGTATCTCCCGCAGTCACGGAGACGGTACAGACCGGCTCCTCCAATCCATACTGGGATAGGTCGTCTGGAGCGTCGATCGTCTTCGTGGCGATCACATCGCTCAGTGTTGTCACCATCGTATCCAAATAGGTGCTGTTCAGCGGGAACGTATCATCCGCAGCATAGCTCCATTCACCATCGGTGCTCACAAAGGTCAAGGTCTCGTCGCCATAATCCCAGGTGAGTTCCGAAACACTTGCTGCATTCAATGCGAAAATACTGGTGCCAGTGTCTTCTTCCAAAGTGGAATCCTCATCAGGAATCAGTCGGATTGCTGCGAATGTAGCACCAATCAGAACCACCAGAACCGCGAGCAAGGAAACTAATTTTTTGCCTCTTGTCATCTGCGTTTCCTCCTTACCCAAATATAAATACCAGCGCCAAGATACGCAATGGGGATCACCCCGATAATCAAAATCGTCAACATAGATGCTGTGCCGCTGTCGATTGTTAGATACTCATAACTCAGGCTCTTGGCATGGATCGAAATACTGCTTGCCTCCGGCTCACACATCCAACTCAAGCTGTTAAGAAAGAGATCCAGATTACCGCCGGAGACTTGCATATTGGTCTGATCATCCAACATAGAGGCGGAGGATACCCACACGATGTTTGTTTCGGCTTCGTCATCAATCGTTTCTGTCACCGCCACTGCCAACGCAAAGGGACCGTCAATATCTCCCGCCTCTTTTTCGTAGGTTGTCAGATTGTAACCGGCCAACTTTGAGAAGGACGAAGCAGATGTCGTCAAAAGTTCTGTGACCGAAACGGTGTCTCTGGGAGCCGTATCGACAGTCAACCCTTGGGCAATAGGCAGGAGCACATAGTACCCATTTTCCGACAACGGGCTTGTGATCGTGTGGTATTCAATCTCAGGCAGCAGATAATACGGCGCGTTCCAAATGTAATAATTCTGATTGCTTTCCACCACGACACCTTCTGCAGCAGTGACGCCATAATACGCCATGACCGCCTCCAGGTTGGTCAGGCTGTCATTTTGGGGCGGATCGGTGATAAGGAGCATGTTGCCGCCCGTCTGGAGATAGGCCAGCAGCATATCTTTTTCAGTCTCCGAGATATCACTTTGCGGCGCGTAGATCAGCACGCAGTCCGCATCCTCCGGTACGGTTTCCAGTGTTAGCAACGAGAGTTCCTCAAGCTCAATATTCTCCTGATCTACAGCATTGGAGAATGTGCTGCTCATGGTGGACTCGCCGTGACCCGTCAGGGTGTAGACCTTGGGGATATTGTCACTGACCACATAGTCGATAGCGGATGTCAACGCACCCTCGCCGGCGAAGCTGACATCGTAGGAGTAGTCGTAATAATAGTTGCTGTAGTCGTAAGTGTAAATGTCATAATAATCTACATAGCGGTACCGCTCTCCGGACTCAACCACGAGGCTGTTATTGTAGACGCTATCCGCATACTGGCGGACAAATGTGGGATAGACATCAGGGTCGCGCTTTTCCACATTGATTTGACTGCTGAGTGATTCATATTTGTTCAGCAAGGTTCCCAGCGTACTATCCTCATTCCCGCTCTGAACAATCCAATAAATATTGACTTGGCTGTCCAGGCTGCGGAGAAGATTCTCTGTCTGATCCGATATGGTAAAGAGCTGATTCGAGGTGGTATCATATTGCGTCATGCTGGCTGGAAGAACGCCTACAAGGACATTCAGCACAACAGCAATTGCAAGTACGATGACAGCAGCGACAACGCTGTAACCTCCCACGCGGAAGGAGCGGGTTTTCAGTGGAGAAATGATATCAAAGGGCTTGTGTGGTCCCTTTGCTTTCAAATCAGTCAGCTTCATTCACTCCACCTCCTCTTTTCCAGTGACTGCACACTCAGAAACAGAAATACACCGATAACCGTCACAAAATAGACGATGCTGGTCACATCAAATACTCCGTCAACAAATACATAAAACCGCTCAAACAGGGATAGTTTCTCCATGATTTCGGGGAATAGTCCCTCGAAGCTGGTGCTGCTGAATATATAGGCAATCAACAGCGCCCCCTCCAGAACAGCGCCAACAACCAAGGATATGAATCCGCTTTTTGTCATCAGACGGAAGATCAGCATGAGCAAAAGGACTATGATCGTAAACGCCACAAAAGAGGAGAAAGCGGTCGTGGAAGCAAAGCTGGCCAGCGAAGAAAGGAAATAGTTTACCAGCATGACTACAAAACACAGTCCGGCTGCAACCGCCTGGCTCTCTGTGATAGATGAAATAAACATACCGATGGAGATTAGGGCAGCCCCCAGGAAGAAGAAGCCAATGATCGCACTGAAAGCGGCGGGCAGATAGACATTGCCGAACGCAGTCAGCACGATAGGATAAATGCTGACGATGGCAATGGGGATCAGGAACACCACCAACATCGCTCCATACTTGCCCAGCACCACTTTTGTCATGGTCAGGGGCAGAGAATAGAGCAGCTGGTCAGTCTTCTGCCGTTTTTCTTCGGCCAGCACCCGCATGGTCAAAATCGGGACGATGACGAGGAATACAAAGGACATCCCACTGAGTACATATTCAAAATTGGTCACCGCAGACCGGATATTATAGGCCATCGTATAGATCCCGGCGAACAGCAGCAGAAAAGCGCCGAAAACATATCCGCTCACATTGGTAAAGTAAGAGGACAACTCATGACGGAATACGGCTCTCATTCCTCGGTCACCTCGCTTTCTTCTTCATCCCCGTCATCAGTAGGGGCATCCATGGTTTCGCGGTCTGTTACAGGCGTGTCACTACTGGTCAGCTCGATGAAGATATCCTCCAAATTCGCCTTTGCTACGGACATTTGCAGGATAGCCCGCTGGGCGCGGCTGAAGGCAAAGAAAATATCCCGGCAGATACTGTCACCATCCTGCTGATCTGTATCGATACGCACAGTCCAGCGGTTTTCGCCACTCTCCTGAATATTCAATGCTGTGATGCAAGATAGGTCGGAAAGAATTTCCTGTGTCTCCTGCTCAGTGGCCTCTGTTACCAATTCCACGGTGGCAGTTCCTGCGAACAGCCTTTCCAGGTTCTCCGGCGTGTCACAGGCTACCAACTTTCCCTTAGAGATAATGAGAACGGTCTGGCAGACAGCCTGTACCTCGGAGAGAATATGACTGCTGAGAATGACCGTGTGCTGTTTGCCCAGTTCCTGTATCAAGTCGCGGATCTCGATGATCTGACGGGGATCAAGGCCCACAGTGGGCTCATCCAAAATGATGACCTCCGGGTCACCAAGAATCGCCTGCGCAATGCCCACGCGCTGCTTATAGCCCTTGGACAGATTCTTTATCAGACGATCTGCCACATCAGTGATTTGAGTCACCTCCATTACATGGTCGATCTGATCACTCAGGCTGCCAGATGGGATACGCTTCGCCCGACCAACAAAGTCAAGATATTCCCTGGGGGTGCGGTCCAGATAAAGGGGTGGCTGCTCCGGCAGATAACCGATGAGCCGCTTGGCCTGCTCCGATTGCTCAAAGATATCGAAACCGCCAATTTTCACCTCGCCGGAGCTGGCGGCCAGACAGCCCGTCATGATGTTCATCGTGGTGGATTTTCCGGCACCGTTTGGGCCAAGAAATCCATAGATCTGTCCCTTTTCAATGGTAAAGGACAAGTCCGACACAGCCGTATGATCTCCATACCGCTTGGTCAAGTGCTTCACTTCAATCAATGTAATCTCCTCCTTTTTGCAAAAATGGGTGCACCAGCAGTATGCATTTTACTGCCGGTACATTTTCAGTTATTCATTTGTAATAGTGTACTGTTCCATAATGACTCCTTACACAATCCAGATATTAATTGCCGGGACGATATAGTAAACCGAAATTCTTCGGGTGTTTTCCTCCCTCTGGAATGGGAGTTACCAGAGGGTAATTCCAAGGCTCGCTATCTCTTTTCAATACTCCGCACGGAGCCATAGGCCGGCCTCCTCTCTACAGCATCGATTCAATACGCCCGATTGGATTTATGAACCTATAAAGCACTTGTGTGTATAGCGGTCTTTAGAATCTTTGGAGATCATTGGATATTCATTCTGTCCAAATGGTGATAGAAGTTATAATCGGCTGATCTTCTGCGGAGATCGTACCGTTGTTATCTATCGGTTCGGCAGATTCGCAAATTGCATCTACAATATCCATGCCATCTGTTACATATCCAAATACGGCATAATCGCCGTCCAAATAGGTGCTGTCCTCGTGGACAATAAAGAACTGAGAGCTGGCGCTGTCATTATCGCTGGAGCGGGCCATGGAGATTGCACCTCTTGTGTGAGAAAGGTCGTTCTCGTACCCGTTATTTGTAAACTCTCCGGTGATAGTATTTTCAGATCCGCCAGTCCCATCGCCATTCGGGTCACCTCCCTGCATCATAAAGCCATCGATAATACGATGGAAGGTCAATCCGTCATAGAATCCGCTCTCCGCAAGATCAACAAAGTTGGCGACCGTAATGGGCGCAGCCTCCTGATCCAACTGGACGGTGATCGTGCCGTAATCCTCAATTGTAATATCGGCATAGTAGGTCAGTTCAGCGTCCAAATCACTTGAAATTGAATCATTATCCGTATTCTGATCAACATCTGTGTCCGTATTCAAATCGCTTTCGGAATCGGTGTCACTCGCGGTCAAAGTCAAATCTTCGTCACCTGTGGTAGTTGAGTCCTTTGACTGCGATGTCATAACGATCCCTATGATCAGAACAAGACATACCGCAACCGCGATGGAAGCGATCATGGTCAACTTCTTCCTCTGCTTCTTTTCGATTGGCTTTGCAATGCTGTCAATCGCTGCCGCAACTTGCTCATCAACGGAAGCAGGGACCTCCGCGTTGGTTTCATTTTTAATAAGAGCGGTGACGATCTCGTAATATGTACGGTTCATTTGTCCTGCCTGGATAATACGTTCAACATTTATTTCCTCGGCAGTCAGGGCCATCTGGATAGATTTCAAATCGAATTTGAACACTTTGGCTGTCTGCTCATCCGGCATGTTTCCAACTGTGTGCAGAACCAGAATAAACCTTTGAAGGTCCGGCAATTCCCTCAATACGAAATCGTCATTGGTTACAGGCGCGTTGGTTTTTGCGGGGCCCATAACAGAAAAGTTCCTGCCATTGGGCAGACGAAACGCCTTTTCGTTTTTCTTGGAAACCGTCCTTTTACAAAAATCGACCGTGCGGCGCACCGCCAAATTGGTAAAATCGTCTTCACTTTCAATTTTACTTGAAGCCAGACTGCCCCAAATATTTTTGAAGACCCAGGCAGTCGCAGCCGTTGCCTGTTCTTCATTTAAAAGAAGTTTTTCCGCAAGGTAGAACACCTTTTGCTTGTTCTGTGCATAAAGTTGCTCCATTGCTTTTCGCTGACCGTTCGCGGCCTGTTCCACTATGGTTGCCATTATTTTGACCCGCCTTTCATTATATTGAATTTGCGATTTCGGAGCGGAGAGCACAAATTTCTTCGAGGGCTTTTTTCCCAACGCCCGAGATGGTCTTTAACTCCTCGTCGGTTTTGAAATAGAGGTCCTCCATCGTATGCAGCCCTGATTTCAACAGGCTGTTGATTACCCGTTCAGATAAACCCGAGTCACTAATGGGTATTTGCCTCATTTGCTGCCGTAAGCGTCTGCGCTTATACTTTCCTTTGGACATAGATACACCTCCATATACGCGCATTATACAGAGCAAACCTTAACTGTACTAAAAAGCCGGAAAACTTTAATGAACATTTTTACAGTTTCAGTGAAAACCATCCGCTGTATTGCTGTCCTCCTTTTCAGCGCAAACTCATCAAGACCTAACTGAGCAACAAACCTCCAGAAACCCTCAATCCGTTCTTTGTAATAAAGTCACTGCCAAATTACTGATTTTTTTGTTTTCCCTTTTAGCTACAGTTAATGTTCCTATGATAAGTTTATACTTAACAAGGTATATGAATGGCCCCTTTAGGACGCAGCATGATTACAATTCCGTTAGTGCTGCGCTTTTAGACGGTTTGTGATATAATCATTTGTGGGAAAGGAACAAGATACTATGAGGATTTTACTTGCTGAGGATGAGCGCTCTCTTGCAAGGGCAATTGTGAAAATTTTTGAAAAAAACAATTATTCTGCCGATGCGGTTCATAACGGAGAAGATGCCCTCCAGTATATTGAGTCGGGGAATTATGATGTTGCTGTACTGGATATCATGATGCCTAAAATGGACGGTATCACTGTATTAAAGAAAGTAAGGGAACACGGTAATTCCATTCCGATTTTGATGCTTACAGCAAAATCGGAGGTTGATGATAAGGTGCTGGGGTTGGATAGCGGAGCGAACTATTATCTTACCAAACCCTTTGACTCCAAAGAGCTGCTGGCAAGTATACGGGCCATTACAAGAACCGGAACGACTTCAGATTCCAAGCTTTCATTCGGTAATATCACATTGGATCGGGCCACCTTTGAACTTTCATCATCAACGGGTAGTTTTCGTCTGGCTAATCGGGAATTTCAAATGATGGAGCTTCTAATGGCAAATCCACATCATATTATTTCGGCCGAACGCTTTCTGGAAAAGATATGGGGGTACGATACCGAAACGGAGATCAGCGTTGTTTGGGTGTACATTTCCTACCTTCGCAAAAAATTACTCGCACTTCATGCAGACATTCAGATTAAAGCTTCCAGAAACGCAGGCTACGCTTTGGAGGAATCCACATGATACGAAAACTGAGAACGAAGTTCATCTTTTTGGCCATGTCCTCACTGTTTGTCCTTTTGCTGTTTATTATCGCTGGTATGAATCTACTAAACTATAATTCAGTGGCAAGAGAAGCGGATGAGATATTATCCATAATTTCGCAGAATAAAGGTATTTTCCCGGATTTCGGCGAAAATCGGGACGGAATGTTCCCTGCAGATATGTCACCGGAGATTCCGTATGAATCGAGATATTTTTCTATTCTATTAAGTGATTCCGGTCAAGTGCTTCATGCTGAAATGAGTCAGATTATCGCTGTGGATAAAGATACGGCGACCGAGTATGCGAATAAAATTATTCAATCAGATAGTAGCAGTGGGTTTGTAGATAACTTCCGATATATTAAGACACAGGAGGAAAACGGTATCCGTGTTACTTTTCTTGACTGCGGAAGGAAACTGGATATTTTTCAGAACTTTTTGATCATCAGCATCATCATGGCACTATCAGGGTATCTCGTTGTATTCGTTGTTATATCCATATTTTCAAAAAAATTCATCCACCCCGTCGCAGAGAGTTATGAGAAGCAAAAACGCTTCATCACGGATGCCGGACACGAGATCAAAACGCCGCTTACAATCATAAACTCCAATGTCGATCTCCTGAAAATGGATATCGGGGATAACGAATGTTTGGAAGACATTCAGCAGCAAGCAAAACGACTTACTGCGCTAACAAACGATCTGATTTATTTGGCGCGCATGGAGGAATCCGAGAATACATTGCAAATGATTGAGTTTCCGGTTTCTGAAATAGTGCTGGAAGCCGCAATGCCATTTAAAACATTGGCAGAGACTCAACAAAAACAATTCGTATGTAATGTGCAACCGATGTTATCCATGCAAGGGAACGATAAAACCATACAGCAATTGGTCTCCATACTTATGGATAATGCCATTAAATATTCGCCGTCCAACGGGGTTGTATCGCTAAATTTGGTGCGCCAAAATAAAAATCTTGCCCTGATCGTATTTAATACAACCGAAACCTTTGTTCCATCCGAAAGCCTTCATCATGTGTTTGACCGTTTCTATCGAACCGATCCTTCCCGCAATTCAGAAACTGGCGGTCATGGCATCGGGCTTTCAGTTGCAAAAGCCATCGTTACAGCGCACAATGGGCAAATCAACGCGCAAACGCAGGATGGGCACTCTTTTCAGATCACAGCAACTTTTCCTATTAATAACCACGAAAAAGGTGCGCCTCCAACTCCGTGGAGACGCGCCTTTTCATATCTGTTCGGGTGCCACCCAAAAACGATCTGCTTTTAAGTCCAGTTAAGCCTTCTGTACTATAATCACAATAAATTCTTAGGAGGAGGTGATTTGTGTTTGACCCACGAAGAATTCTATGGTTCGGCATTAGATGACCTGAAGCTGGCGAAGCAACAGCTTCTCGAACTGGTTCACCTGTATTCTGATACTGAAACAAAAGACAGTCCGTTTAAGGCTGTCGTATACTGCTGTTCGCGCATAAAATCACCGAGCAGTGTTATACAAAAACTGGAACGGCTGGGCTTTGCACAAACTGTCGAGACCGCATTGACCAATTTATACGATGTTGTTGGTATACGTGTCGTCTGTTCTTTTGCGGAGGATGTATACCGAATTGTCGCATGGCTCAAAAAGCAATCGCTAATCCAGTTTCAAAATGAAAAAGATTATTACGCGTACCCAAAGCCAAACGGATACCGAAGTTATCATGTTCAGTTAAAGGTTTTTATTGCAGAAAACAAAGTATTTCCTGCCGAGATACAGGTTCGCACGATTGCTACAGATTTTTGGGCAACGCTGGAACACCAAATCAAGTACAAAAAGAATTTACCACATGAAACCATCATTCGTAATGAGCTTAAGCAATGCGCAGATGAAATAGCCTCCGTTGATTTATCTATGCAAACAATCCGAGACGTCATCCGCGAATCGCTTCTCATAGCTGAAAATAAGGAAGAAGGAGGAAAACACAATGGACTATCGTCATGAATGGAAGCACGAGATCAATACTTCTGATATGATTGCCATTCGCCATAGGCTACGGGCTGTAGCGAAACCTGACCCACATACTGTAGACGACAAGTATCTGATCCGAAGTCTTTATTTTGATGATATAACAGACAAGGCTTTGCGAGAGAAGCTGGACGGCATAAATCAGCGGGAGAAGTTCCGAATCAGATATTATAACGGAAATGTTTCCCTTATCCATTTAGAAAAAAAGAGCAAACGAAATGGGCTGGGTGCCAAAGACATGGCTGTCTTAACCGAAACGGAAGCGCAAGCTATCGTAGATGGGAATCTGGACTGGATGCCATCGTCAAACCGCCCGTTGGTTCGGGAACTATACAGCAAAATGAAGTCAAATGGTCTGCGTCCGAAGACTATTGTGGATTACACCCGAGAACCCTTTGTGTACGCTCCCGGTAATGTCCGGGTCACGCTGGATTACAACATCCGCACAGGTTTAGGCTGCACTGATTTTTTGAATGTAAACTGCATCACCATTCCTGCCGGAGACGCCCCCATTATTCTGGAAGTGAAGTGGGACGAGTTCTTGCCGGATATTATCCGGGATGCCGTTCAACTCACGGGGCGCCGTGTCTCAGCGTTTTCCAAGTATGCACAGTGCCGTATCTACGGGTAGCCGATCAAAAAAATTCTCACCTTTCTCAGTCATGTCTACGAAGGGAGGTCTTGATATGATGAAGAGAATTCTTTCCATGTGCATGGTTCTCACAATGCTCACCGGCTGCGGAGCAGGCGTGGAGCAGCAGAGTGCGGCAAATGCGACTCAAACTCTCAATATATCTGATGAAGAAATTCAGGCGATGACCCTGGAGAGCACGAATGATATACCGCTTTCCGAATACGAAAACATGGAAGTCCTCGTACAATACAGCGACGGAAGCGTTGAGGTGCTGTCCTTTGAAGACGAGGAAAGTCTCGCCGAAGGGCTTGAACAGCTATCACAGGATGAGGCTGTTGCATGGTTTCAGCCAAACTACTCCTATGAGACAAGCGCTCTTTCAACAACCGATACACTGACTGCTTACCAGTGGGCGCTCTCCAATGACGGCAGTTTCCAGATGGAAGAAAAGCAAAATCGGTATCCCGTCTATGAATCTCCGTTTGGGACGCCGTATGCGCCGTGGCAGTGGATCATGCCGAACTTTATCGGAACGCCCGGAGGCTTTCGCCGCTCAGGTTTCAGTGCCACATCTGCAGAACAGATTTCTGCAGAGCCCGGTATTGATATCAATGTTGAGGACGCATGGGCTCTCTACGACGGAGGCAGCCGTGATGTTGTAATTGCTCTGATCGATACAGGTATTGATTATACCCATGAGGATCTGCAGGACGTTATTTGGACTAACACCGGCGAGATCCCCGGAAACAATGTGGACGACGACGGCAACGGTTATGTCGATGATGTGTACGGGTGGAACTTTTATAATAACAACAATCGGGTCTATGTCAGCAGTACAGACGACAGCCACGGTACTCATGGTGCCGGAACGATTGCAGCATCCGCTGACAACGGGATCGGCATTTCCGGGATCACGAACAGCGATCATGTAAAGATCATGTCACTCAAAGCGCTGGGCGGCTCAGACGGAAGCGGCTCCACCGCCTCGATCATTCGAGCGATCCAATATGCGGAGGCAAATGGCGCGTCGATCTGCAACCTCAGTCTCGGCAGCTCCACCAATGACCGCGCGTTGTATCAGGCCATTGCCAATTCCTCCATGCTGTTTGTAGTCGCAGCGGGAAATGATGGGGCGGACACAGATACGAACCCCTGTTATCCCGCATCCTATGAGCTGGACAATATTATTTCTGTGGCAAATCTGAACTACAACGGAGCGCTGCATTACAGCTCGAACTATGGCACAACTTCCGTTGACCTGGCGGCTCCTGGTTCCTATATCCTCAGCACCACGCCGGGAAACAATTACAGCTATATGACAGGAACCTCTATGGCGGCACCTATGGTCACCGCTGCCGCGGCCATGCTCTATTCCTATTATGACGATATTACACTGGCCGATGTGAAGGATATTCTCCTGGCCTCTGTGACGGAGCTTGACACATTGACCGACAGTGTGGCGACAGGTGGCATGCTGAACCTCGGAGCTGCGATGGCCTATGATACAAGCACGCTGTCACATGAGACATGGGATGCATCAGTTGTAATTGACAGTGGGACCGCTCCTGAGATCCTTGCTGAAACGGTTTCACAGGGAAACAGCACTTATTTGGTGGTGCAGGTGACCGATGCGGACAACGATCTTTCTGTTACTGCGTATGCTTCGGGAACACTTACCGCACAGCAATTCCAAAGCGGTGCTGTAGGCAAAGCATTTTCTGTAGACAGCACCGGTAAAGTGATTTTCTCTGTGCAGAGCAGCGGGACCTTTACCTTCTATGCCCGTGACAGCATGGGAAATGAAACCGTAAAAACTGTTTCAGTCACAGCTCGGCAAAACGATTACCGCTCGAGTCCTATCGGAGACAGGAACCGAAACTCATGGCCAAACCAAACACCGACCGGGATTGCCTGGAGAGGTATGCGGTAGTGAATATCCGCAATATGGCCATTCGTATAAAACCGATCTCACATTTCATAAGACAAGGAGAATTCTACCATGACATTCAGCGATATTTTTAAATCCAGCTTTCTGGAAAATGTGTCTGCTGTCAGTGCCTTTGATATGGCCCTGGCTCTTATCCTCGCCTTTGGGCTTGGCATGTTTATCTTTCTGGTCTATAAAAAGACCTACCAGGGCGTGATGTACTCCTCCAGCTTCGGCGTGACGCTGCTGGCTTTGACGATGATCACAACACTGGTCATCCTGGCCGTCACCAGCAATGTGGTGCTGTCCCTTGGCATGGTGGGTGCTCTGTCTATTGTTCGTTTCCGTACCGCAATCAAGGAGCCGCTGGACATTGCCTTCCTGTTCTGGTCCATTGCCGCCGGTATTGTTCTGGCAGCTGGCATGATCCCGTTGGCGGTGATTGGAAGTGTTATTATCGGTGTTATCTTGCTCGTTTTCGTAAACAGAAAATCTCACAGCAATCCGTACATAGTCGTTTTGCAGTGTGCTGATCACGAGAGTGAAACTGCAGCCAAAGCGTATCTTGATCAGACGACATATAAATGCACCGTCAAGAGCAAGTCGGCTCAAAAGGGCCTGATTGAATTGAACCTGGAAATTCGGCTCAAAAACGACAACACTGACTTTATTAACGAGCTTTCCGAAATGCCGGGAATCGGCAGTGCAGTTCTGGTGAGTTATAATGGAGACTATATGGGGTGATACGAAATGTCAACGAGCAAGCATATTGATCTCATTTGCTTAGTCGTTTCCATTTTCGCCTTACTTCTCACCGGATTGTTTATCAACGGCGAAGCCCTTGGGCTGACACCAATTGAAGATGGCGATGCCGGGAGCGATCAGTTTACAGCCAATGATCTCAACGCGGACTGGGATACTTCCTCCGCGACCCAAATCACACTGACCGGAGATAGCGGCAGCGTGAAAGGCAGTGGTGCCTACATCGACGGCGGTGATATACACATTCTGTATGCGGGTGAATATGTGATCTCCGGTGAATTGTCCGATGGCAGTGTGATCATCGACGCAGGTGACACCGACAAGATCTGGATCCTTCTGAACGGTGTCTCCCTGCACTGCGAAGACAGCGCAGCTATCCTGATAGAGCAGGCAGAGAAGGTGTTTTTGACTCTTGCAAGTGGAACGGAAAATTCTATTTCAAGTGGTACAGAATATACAGAGAGCGCAGTCTCAAATGGAATTGATGGTGCGATCTATTCCAGAGATGACCTGACCATCAACGGCAGTGGCTCTCTTACCGTAACAGCCGCATACAAGCACGGCATAGTCGGCAATGATGATCTTGTGATTACCGGCGGCACAATCAATGTAACAGCGGCACAGGATGGCGTCCACGCCAACGACAGCGTGAGGTTCGCAAATGCTGATCTCACTGTCAACGCTGGGGACGATGGCATCACCGTATCCAACGACGACGAGACTGCCTATCTCTATGTGGAGTCCGGTAACATCAACATTCTATCCTGCTATGAAGGACTGGAAGCCATCGATATCACCATCGCCGGTGGTACAATTGACATCCGGCCTACGGACGATGGGATTAATGCTAATGGACGGGGTAGCAATTCAGCAATCAATATCACAGGCGGCGATATCACCATCATTAACGAAACAGGCCGCGACGCAGATGGCTTGGATTCCAATGGTGACATCTATATCAGCGGTGGAAATACTTTTATCAGTGTCAGTACTTCAAGCTGTGCTCTGGACTATGGCAGTGAGAACGGCGGCGTAAGTGAGGTCAGCGGCGGCACGGTTATTGCAGCGGGCGGCAGTTCTATGGCAGAGGGGTTTGACTCCACGTCAGAACAGAATTTCATCATGTACACTACCTCCACAGCCGCTTCTGGTACAACTGTTACCTTAAAAAACGAAGCGGGAACCACGCTGATATCAGAATCTATCCCGTGCAGCTTTTCCTCTATTGTAATCAGCACGCCTGAGTTACAGTTGGGCGAAACCTGTTCCATTTCCATTGGTGATAGCTTAGATGAGATCACAGTTGATAACTCCTCCAGTTCGGGCGGCTTCGGTATGGGTGGTATGTTCGGCGGTGGTATGCAGCAAGGTGGTTTCGGCATGGGAGACATGTTTGGCGGACGCGGTGGAAAAGCAGGCCAATTCTCTGGCAACCAGCCAAATGCCAGCGATGAAAATACAGCGGAAAGTCAGCCGCAAGATATGCTGGAAATGCCTAATGGTGATACACCACAGATGCCGGATGGTAATTTTTCGGACGGCGAAGCTCCACAGATGCCAGATGGCGATTTCTCGGACGGCGAAGCTCCACAGATGCCAGACG
>CAZYZQ010000002.1:0-5000 GCA_964652075.1 uncultured Oscillospiraceae bacterium
GGGATAAACACGCCGAGCGAGTCGGACAGCGACGGCAAAAACGCCTTGAGCAGCAGATCGACCGCCGTGACAAAGCCCGCGATGACGACGATATACGCCGCGATGCGCACCTTGGCGGGGATGATTTTGCGCAGAAGCGAGATCACAATGTTGCTGCACAGCAGAATCACCGTGACGGCGAGGCCCATGCCGATGCCGTTGAACAGCGTCGTCGTAATGGCCATTGTCGAGCACATACCCAGAAGCTGCACCGTAACCGGGTTCTGGGTCAGGATGCCTTCCCGGAACTGTTGTTTGACTGTCATAGCTCCCCCTCCTTACTGTACGGATGCGGCGGCGTTGCAGGCGGCGTTCACGCCGTCGGTCACCGCGCGGGAGGTGATGGTTGCGCCGGTCAGCGCATCGATTGTGCCGCCGTCCTTTGTGACGGCGAGCGCGCCGCCGGTCTGGCCGATGTACTGGCCGCGGAAGCTCTCACGGCTCGCGTTCAGGCCGAGGCCGGAGGTCTCACTGGACGAGATGATGGATACGCCGGTGACGGCCAGATCACAGTCCATGCCGACCATGATGTCGATTGCACCGCCAAAGCCGGAGGGCAGCACCTCGGCCACATAGCCGAGGGGGCTGCCGGATTCGTCCTTTGCGGCGTAGAGCGACTGTACAAGGCCCGTTTCATCCGTGAAGTCCGTGATGGGTTCATAGTTTGCAGCGTCGAGCACCTGCCGCATGGCGTTCGCGGTCTTCTCGGCCTGCAGCGCTTCGATGCGGTCAGCAGTGACGCTGTTGACAGCGCCGAGCAGTGCTGCAATCACAAGGCCGATGGCCAGCAGCACGACGGCGGGCTTTAAGAGCGCCCACGCGCCATTGTTTGTCTTCGTCATGCCGAGGCGCCCCCTTTCTTTGCCTTGACAAGGCCGAAGCGGCGCTTGCGGCCAATCTTATCGAGCAGATACACACAGGCGTTCATAATGAGGATGGAATAGCTTACGCCCTCCGGGTAGCCGCCGAAGTAGCGGATCAGGATCGTCAGCCCGCCGCAGCCGACGGCGTAGAGCACCTGCCCCCATTTTGTGACCGGGGAGGTCGTGTAGTCCGTCGCCATGAAGATCGCGCCGAGCATCAGGCCGCCGGAGAGGATCGAATAGAGCATCCACTCCAGCCGCGCTGCGCCGCCCTGCGGGAACAGGAAGCTGAGCACCGCGACAGTGCCGACATACACAAGCGGGATGCGCGGGGAGATGACCTTGCGCACAACAAGGTACACGCCGCCGAGGATCAGCAGCATCGCCGAGGTCTCGCCGATGCAGCCGCCGCAGTTGCCGACGAAGACCTGCATCAGAGAGTTTGCGGGCAGGCTTCCCGTGTGCATGTAGCCGAGCGGCGTCGCGGACGTGACGGCGTCGACTGCCGCGCCGGTCAGCAGATTCAGCTTCGTGCCGGGCACATACCAAGTCGTCATGGTCGCGGCCCACGAGAACAGGAACGCGCGCGCCGAGAGCGCCGGGTTCATGAAGTTCTTGCCGATGCCGCCGAAGAGCTGCTTGACGATCACAATGGCGAAGAAGTCGCCGATGATGAGCATCCAGTAGGGGACGCTGACGGGGCAGACCATTGCGATGAGCATACCCGTGACAATGCACGAGCAGTCCTGCCACGTGGAGTCCTTTTTCATGACCTTGCGGTAGCCCCATTCGAAGAAAATGCAGGCCAGCACCGAGACACAGGTCGTGAGCAGTGCGCGCAGGCCGAAGAAATACACGGCCGCGACGAGCGCCGGCAGCAACGCGATCACAACGTCGAGCATGATCGTGCGCGTGGTGTCGGCGTGGTGGAAGTGCGGGGAGGAGGCGATGGTCAGCTGACCGTCCTGCAAAAAGTGGTCGATGCGCTCCGCGGCTTTTTCCGCCTCGGATTTCGGCGCGGGAGCGGGTTGCTGTTCAGCAGTCAGGATGGGTTCTTCAGGCATGGGTGGTCGCCTCCTTCTCAGCCTTTGCGGCTTGCTCCGCCGCTTTTTTCGCGGCGGCCTGCGCGTTGCGGACAAGCTGCTTGCCGCCGCGGCAGCCCTGCGTCAGCGGGATCTTGGCCGGGCAGCCGTAGGCGCATGCGCCGCACTCGATGCAGTCCATCACGTGCAGCGCGTCCAGCTCCTCCACGTCGCCCTTTTCATAGGCGTTCTGCAAAAACAGCGGCATCAGGTGCATCGGGCAGGCCTGTACGCAGCGGCCGCAGCGGATGCAGTGCGGTGTTTCCACGTCCTGGCAGTCCTGCCTTGTCAGGACGGTCACGGCGTTTGCGCCCTTTGTCGTCGGCACGTCGATCGTATACTGGGCAAGACCCATCATCGGGCCGCCCGAGAGAATTTTATACGGCTTGCAGATCAGCCCGCCCGCCGCGACAAGCAGGTCGCGGTAGCTCGTGCCGATCGGGGTGCGCAGGTTGCAGGGGTTTTTCACCGCGCCGCCGGTGACGGTGACGATGCGCTCCGTCAGCGGGCGGCCGAGGTACACGGCGTCATAGACGGCGGCGCAGGTCGTCGCGTTGAACACGGCGCAGCCGACGTGCGCGGGCAGGCCGCCCGGCGGCACCTGCCGTCCGGTCACGGACTGAATCAGCTGCTTTTCCGCGCCCTGCGGGTAGCGCGTGCGCAGCACGAGCACGTCAATGTCCCCGCCCTCGGGGCAGATTGCCTTCAGCTGGCGCGCGGCCGTCTTCTTATTGGCCTCAATACCGATGACGGCGTGGCGCAGGCCGAGCGTCTTCATGAGGACGCGCGCGCCGCCGACGATCTGATCCGGGCACTCCTGCGCGAGCCGATCGTCCGAGGTGATGTACGGCTCGCACTCGGCGCAGTTGATAATAATGGTATCGACCTTGCCGACGCCGGAGGCGATTTTCGCGTAGGTCGGGAACCCCGCGCCGCCCATGCCGGTGATGCCCGCGTCATGGATGATCGTGGTCAGCTCGTCCGCCGTCAGATCATCGATGGACGCATGGGGCGTCAGGGAAGAGGCGTATGTATTCTGAAAATCATTTTCAATGACGACGCACAGCCCCTCCGTGCCGCCGGGCAGTGGGCGCGCTTCCACGGCCTTGACCTTGCCGGAGACCGACGCGTGCACCGGGACGCACAGCCCCTCGCCGTCGCCGATTTTCTGGCCGATGGCGACAAGATCGCCGGGCTTCACCAGCGGCTTGCACGGCGCGCCGATGTGCTGCGACATGGGAATCGCGACAAGCGCGGGCGGTGGGCAGGGGCGGACAGGGACGTCACAGGAATGATTTTTTCGCTCGTCCGGATGGACGCCGCCAAAAAACGAATGCTTCATCCGATTAACCCTTCTTTCTTGCTTGCGGCTGTACGCGGGTGCGCACAGCCGCCTGTTTACAGCCATTATACCGCGGGAAAAATCAAATGTCTATGGACATCCGCTTGATCCTGCGAAAAAAATTTGTGTGAAATGCTGGCAAATTTCGATTGCAACTTCCGGACGTATCTGCTATAATACCAACATACGCAGGTATAGTTCATCGGTAGAACGGCAGCTTCCCAAGCTGCATAGGAGGGTTCGACTCCCTTTACCTGCTCCATGAAAAAGACGATTGCGTTCGCAATCGTCTTTTTCAATGATATCCGTTCCTGCGAAACGGGTGAGATACCCTGTGGGTATGATATCTGCTGCGCAGACGATATACGCTTCGCGTATGGAGAAACGGATATCATTCATACTTGCAAAGCAAGTATATCATACGGCGTCAGCCGTATATCATATCGCCGACGGCGATATATCATTGAAAACGATATCCGTTCCTGCGGAACGGGTGAGATACCCTGTGGGTATGATATCTGCTGCACAGATGATATACGCTTCGCGTATTGGGTCGCGCATCTTGCTTACAAAGCAAGTGCATCATGTGGCGATATATCATTAAAAGGGGGTGCGGTATGTCAGAGAATAAATTGCTGGATTATTCCTTTAAATTTGCTGTTGCAATCGTGAAACTGGTTGATAGTGTTACTGCACCCAAAAGTGCCTATATGACAGATCAGCTTGCCAGAGCAGGCACCTCTGTCGGCGCAAATATTCACGAGGCGCAGTATGCGCACAGCAGGCGGGATTTTATTGCGAAATTGGAGATTGCATTGAAAGAAGCCAATGAAACAAGCTATTGGTTAAAACTCATGCATGAAACAGGACGCATCGAGGATACGGCTTACCAAAGCGCAGAAAGACAATGTGGAAATATCCGCAGACTATTGATCTCCTCCTGCCGAACTGCCAAGGAAAACAACAAATAAGTAGAACTGCAAATAAGGCATCTGCATCTTTGTAACAAAAACCAGAAGTGTAACCAAACACCACCACGCGCCGCCTCTGTCTGACCGGCAGGGGCGGCGCGTGTTTTGGCTACGGGATATCCTTCCGCCGGTAGTAGCAGAGCCCTGCGGCAAGGGCGGCTGCGGCGGCGAGCAGCTGCACCGTGACCGCAAGCCACTTCTCCACGACGACGCGCGTGCGGGAGATGGGGTGCGTCAGCAGAAATTCCGCCGTGCGTCCCCGCTCCTCCTTGCAGAGCGCCAAGACGCCGGTCAGCGCGGCGGGCGGTACGGCGAAAATCGCGTTCGAGCTGCGCAGGCTCCATGCTTTCAAACAGCTTGCGCTGCGCATAGCAGTTGGACTGCGTCATATATGCAATGGTGATCTCGGCGCACTTGTCCCAGAGAAAGAGCTACAGCTCCCGCTTGTTGTGGAAGTAGTGGAAAAGCAGCGATTTGCTGATCCCGGCCTCCTCCGCGATCTCGCACATGGGGCTGTTTTTATAGGTGTTCTGCGAAAAGACCCGGTAACCGGCATTGAGGATTGCCTGCTGCTTCTATGCGGGCAGGGAAAAGAAAGCCTGATTCATAGCGTCGCCTCCGTGGGCCGATTGGGCAAGCACATCATAACGCCGTTGACCGATTTTAAGAAGGCCCCAAATTTCATCAGACTGCGACGGACGGG
>CAZYZQ010000002.1:5100-25141 GCA_964652075.1 uncultured Oscillospiraceae bacterium
GCCGGTGTCTGTCACTGCGCCGTCCCAGATGGCGGCGTAGCTGTCCAGCGCGTCGTCCGTATAGCGCAGATCCGCGCCGCCCGCATCGCCGCCTTCGCGCGGGAGGCCCATGCCGCCCTGCCCGATTCCGCCGCCACCTGCGGCCTGCGTGCCCTCCGGCTTGTAGAGCGCGCCGGCCTGTACGCCGTAGTTGCGCAAAAGGAAGCTGTCCTCCACGGCCTCGAGCGCAAGATAGACACCCCAGTATTCCCCATTGACGGAGAGCTTCGCATAGTTGTAGAGCGAGGCGTCCGCGCCGAGAAAGCGGAACATATCGTAGATGAGCGCTTCTTTCATATTGGTAGCGTCCGCGTAGTTGTTGTTCAAAACAAGCTTGTCCAGACCGTAGCAGGTCTGCCCGTCCACATACTGGCCGAATTCCAGCTTCAGGCTGAACCGGTCGGTGTCCGGGTCGTTGGCGATGGAGGAGAGGCTGGTGTTGCCCTTCGGGCGGATGCCCACGCGGTAGAAGGTCTGCCCGTTGATCTCCACGTCGCACTGGTAGTACGTCTCCTGCATGGCGTTTGCCAGCATACTTGCCCACTGCGTCTCGTCCATAAGGATGTTGACGCTGATTGGCGCGCCGGTGTCGAACAGGGCACTCTCATATTCCAGCGCCACGCCGCGCCCGACGGCGTCTTCCGTCAGGGAGCCGGAGCAGGCCATCGCGGCCAGACACAGGCAGAGCAGCAATGCCATGAGCGCGGCTGCGAGTTTGGTGATATGCCGATGGTGTCCAGTGTGACAGACAGCAACATCACGTTGGAGAATTTGAACATCGATCTGAGTGGTATGTCCGTGGAGGCGGGATCAGACGCTGTCCCGCTTTTAATTGAGACGAGATGCAAGGTCACCGTGACGCTGAAGGGCGAGAACAGTCTGACAGGCGGCCCCGGCAAGGCCGCGCTGCAGCTGAATGGCGGTGGAAGCTTGCTCATCACCGGCGACGGCTCCCTCACCGCCACAGGCGGCGGCAATGGTGACCGTGGGGCTGCGGGTGCGGGCATTACCTGCAAACATATCACGATCGCCGGCGGTACCATCCGCGCCGTGGGCGCAACCACAGAAGATGGGGAGGATACCCAAGGCGGCGCAGGAATCGGTGCCGACGCAGGAAGCTCCGGCGGCACAGACATTACGATCACGGGCGGCAATATCACAGCCATCGGCGGCGCGGGCGGCAGCGGCGGCACGCTCACAGTCGGCCCGGAGGAGACAGGAAAAGCGGCTCTCGTCCCCTATATCATGGCCAGCAGCATCAGCCACAGCGACAGCGACGACACGGACTACACGGACAGCTGGTACGGCGTGGTCTTTCAGGGCGAAGCGGGGCAGGTCTACGGCCGCTGCCTTTTGGGAACCGACGCTACAATTCCGGAGGGTTATACGCTGACCATCCCGAAAGAGAGCGGGCTTCAGGCGCTCGAGGGTACGACCCTGACCAACAACGGCACGCTGCTTGTTGCAGGCGGCCTGTATGCGGATGGCGCGTTTGTTAACAATGGTATGCTGCGTATTGAGGAAGGAGGGGATATGGAGATCTTCAAGACAGGACATATTTCTTGAGAAGGAATTTTTGAGACGAAAACGTTAAAGTATACAATGGAGATCCATGTTCCGCCTATGGAAGCGGATGGAACCGATCTTTCAGAGAAAATCCAGCAGTCGGTCGAGATCAGAATGGCGGGTCAAACGTTTGAATACATCGGGGACTGGACTCTGAAGGTCACAAGAGACGAAGGCTCCGCGCTGGACTACACCATCGTATATTCGGCGCAGGACGGGGAACCCTTCGGTGCGCACTTCACCGCGACGCTGCCCGAGGGGCAGTACATGGCGAAGGTGGAGACGGACAGCGGGACCACCGCGTACAAAACGCTGGAGGAAGCCTGGGAAGCGGCCGTCGCGGCCAAAGGCTCCACCCTCACGCTGCTGCAGAGCCGTTCCCTGTGGGAATTCCCGTACGTTCCCAAAGACGCGGACTTCACGCTGACCATGGCGGAGGGCGTGGCGATTCACAGCGAAGATTGGGATGGGAGCGTGGTATATGGCTGCCTGACGCTGGAGAACTGTACAATTTTTTCACCGGCGTACGCATGCGTCTCAGCCTTTGAAACCGGCTGCGTCACGGTAAGGGACAGTTCTCTCCAGAGTGGGAGCAAGTATGGGACAGGCGCAATCATGTCGAGAGGCGGCAAGGTTGTCATTTACAGCGGGCAATTCACGGGCCGGGACGGGGCGAACGGCCTCGCTAAGGAGCTGGACTCCGGTGAAGTCAAGCTCTACGGCGGGACCTTTACCGGAGAAGGAAGATATGAGAGCACCGAATCCGGTACCTGGGACAGCAAAGCAATCTGGATTAAAGATAGTTATGTCTCAACTCATACCCTCAGAGACCTGCTGGCGGACGGATACGCATATAGATGGCTTCTCGAAGACGGCACCCTGGGCGAATGGGTCCCGAGCGCTGAGCTGAGCGGAAAGGAGCTTGCTGGCACGGTCACCGTTCTCCCGCTCCCGTTGGAGATCACCAGCGAGGCCGACGCCGCCACCGTGACCTTCGGCTATTCGACGGCCGACGCCCCACCCTGACTGTCACGACGAAGACCACAGAGGAGCTGGAGCTGACCTACCAGTGGTATCAGGCCTCCGGAACGGAGGACGAGGCGGACGCTGCCATCGAAGGCGCGACTGGCGCCGCCTTCCCCGTACCCACGGGGCTGGACGCGGGCACGTACCGGTTCTACTGCGTTGTCAGCTGGAACGGCTTCGAGCTGGCAGGCGCGCCCATAGAGGTTACGGTGAAGCCGCGGGATCTCGCGGCCGCCACGGTCACGCTGACCCCCGACGCGTTCCGGGAGGACGGCCAGCCCCATACCCCGGCGCTCGCCGTCAGCCTGGACGGCGCTGCATTGACGCTGGGGACGGAGTACACGGTTTCGATGCCCACGGACGTCACGCAGCCGGGCAACTACACCGTCACCGTGACAGGCACGGGCAACTATACCGGCACGGCCACGGCGTCATTCTCGATCAACAAGGTCACCACAACCGAGAACGCCGGCCTGACGCAGGAAGGCGAGACCATGCGGGTAGCCCTGCCGCTGCCGGGGAGCTGGCATTCACCGACGCGGACGACGCCAGCGGCTACGCCGTGCAGGCGCTGCGCTGGGCCGTCGCGAACGGCATCCTCAACGGCTACGGCGACGGGAGCCTGCGTCCCGGCGGGCACGCGACCCGCGCCGAGGCCGCGGCGATCCTGCAGCGCTGTCTGGAACAGGCGCAGGACGCACAATAAAGCCGCGCGGCAGGCAGACAAAGGCGGCCAACCCGGAAGGGTTGGCCGCCTTTGTCTGCCTGTGCGGAAAAACGGGAGAGCCGGCTCACGCCTGCGGGGGCGTGAGCATCTGGGCGGTGAGCTGCATGGCCTGAATCCGGCGCATATTTTGCAGCACCTGCGCGAGCGACGCCTCCAGCCGCGCGCAGTCGTCCTCGCTCAGGCCGTCGAGGAAGTGCGCGTCGATGAGCTGCGGGTTGTCCGAGCCCTGCTGATGGGCGCGGATGGCCTTTTCTGTCGGGCAGAGGGCGCTGAAGCGCGCGTCCTTCCGGCTGGGGCGCTTTTCCAGAAAACCGCGCGCGACCAGCCGCTTGACAATGCCGGCCACCGTCGGGTTGGACAGGTGCAGCCTGCGCTGCAAATCCACCTGATTGATCTCGCCGCCGGGGTGGCGCAGGATCATCAGCAGCACGTCCGTCTGCGACGCGGTCAGGTCGTAGGCGGCCCAGTAGCGGTTGCGCTCCTTGCTCACGGCCTGCTGGATCTCTTTAATCAGGTTGCCGATGCGCTCCGGCATCTCTGCTTTATACTCTGCCACATCATCGCGTCCTTTCCTGCTCAGTATACCGCGTTTGGCGCCGGAATGCAAGGCGGACGCGCGGCGGGAAAAATTTTTGCCGTACCCCTTGACATTTCCGGGGAGTGTGCTATCATGAATATATGAACAACAGCTCATATATTCAAGTGAACGGAGGAGAGCACATGGTGAACCGTGGAATCGACCGCTGCGAGTGTACGGAGGTACATCCCACGGCCGTGGCGACGGCGCTGGCCGCCGTCCCGGACGACGAGACGCTCTACGATCTGGCCGATCTGTTCAAGATCTTCGGGGACTTCACGCGCGTGAAGATCCTGACGCTTTTGGAGGCGGGGGAGCTGTGCGTGTGCGACATTGCGCAGGCGCTCCAGATGCAGCAGAGTGCGATTTCGCACCAGCTGCGCGTGCTCAAAACCAGCAAGCTCGTCAAAAGCCGCCGCGAGGGCAAATCGGCGTTCTACTCGCTGGCGGACGCGCATGTCCTGACCATCCTGCGGCAGGGCATGGAACATATCAACGAATAATCACAACAACAGAAGGGAAGACCGGGTATGAAAAAGAAATTCAAGCTCCAGGATCTGGACTGCGCGAACTGCGCCGCAAAAATGGAGACGGCAATCAAAAAGATCGACGGCGTCCACGACGCCTCCGTCAGCTTTATGACGCAGAAGATGACAATTGACGCCGACGATGGCCGCTTTGACGCGATTATGGACGAGGTCGTCCGGGTCTGCAACAAGGTCGAGCCGGACTGCGTGATCCTGCGCTGAGCCATGCACCCCGGAAGCCCGGGGTGTCATCTCTGCCTATACATATGAACGATTGAACATGTGATAATATGAAAAGAGGGAAACCGCATGACAAAGAAGCAGAAACGCGCGCTTGCGCGCATTCTCACGGCGGGGGCCGTATATCTGGCGCTTCTGATCGTGCTGCACTTTGTGGAAGTGCCCGGCTGGGCCGAGCTGCTGCTGTACGCCGTGCCCTATGCCATTGTCGGCTGGGACGTGCTCTGGAACGCCGTGCGCGGGATTGCGCACGGGCAGCTGTTCGACGAGTCGTTTTTGATGATGGTCGCCTCGCTTGCCGCGTTTGCCGTTGGTGAGAGCGTGGAGGCGGTGGCGGTGATGCTGTTCTATCAGGTCGGCGAGCTGTTCCAGAGCGTCGCCGTCGAGCGCAGCCGCCGGTCGATCAAGGGGCTGATGGACATCTGCCCCGAGTACGCGAACGTTGAGGTGGACGGTGTGCTGACGCAGGTCGACCCGGACGAGGTCGAGATCGGCACGGAGATCGTCATCCGCCCCGGCGAGCGCGTCCCGCTGGACGGCGTGATTGTCTCGGGCAGCTCGATGCTCGACACGGCGGCGCTGACCGGCGAGTCCGTCCCGCGCCGTGCCGCGCCGGGCGACGCGATTATTTCGGGCTGCATCAACGGCGCGTCCACGCTGCGCGTGCGCACGACGAAGGCGTTTGAGGACTCGACCGTCTCGAAGATTCTGGAGCTGGTCGAGAACGCGGCCGACAAGAAGGCCAATGTGGAGCGGTTTATCACGCGCTTTGCGCGCTGGTATACCCCGGCGGTGGTCATCGCCGCAGTGCTGCTGGCTGTTGTGCCGCCGCTGTTTGTCGGCGGGTGGGGCGACTGGATTGCGCGCGCCTGTACGTTCTTAGTCATCTCCTGCCCCTGCGCGCTGGTGATCTCCGTGCCGCTGAGCCTGTTCGGCGGCATCGGCGCGGCGTCCGGGCAGGGCATCCTGATCAAGGGCGGCAACTTCCTTGAGGCCGCCGCGAAGCTGGACACCGTCGTCTTCGACAAGACCGGCACGCTGACGAAGGGCACCTTCTGCGTCACCGAGCGCCACCCGGCGCCCGGCGTCCCGGAGGAGAAGCTGCTCGAGACGGCCGCGCTGGCCGAGGCCTACGCTGACCATCCCATCGCCGCCTCGATCCGCGCGGCGTGGGGCGGGAGCGTGGAGGCGTCCCGTGTGACGAACGCGGAGGTCGTGGCGGGGCGCGGCGTGCGCGCCGAGCTGGACGGTGTGGAGGTTCTGGCGGGCAACGCGGCGCTACTGGCGCCGGTTGCGGCGCAGGAGCCGGACAGTGTCGGGACGGTTGTCCATGTTGCGCTGGCGGGCGCGTATCTCGGCTGCCTTGTGATTGCCGACGAGGTGCGCCCCGACGCGGGGCAGGCGGTTGCGGAGCTGAAGCAGCTCGGCGTCCGGCAGACTGTGATGCTGACCGGCGACCGGCGCAGCGTCGGTGAGGCCGTCGGGCGGCAGCTCGGCCTTGACGCGGTGCACGCGGAGCTGCTGCCGGCTGACAAGGTCGAGCAGGTTGAACGCCTGCTGCGCGACAAGCGCCCGGACGGCTATCTCGCCTTCGTCGGCGACGGGCTGAACGACGCGCCGGTGCTCAGCCGTGCGGATGTCGGCATTGCGATGGGCGGCATCGGCTCCGACGCGGCCATCGAGGCGGCGGATATTGTGCTGATGGACGACAAGCCGTCGAAGCTGGCGCTGACGGTGCGCATTGCGCGCCGGACGATGCGCATCGCGCGGCAGAACAT
Organism: uncultured Oscillospiraceae bacterium; assembly: GCA_964652075.1. GTDB lineage: Bacteria > Bacillota > Clostridia > Oscillospirales > Oscillospiraceae > CAZYZQ01. The sequence continues at coordinate 11,581 of CAZYZQ010000002.1, forward strand.
TGTATTTGCGCTGGCGGTCAAGGCTGTGGTGCTCGTGCTCGGCGCGCTGGGCTACGCCTCCATGTGGGCGGCGGTGTTCTCCGACGTCGGCGTCGCGGTGATCGCGATTCTCAACGCCATGCGCGCCATGAAGGTGCGGTAAAAAATAAAAAACGTGTCCTCCGGCCTTGTGCGGTCGGAGGACACGTTTTTATATAAATTTATGCTTCCGGCGCGGGCGGCGTGCCGGGGTTTTTCTTGCTGCTCCCGCTCCCGCTGCCGCGGCGGCGACGGCGGTTGCGGTTGCCGCTCCGGTTGCCGCCTGCCTTGGCGGTATCGCGCGGCTGCTCCTGCTTCGGTGCGCTCGTATGCTCGCCGGGGATGACCGGCGTCTCCGGGCGCGGGCGGCGCTCTCCGTTGATGCGGTATTCGCCGTTGTTCGCGATTCGCCGATGGGCGGGCTGCTCCTGTTTCGGTGCGTCCGCGTTTCCACCGCCGCTGCGGCGGTTGCGGTTGCGGCGGCTGCCCTGCTTCTGCTCGGGTTTCGGCTCCTGCTTCGGCTCCGGGCGCGGCGCGTCCGGCACGGCGGGGACGGCAGGTTCGGCGCTGCGCGTCTGTGGGCGCGGCGTGCGGAGCTTCGGTTCAAAGAACGGCGTCTCCGGCTCCGGCGCGGGACGCGGACGCGAGGAGATGGGCGCCCAGTCCTCGGGGATGGGCGGGTCGGTCTTGCGCGCCTTACCGTTGCGGAAGACCTCAATCTCGGAGATGGGATAGCTTGTGATCGTGTCCGGGCTGCGCTCCATGCGCACCTTGACGCTTGCGCGCAGCAGGTTGACGTCGATAACGGTGCCGCGCCCGTCCGGCGTGTCGACGAACGACTCGACCTTCGGGGAGTGTGCGAGCAGATCCTCGTAGGCCTCCTGCTCGTATTTCAGGCAGCACATGAGCCGCCCGCAGGTGCCGGAGATCTTGGTCGGGTTGAGGCTGAGGTTCTGCGTCTTCGCCATCTTGATGGAGACGGGCTGGAAGTCGTCGAGGAATTCGCAGCAGCAGAACGGGCGGCCGCAGATGCCGAGACCGCCGACCATCTTCGCCTTGTCGCGCACGCCGATCTGCCGCAGCTCGATGCGTGTGCGGAAGATCGAGGCGAGGTTCTTCACCAGCTCGCGGAAGTCGACGCGCCCGTCGGCGGTGAAGAAGAAGAGCAGCTTGCTGCCGTCGAACGCGCACTCCGCGCTCACGAGCTGCATATCCAGATTGTGCTCCTGGATCTTCTGCTGGCAGACCTCCATGGCGCGCTTCTCTTTTTCGCGGCACGCGGCGACGGTCTGCTCGTCCGCTTCAGTTGCGCGGCGCAGGATCTGGCGCAGAGGGGAGACGATCTCCACGGCTGGGATCAGGTGGTTGTCCGACATACAGATGCCGAACTCCGGGCCGCGCGTGGTGTCCAGAATCACGTGGTCGCCGGTTTTATATTGTGTGGTGCCGGGGAAGAACCAGTAGATCTTCCCGCCGGGCCGGAACTGCACGTCCACGACGCTGACCGGCGGAATAACCGGCGCGGCGGGCACCTCGGCCTGCGCCTCCGGCTGCGCGGGCATGGGCGGGGAGGAAATTTTGGCAGGCTCTGCTGCCGGGTTCAGGGTTTCGTCCATAATAGCTCCAATCTGCCGCCGAACAGGGCGGCGCAAGTATCAAAATCAGGGCCGCAGACCGGCGGCCAGCAGGCCGCACAGATGCGCGACGCTCACGTTGGCATCAGCCCACTCCGATGCGGTTTGCAGCAGCGCGGCGGCGTCGGCCAGGCGTTGCCCCGGCTGGCGGGCCAGCAGCGCGGCCTCCTGCGAGCTGGCGGGAAGGCCCGCCTGCACCTTCAGCGCTTCTGCCAGCAGCTGCCGCCACTGCAAAAGAAGCGGCAAAAACGCGTCGCGCTTACACTTTTCCAGCCCGGCGAACAGCTCGACAAGCGCGAGTGGGTCGCCCAGCGCGGCGGCAAAGGCCGCCGTCTCCGGCGGTACGGCCGCGCCCGCGAGATGGCTGAGCGCCTGCCCGAGAAAGCCGCCCGAGGCGACGATCGCGGCCTCCACAGCCTGTGCATCCGCCTCCGGGTGCTGCGCGCGCAGCGTCTGCCGCAACAGCGGCGCGGGCAGCGGCGCAAGCTCCAGCTCCACACAGCGCGAGCGGATGGTCGCGAGCATCAGGTTCGGGTTTTCCGCGAGCAGCAGGAACGCCGCGTAGGGGGGCGGCTCCTCCAGAATTTTCAGCAGCGCGTTCTGCCCCGCCGGGCCGATGTCCTGCGCGCGGGGGAAGAGATAGACCTTTCTGCGCCCCTCGTTCGGGCGGATGAAGACGTCCGCAACCATGTCGCGGATGCGGTCGACGGGGATGGTTTTGCGCGCATCGTCCACGGTGATGACGTCCGGGTGGACGTCGCCTTCGACCTTGCGGCAGTCACGGCAGCGCAGGCAGGGACGGGTGGGCTGCTCACATTCAAGCGCGGCGGCCAGCCAGCGCGCGAGCGTATGCTTCCCGCTGCCCGAGGGGCCGGAGAGCAGATAGCAGTGTGAGAGCGTGTCGTGCCGCGCGCTCTGCCGCAGGCGCAGCTTCAGTTCCTCGTTTCCCAGCAGCTCCTGCATGGCGGATGCCTCCATTTGCGTATACTACAAGCCTATTATACACGATTTTCTCCCAAAGCGCCAGCCCCTATTTTTCCCACCGCAATCCTTGCGTTTTCCATGCGGGCGGTATAGAATGAAAAGCAAAAAGGAGAAATTCCCATGGACGAGAAAAAGCAAACCGTCAAAAGAACCGTCAAAACGGGAATCACCTTCGGCAGCGCGCTGGCGATGGTCATCAGCTACGTCACGTGGCGCTCCGTCGGCTGGGCGATTGTGCATGGGCTGCTGAGCTGGGTGTATGTGATCTATTTCGTGCTGAAATATTGAGGCGGCGCTTGCGTGGGCGCATTGTTTGTGCTACAATTAAAACAAAAACGGAGGCGCAATATATGGCCATCAGCTATCAGGTGACAAAAATTTCGGATCAGCATTACCGCTTTTTTGAGGACAATGTAATCATGGATCTGCTCGTCGGTACGACCGGCGCGCTGCTGATCGATACCGGCTTCGGCTACGGCAACCTGCCCGCGCTGATTGCAGGTATCACGGACAAGCCCCTGACCGTCGTCAATACGCACGGCCACCCCGACCATTCGTGCGGCAACTGGCAGTTCCCGGAAGTCTATATCAGCTCGCTCGATTTTGAGACGGCACGCATGTACGACAACCCCGCCGCGCGCAGCGCGGCCCTGCCGCCCGAGAAGCCGGACGATTTTCTGGAGGCGTATCTGACCGCGCCGACGGGGACGATGCTGCCGTGTGAGCCGGGGCATGTCTTCGACCTCGGCGACCAGCAGATCGAGGCCGTCGCGCTGCCGGGCCACACGGCCGGCTCCACAGGCTATCTGAACCGCACCACGCGCGAACTGTACGTCGGCGACGCGATGAACAGCGCGCTGTTCCTCTTCCAGACCGGTATCTCACAGCCGCTGTCCGTCTATCGCCGGACGCTCGAGACGGCGCTGGCGCTGCCCGCCGACACGCTCTGGCTCGGCCATGAGCCGGCGGGCCGGGAGAAGGAATCGTCGATCGCGCTCTACAGGGCGTGCGCGCAGGAGGTCGACTTCGACCGCTGCTACCCCTGCGGCGAGATGCTGGGCACGCAGGATGTGCGCCTTTGGATCATTCCGGAGATGCAGAGCCGCGTCAATCCGGAGAACCCGGTGGGAAGCGTCTATGAAAAGGGCCTTGTCCGGGAGCCGGGCTTTGCGAGTATCTTTATCGCGAAAGAGCAACTGAACTGAAAAACAGGCCCGGGGGAGCTCCCCGGGCCTGTTTATTATGCCTGATAGTTTCGGATCTCCTCCAGAAACGCCTTGCCGTAGCGCTCGGCCTTGACGTCGCCGACGCCGGAGACGGCCAGAAAATCCCGCATGCCGCGCGGCTTCTTCGCGGCCATGTCGGAGAGCGTCGCGTTGGAGAAAATCATGTACGGCGGAATCTTTTCCCGCCGGGCGATCTGCATCCGCACGGCGCGCAGCGCCTCGTACAGCCCCTCGTCCGCCGCAACGGGCGCAGCGGACGGGCGCACCGGCTTTGACGCGGCAGACGCTTCCTCCCGCACCATCCGGAAGACGTGTTCGCCCTCGAACAGCACGGCGCGCGCCTTCTGCGTCAGGCGCAGGACGGGAAAGTCCAAACCGTCCAGCTTCAGATAGCCCTGTTCGAGCAGCGCGTCGATCTCCGCGCGGATCTGCTCTTTTTTGAGCGCCTTGAGCAGACCGTAGGTGGGGAGCGTATCCAGTCCGAGCGCCAGAACCCGCTTGTCGCGGCTGCCCGCAAGCGTGCGGACGATCAGCACAGTACCGAGTCCGCCCTTGTATTTCCGCTCGACGCGCGCGACGCAGGAGAGGATTTTCTGCGCGTCGAGCGTGATATCCTGTTGAGAGAGGACGGTCCGGCAGTTTGAGCAGTTGCCGCACCGGTCGGGCGCGTCCTCGCCAAAGTAGCGCAAAAGCGCGGCACGCAGGCAGCCGGCCGTCTTGCAGTAGCCCTCCATTTGGGAAAGGCGCTGAATGTCGCGCAGATAGACGGCCTCCTGCTCGTCGGGGGAGAGCAGCTCGTTTTCCTCGGCGTGGGAGATCAGATATTTTGCCGTCTGCACGTCGCCCTGCGAAAAGAGCAGCTCGCAGTGCGCGGGGCTGCCGTCGCGCCCGGCGCGGCCCGCCTCCTGATAGTAGCTTTCGATGTTCTTCGGCATGTTGTAGTGGACGACGAAGCTCACGTTCGACTTGTCGATGCCCATGCCAAAGGCGTTCGTCGCGACCATGACGCGCGCGCGGTCGTAGAGGAAGTCCTCCTGGTTTCCCCGCCGCTCCTCGTCCGGCAGGCCGGCGTGGTAGCGCGTGGCCGCGATCCCGGCGGTAAGCAGCGCGTCGCAGACCGTTTCGACGGTCTTGCGCGTTGCGCAGTAGACAATGCCGCTCTGCGTCGGGCGGGCGAAGAGAAAGTCCAGAAGGTACGCCGTCTTGCGCTTCGGGCGGGAGACGGCGAAAAAGAGGTTCGGCCGGTCGAAGCCGGTTGTGAGCTGGAGCGGGTCGCGCAGGCCGAGCAGGGACGCGATATCGGCCTTGACCGCGTCGGTCGCCGTGGCTGTGAACGCGCCGACGACGGGGCGGACGGGCAGCGAGTCGAGAAAGTCCGCAATCCGCAGGTAGCTGGGGCGGAAGTCCTGCCCCCACTGGCTGACGCAGTGCGCCTCATCGACGGCGACGAGCGAAATGGAGACGTCCCCGTCCTGCGCCAGCGCCTGAAAGCCCGGCGTGTCGAGCCGTTCGGGCGCGACGTAGAGCAGCTTCCACGCGCCGTTGTGCGCGCCGCGCAGCACCGCGCGGCTCTCGTCGGCGGAGAGTGTGGAGTTGAGGTACGCCGCCGGTACGCCCGCGAGCGTCAGCGCCTCCACCTGATCCTTCATCAGCGAGATGAGCGGCGAGATGACAATGGCCATGCCCGGCAGCTGCAGCGCCGGAAGCTGGTAGCAGATGGATTTGCCCGCGCCGGTCGGCATGACGCCGAGCACGTCCCGCCCCGAAAGCAGCGCGTCAATCAGCGCCTCCTGCCCGGGCCGGAACGCATCATGCCCGAAGATCTGCCGCAGCAGCGTGTGAAGTTCTGCGTTTGTCATGGAATCTGCCCCCCAATTTCGACTTATTATAGCAGAATGCGCAGAAAAAGCAAAGCCCCGATGGAATTCCATCGGGGCTTTGCGTATTAAAACAGCTCCTGTTCTGTGACACAGTTCGTTTTGAGCGCCTGCACGAGCTGCTCCAGCGCGGGCAGGACGTGCGGCCGCGTGTCGCCGCCGACCAGCACCTGCATGATGGTGTCTCCCACCTGTAAGCTGCCCTCGTTCAGAAAGACGCGCACCAGATGAATGCCCGGCAGGGCGCGCACCTTCGCGGCCTCAGCCTCGGCGCGGTCCCGGTCATAGGAAAACCGCATCCCGGTGACCGGGGGCGCAGATGCGCCCTCCCGCGCCTGTATCTTCGCCGTCTGCCGGACGACGCCGACGTGGAAGAGATACATCCCGCACGCGCCCGCGTCCTGCGCCGCCTGCGCCTCGCGCAGCCAGCCGTCCAGCGACGGCACCTTCTGCGCGGCGGGCTGCGACGCGCACTCCGCGCTGCCCTCGGACTGGAGCATTTTGACGCCGTGTGAAAGCGCCGGGAGCACCGCCGTGAGATTCTCCCGCGCGGCCTTCTCGCTGCCCGGCAGATTGACGATCAGCGTCCGGCCCCGGATGCCCGCGCACGCGCGGGACAGGCAGCCGTGCGGCGTCAGCTTCATGCTCTCGGCGCGCATCTGCTCCGGGATGCCCGGCGTCTCGCGCTCAATGACCGCCTTTGTCGCCTCCGGCGTCACATCACGCGGGGAGAAGCCGGTGCCGCCGGTTGTGACGACGAGCGCGACGCCGCGCTTGTCCGCGCTCTGCCGCAGCGCTGCTTCAATCTGTGCCTGCTCGTCCGGCAGAATCGCCGTGTGGACGATCTCCCACCCGGCGTCCGCCAGCAGTTGGCAGACGGCCGGGCCGCTCGTGTCGATGCGCTCGCCGCGCGAGGCCTTGTCGCTGAGGGTAAAAACCGCCGCTGTTCTGTTCATGCCTTCTCCTCCCGATAGTCGCCGTGGACGCCGCCGGTCTTTTCCACAAGATGCACGTCCGTGATCACGATGTCCCGCTGGACGGCCTTGCACATGTCGTAGACCGTCAGCGCCGCCGTGGACGCCGCCGTCAGCGCCTCCATCTCCACGCCCGTGCGGCCGAAACAGCTTACCGTTGCGCGGATTTCGACGCTGAGGCGCGCCTCATCGAGAGAGAGCGAGAGGTCAACGCTGCCCAGCAGCACGGGGTGGCACATCGGGATCAGCTCCGGCGTGCGCTTCGCGCCGAGGATGCCCGCGATCTGCGCGACGGTCAGCACGTCGCCCTTTTTCATGCCGCCGGTTCGGATCAGGCGGAAGGTCTCGGGCGAGACGAGCACCCGCGCCATCGCCACGGCGGTGCGGCGGGTGACGGGCTTTTCGTCCACCCCTACCATTTTTGCCCGCCCCTCGTCGTTGAAGTGCGTAAAATCATTCCTGTTTTCCATAATAAACTCCGTTATTTCGTTGTATTGTGTAAAGGAAAATTGCGGAACCTGCGCCTGCATGGGCGCGTCCGTCACGATCGCCGCGAAGCGTTCGGGCACGTCGGGCAGGGGAAGCCCTGCGCGCGTCAGGCCGATCTGCGTCAGTGAGGCGCGCTTGAAGCCCTCCACCAGCACGAGATCCACGTCGTGAATCCCCGCCAGCACGTCCGCCAGCGACAAGCTGCGCCGCTCGACCGTCGCGGTCTGCGCGCCGGAGGTCACGACGGTCACCGCCGCGCCGGCCGCCGTGAGACGGTAGGAGTCCTTGTCCGGGTGGTCGATGGAAAAGTCGTGCCCGTCGTGCTTGACGGCGGCGATACGCAGGCCGCGCGTGGTCAGCCGGGGAATGAGCTGCTCGAGCAGCGTCGTCTTGCCGCACCCGGAGTAGCCCGCGAACCCTAAAATCGGAATCTGTGCCATGGCCTAACCTCCGATCTCGTTCATCGCCCGCCCCGCCGCGCTGGGATTGGTGGTGGAGAGCGGCGGGTGGCACGCGGGCTTCGCGGCAATCGCCTGCCGGAACACCGCACGCATTTCGTCCTCGGTCAGGCCGCGCAGTGAAAACTCCTGCGCGCCGTGCAGGCACGGCTTGACGCAGCCGTCCGCCGTCAGGCGAAGCCGGTTGCAGGTGCCGCAGAAGTGGCGGCTCAGGGGACTGATCAGGCCGATCTCCCCTTGCGCGCCCGGCAGACGGTAGCGCCGCGCGACGCCGCCGTCCGGCGGAAGCGGCTGAAGCTCCGGCAGGGCGTTTGTCACGGCGTCGCAGGGCAAAAACGCCTGCGCGCCAAAGCCGAGCTGCATCGGCATCAGCTCGATAAAGCGCACATCCACAGGGTATTGTACGCTGAGCTGCGCCAGCGCCGGAATTTCCTTGTCATTCACGCCGCCGATCAGGACGGCGTTGAGCTTGACGCGCGAAAACCCCGCGTCCAGCGCGGCCTCCAGCCCGCGCAGCGCCTGCCGGAGGTCGCCGCCGCGCGTAATCGCGGCATAGCTTTCGGCATCCAATGTGTCGAGACTCAGGTTGACACGGCAGACGCCCGCCGCGCGCAGCGGCGCAGCCAGTTGGGGCAGAAGCAGACCGTTCGTCGTCAGGCACACCTCGCGGATGCCCTCGATGGCGGCAACGCCGCGGCAGATCGAGACGATATTCGGCTTGACGAGCGGTTCGCCGCCCGTCAGGCGCACCTTTGTGATCCCGAGCGACGCCGCCGCGCGCACTGCGCACAGCAGCGCCTCCTCGGAGAGCATTTCGTCGTGCCGCCGCTTGGCAACGCCCTGCGCCGGCATACAGTAGCGGCAGCGCAGGTTGCACAGATCCGTGACGGAGACGCGCAGATACGTGATCTCGCGCCCGTATGCATCGCGCATACTCAGTACCTCCCGAAGGTGCAGTTTGGAAAATGGCAGGTGCTGCACAGCTGGCACAGACCGCCGTCGCCGAGCCGCAGCAGATCGTCCTTTGTCAGCCTCTCGCCGGTGAAAATCTGCGGCAGCAGCACATCGAAGATGGTTGTCGGCATACTGATCGCCGCGCCCGGCACGCCGAGCACGGGAATCCCGCCGAGGTACGCGACGAGCGTCATGTTCCCCGGCTGGGCGGGGACGCCGTAGCTGACGATCTGCGCGCCGAGCGCGCGGATGGCCGTGGGCGTCAGATCGTCCGGATCGACGCTCATGCCGCCCGAGAAGATCAGAAGCTCCGCGCCCAGCGAAAGATCCCGCCGCGCGGTGTCCAGCAGCATGGAAAGGTCGTCGTCGCAGATTGTGACGTCCAGAATTTCGCAGGGATAGGCTGCGAGCTTTTTGCGCGCGACCGGCTCGAACTTGTCGGCAATGCGCCCGGTGTACAGCTCCGAGCCGGTGATGATGACCGCCGCCTTGCGGGGGCGGTAGGGCAGCAGCCGCAGCAGCGGCCGCGCATGGCAGAGCGCTTCGGCCTGCTCGATCTGGGTCAGCTGCGTGGTGAGCGGAACGATGCGCATGGACGCCAGCCGCGCGCCGGGCTGCGCCGGATAGTGGTCGGGCAGCGTCGTGATGGTCAGATCGCCGATGGCGTTGAGTTCCTGCAAAAGCGCCGTGTCGACGCGCAGCATCCCGGGCCGGTCGGCAATCAGCTGCACCTTGCCCTCGGACGGCGCAGTGTAGTGCGCGCCCTCACATGGCGCCATCGCCGCCATGCGCAGCGCGGCGTCCTCCTCGTGAATTTCGCCCGCCTGATCCTCCCAGACAAACACCGTGCGCTTGCCGAGGTCGAGTAGGCGCGAAATATCCTCCGGCGCAATCACGTGGCCGCGCCGGAACGCCGCGCCCTTGAAGCCGTCGCGCATGGCGGTGATATCGTGGCAGAGCGTCATGCCCACCGCATTTTCTACCTTGATCTTTTTCATATCAGAAATCCTTTCAGAACCGTTCCGGCGGGCAGCGGCCCGCTTCCGGCCGGAATGATGGCCAGACAGTTGCAGCCGATGGCGCTGGAGAGCACCGCGTTGCCCTGCCCGGCGGGCAGGCGCAGACGAGCCGTGCCGTCCGACAGGTCGAGCATCCCGCGCAGCAGGCGCGGGCGGGGACTTTTTTTCGGGAACGGCGTATCCAGCGTGACCGGGAACTCCGGCGGCACGGCGTCCGCCCGGCCCGCCAGACGGCGCAGCGCGGGCAGCACAACGGCGTAGAAGTTCGTCAGCGCCGAGGCCGGGTTCCCGGACAGGCCGAGCACAAGCTTGCCGCACGCGACGCCGTAGGCGCAGGCCATGCCGGGCTTGAGATCGGCCCTGTGTACCAGCAGCTCCGCGCCCGCCTCCGCCATGGCGGCGGGCGTTTTGTCATAGTCCCCGACGGAGACGCCGCCGGTCAGAAGCACCGCGTCGCACTGGGCAAGCCCTGTGGCGATTTTTTCCGCAATTTCCGCCGTGTCATCCCCGGCGCGGCCGAGCCAGACCGTCTCACAGCCCGCGTATGTGAGCGCGGCGGAGAGACAGGCGCGGTTGGCGTCGTATATTTTCCCCGGCACGGCCGCCTCGCCCGGTTCCAGCAGCTCGCTGCCGGTGCAGATCAGGCCGACGCGCGGCACGCGGCGGCACGGCACGGACGCAAGGCCCTGTGACGCGAGCGTCCCGGCCAGCCCGGGATCAATGACAGTGCCCGCCTGCGCAAGCAGCGCCCCGGCGTGCAGGTCTTCGCCCGCGCGCAGGATGTTCTCACCGGGCTGGGCCGTGTGCAGGACGGTGACGGTTTTTTTCGTGAACTGCGTCTTTTCAAACGGTACGACAGCGTCCGCACCAATCGGAACCGGCGCGCCGGTCAGGATTTTCACCGCTGTCCCCGCCGAAAGGGAACAGACGGGCGCGTCGCCCGCGCGGCATTCCGCGATGATGCGCAGCGTCACCGGCGCGTGCGCCGTATCGCGGGCGCGGAAGGCGTAGCCGTCATAGGGCGAGCGGTCGAACGGCGGGTTGTCGAAGCGCGCGTACTGCGCTTCGGCCAATACCCGCCCCGCCGCCTGCGCGAGCGGGACGGACTCCGACGGCAGCGGCCGCACCTGCATAAGCAGCAGCGCGCGCGCCTGTTGGTAGGGCGTTGTCATGGCGATCACTCTTTCAGTAGAAGTATCTGTTCCGGAACGAGCGTCAGCTCCGGCGCGCGGCAGGCGTTCCAGACCTGCTGTGCCGGTTCCCAGATAAGCGGCGCGGCCTGTTCCTGTCCCATGGGGCGGAGCAGCACGCGCACGGACCCGGGCGACGGCGCCGCGTCCAGCACTGCAAAGCGGATGCCCGGCCCGGGGCGCAGCGCGCCGATGGCGATATAGTCGCCCTCGCCCGCCGCTTCGAGCGTCAGGCCCCAGTCGAGCGCCTGCACATGCCCGCTGTCCAGCCGGCGGGCGCGGGAGATATTTTGCCAGCCCGTCAGGCGCGCCGATGCGCGCGTTTTCGGGGCGGAGAAGACCGCCTCACGCGGCCCAAACTCCGCAATCCGGCCGCGGTCGAGCACGGCGATGGTGTCACACAGCCGGTACAGCTCGCCCGCGTCGTGTGAGACGAGGAGCGCCGTGCGGCCGAACGCGCGCAGCACCTGCCGCAGCTCCTGCTCAAGCGCCGCGCGCAGCGGCGTGTCGAGCGCGGAGAACGGCTCGTCGAGCAGCAGGATCTCCGGCTTTGAGAGCAGGCACCGCGCCAGCGCGGCACGCTGCCGCTGCCCGCCCGACAGCTCGGCGGGGTACTGCTCCGCGCAGTCCGAGAGACGGAAACGCCCCAAAAGCGCCGGGATCTCCGCCTGCGTCCGCTCGCGCCGCGCACCGGCGCGCAGGTTTTGCAGCAGCGTCATATGGGGAAAGAGCGCGTAGTCCTGCGGCAGCAGCGCCGCCCGCCGCGCCTGCGGCGGCAGATTGATGCGCCGCGCGCTGGAAAACAGGGTTCGTCCGTCCAGCGTAATCTCGCCGCTGTCGGGCCGCGTCAGCCCGGCGACGGCGCGCAGCGTCATGCTCTTGCCGCTGCCGGACGCGCCGAGAAAGCCGACGATGCCGCCCGCGTCGAGCGAGATGTCCAGCCGGAACGCGCCCGCGCGTTTTTGTATTTGCAGCTCCAGCGCCATCTCACACACCCCGCTTTCGCGTTTCCAGCAAGTTGACTGCCAGCAGCACCGCAAAGGAGATGGCGAGATTCAGCAGCACCCACCGCAGCGCCAGCGCGTCATCGCCGTTGCGCCAGAGCTGATAGACGGTTGTAGAGATCGTGGCGGTGCGGCCCGGCGTGTAGCCGGAGAGCATACTCGTCGCGCCGTACTCGCCCAGCGCCCGCGCGAAGGCGAGCACCGTCCCGGCCAGCAGCCCCTGCCGGCAGCCCGGCAGGCGGACGCGGAAGAAGAGATAGATGTTGGACAAGCCCAGCGAGCGGCCCGCGTCCGTGAGCGATTCGTCGAACGACTCAAACGCGCCGCGCGCCGTGCGGTAGAGCAGCGGGAAGGTGACGGCGACCGTCGCGAAGACGGAGGCGTACCACGTCATGGTCAGCCGCAGGCCGAACAGATCGAGCGCCAGCGCGCCGAGCGGCCTGCGCGGCCCGAGCAGGCGCAAAAGCAGGTACCCGACGACCGTCGGCGGCAGCACGAGCGGCAACGTCAGCACAACGTCGAGCAGGCCCTTGACGGTACGCGGCGCTTTGGAGGTCCAGTAGGCGACGAGAGTCCCGAGTACCAGCACGAGCACCGTGCTGCAAAGCGCGATGCGCAGCGAGTTCCAAAGCGGAAACAGATCCATTCCGCTCAGCCCTCCAGCGGCGTGAAGCCTGCATCCGTAAAGACCGCGCCCGCCGCGTCTGTTTGCAGGTAGGCCAGGAAGTCCTGCGCCGCGTCCGCCTGCTTACTTCCGGCGAGCACGCCGGCGGGATAGAGCACCTGCCCGCACATCTCCCCGGTTGCGACGTCCACGACGAGCAGCCCCGCCGCCGCGGCGTCGGTCTGATAGACGACGCCGCAGTCTACCGCGCCCTCGGAAACCTGCGAGGCGACCTCCTTGACGTTGGAACCGTAGGTCAGGCAGCCCGCGTCCGTGAGCGCGGCCTCGTCGAGGCCAAAATAGGCAAAAATTTTCTGGGTATACTGGCCGACCGGCACGTCCGCGCCGCCCATGGCCATCAGAATATCCCCGGCCTCCAGATGGGCGGCAAGGTCGTCATAGGATGTGATCCCGGCCGGGTTGTCTGCCGGGACGACGAGCGCAACCCGGTTTTCCAAAAGATCAACCCGCGACGCGACCAGCCCCGCGTCGTCCAGCGCGTTCATCTGCGTTGGCGCGGCGGAGAGGAAGAGGTCGCAGACCGCGCCCTCCTCAATCTGCGTCTGGAGCGTGCCGGACGAGTCAAAGTTGAAGACGAGCGTCACGTCCTCGTGCGCCTGCATATAGGTGTCGCCGAGCGTAGTGAGGACCTCGGTCAGCGACGCGGCGGCGAAGACCGTCACGACGGTTTTTTCCTCTTTTTTCGCGCAGCCGCCCAGAAGACCGGACAGCAGGCAGAGGGAGAGTGCGAGGGCAAGCAGTTTTTTGTACATGATGGATTCCTCCTGAACATAAATTTGCGTCCGTCTTCTTCAAGACGGACGCAGAGGGCAGGAGGGTAGACTCCACCTGTGTTGCGTGCCGTCTCCTTTTCAAACACGGAAGGCCCTGCTGTTTCCGGCAGAACCCTGAGCCGGAAGAAATTCCGGCTGGCCGCGGCCCCATAGCTTTCGCCTTAGGGAGCGCGGCTCGAAGACAGGGACATGTTCGATATCATTTTACACGGAACGTGGGCGAATTGCAAGCGCGGTTGCCTGAATGCGTTACCGATAGAATCCGTAGGGGCGCAC
>CAZYZQ010000002.1:25241-36800 GCA_964652075.1 uncultured Oscillospiraceae bacterium
GGGCGCACACACAGGTGCGCCCCTACGCGTGATTGGGAATTGTACGGTATACGCTAATCCAGCAGCTCCTTCGCGCGGGTGTAGTTGAACACGGGGCCTTCGAGGCAGACGTAGGTTTCGTTGATCTTGCAGTGCCCGCACTTGCCGACGGCGCAGGACATCTTCCGCTCGAACGAGACCCAGATTTTCTCCTCCTGCGCGCCGCACTTGAGGCATTCGAGCGCCGCGAAGTGCATCATGACGGGCGGGCCGACGATGATGACGTTGTAGTCAGAGAAGTCCGCGAACGGAACGCTCCCGATATGCGCCGTGACCATGCCGTGCGCGAAGCCCGGCGCGTCGCCGGTGTCGAGCGTGACAGTCGTGTGGAAGCGTTCGCGGTAGCGCGCCAGATCGTCGGTAAAGAGCACGCAGTCCGGGTTTTTGAAGCCCGCGATCAGATGTACCGAGCGGACCTTCTCCGGATGCTCGTAGAAGTGGCCTAGCATCGTGCGCACCGGGGCCATGCCCGTGCCGCCGCAGATGACGACAAGCTCCTTGCCCTCAAACTGCTCCACGGGGAAGGGATTGCCGTACGGCCCGCGCATGAAGAGCGTCGAGCCGGGCGTCAGGGCAAAGACGCCCTGTGTCAAGCGGCCGATCTTGCGGATCGTGAACTCGAGATACCCGTCGCCCCGTCCGCTGACGGAGATCGGCGCTTCGCCGACCTTCGGGATCGAGAGCTGGAAGAACTGGCCGTGTTGCGTCTGCCCCTCGTAGGCGACGCGGAAGGTATACTCCGCCTGCGTCTCCTTTTGGATGCTAAGGATTCTGTGCGCCTCGGGCAGCATGATGTTATGCATTTGCCGCCACCTCCTCTGCAAGGCCGTTCACGGCGTCGAGATAGTCGATCTTTTCCGGGCAGCGGTCGATGCACCGGCCGCAGCCGACACACATCGTCGTGCCGAAGCGGAGCTTGTAGTCGTAGACCTTGTGCAGCACCTTGAAGCGCATCGCCGCGCCCTGCGTCTTGCGCGCCATGCCGCCGCCTGCGGTGCGGGTGAAGTCACGCAGCATACACGACGACCAGACCCGCCGCCGCTCGCCGTCGCGGCTCGTCTCGTTGTAGATGATATCGACCGTGTCAAAGCAGGAGCACGTCGGGCAGACCGTGTTGCACCCGCCGCAGGCGATGCACGTATCGTTGTACTTGTCCCAGTACGGCGACTGGATGATCTTTGTCAAGGCCGCCCGGTCGGGGATCGCGGGAAGCGTTATACGCCGCGCGTTTTCGCGGACAAATTCCGGCGTAAAGTCGGCCGGAACCTCGTTTTGAAAATACGGCAGCAGCGCTTCGTCGCAGATCTCAAACAGCGCGCAGATATCGTCGATGCGCACCGCCGCGTCGTAGGAGAAGTCGCGGTTCGTGCCGAGGCTCGCGCAGAAGCAGTTCGAGAAGCCCTCGCGGCACTCGAGCAGGACAAATTTCAGCTTCTCGCGCAGCCGCGCGTAGTACAGGTCGGGCTGGCCGTTGTGCAGGAAAATGTTGTCCAGCCGCCCCACCGCGCACAGATCGCACGGGCGCAGGAAGAGCAGAATCTCCCGCTCGTCTGACAGCGGCTCGTCGGCGCAATCGGTGTCCGTGAAGCGGAACATGGTCTGGCTGATCGGGTAGAAGACCTCTTTGGGCGAAAAATGGGATTTTTCCTTGTAAACAATGTCGGTCAGCGCGTGTACCTCGCCATAGCGCACGGCGCCGCGCACCCGCACAGGCGCGAAGACGCGGTAGCGCTCGCGCAGACGCGCCAGAATCGCCGCGAAGCGCTCCTGCCGCACCGAAAAGCTGGGCGCGGGCGTGTAGCCAGCCTCCAAAAGCGCCTGCTCCTGCGTCAGAAAGTCCGTCGTGACCTGCGCAAGAGCGCGGTAAAAGTCCGTCTGTGCCAGCGCCCGCATATCCGCCGCGAGCCGCGGCAACCAGTTTTGCAGATGCGCGGTCAGAAATTCCAGCTGCGCTTCCGGCGTACCGGTTTCGACCAGCTGCGCCATGAATTCCAGCTCCACGGCCAGATGGTCGGCCATCAGGTCGCCGGAGGGGGCCAGGCCCGCTTCGCGGATGCGCCGGTCCATGTCCTCCCACGGCGCGCCGAAAAAGAGGTGCTTGCCGCCGACATAGAGCGATTCACACGGAATTGCGGCCTTGCCGTCGGCGCTGCCGGCGGCGAGAAACAGACCGGCAAAATCGGCCCGCAAGACCTCCGGCGCTTCGTCCAGCGCGCCGGCCAGCGGCGCGAAAATGCCGGTTGCCGCACCGCGCAGGCCGGTCAGCAGCGGCGCGTCCAGCTCGCGGGCATACAGCCGCGAGAGCAGGCGGTAGCCCTCCGCCCGGGCGGGCAGGACGGCCTTGGAAAGCAGTTTCATACGGCCCCTCCTCTCCGGCGGACGCTGTGCTCGACGCAGTCCTGCGGCAGCACGTCCTGCCAGGTACCGTGTTTCAGAATGTAGCGCACCGTCGGCGCGTTGCCGAAGTCGCGCAGGGTATGGATTTCTTCCGGCTTCGCGCCAGAGAGCAGGCGGGAGACGGCGCTGTCCGGATCATTCACATCGCCGTAGTGCAGCGCGCCGCCCGCGCAGTTGCGCACGCAGGCCGGGGTGTCGCCCGCTTCGCGCGCGTGCGCGCACAGGTCGCACTTGTCCGCAACGCGCAGCTCCTGATTCAGGCGGATGCAGCCGTAGGGGCAGGCGCGCATACAGCTGCCACAGCCGATGCACTGGCTCCGGTCAATGTGGATGACACCGTCCGCGTCCGACTTGTAGCACGCGCCGGTCGGGCAGACGTCCACGCACGTCGGATGTTCGCACTGCTGGCACATCACGGCCAGAAAGTACATCTGCAAGTCCGGATAGTGGCCCGTCGGGCCGACGGTGCAGACCTTGTTGCGGCCCACGCCGAGCGCGACCTCGTTTTCCAGCTTGCAGGCCACCTGACAGCCGTGGCAGCCGATGCAGCGGTCGGCTTCAATCACAAATGTCATTTGCCGGTTCATGCGCGCACCTCCTCAGTCTTCTTCGTGGGAATGGGCAGCCACGGGCGGAACTGCTCGGGATCGATCCAGACGCCCTCGGGCGCGCCCGGGGCGGGCGTGACCTTGACCTGAAACGCGCGCAGCGTGTAGGTGCCGACGACGTCGTTGAACGGGGCGGTGGACTTTGTGAGCATATTGACGTTCAGCTCGCGCCAGCCGTGCGTCTTTGTGTTCAGCGTCTCCGGCGTCCAGAAGCGCTCCATGTACACCGTCCCGGGGCCAATGGCCTCCGTGACCTTCGCGACGGCCTGCGTGCGGCCGCGCAGCGACTCGACATAGACCCACATTCCATCCGCGATGCCGTACTGCTCCGCCGACTGCGGGTGAATCCACAATTCCGGCACCGGGTACATCTCGCGCAGCCACGGAATGTTGCGCAGCGTGTTGTGGTGGTAGTACGGCACGCGGCCGCCTGTCAGTGTGAGCGGGTACTCCTTCGCGATCTCGCCGTTCGGGCTTTCGACCGGCTCAAGGTAGTAGGGCAGCGGGTCGTAGTCCTGCTTCGCGGGCGGCAGGTCGATCGGGCTGAACGGGCGGCCCGTGCGGCCAAGCTCGATCATGCTGTCGAGGTAGATTTCGCACTTCTTCGACGGCGTGGGGAAGCCGACGGGCTTGCCGCCGTTCTGCGGGTCGGGCTGGCGGTAGACGTAGTACGAGCGCCACTGCTCCTTCGGCAGATATTCGATCGGCGCTTTCGCACAGAATTCCTTCCACGTCATGCCGAGCCGCGCAACCCAGTGGTCGAGAAATTCCTCCATGCTGTCCCAGTAGGCCAGATCATGGCCCATATAGTCGGCGTCGAACGCTTTTTTGCATGCCTCGTGCCCCAGTTCGCCGCACTTTTTCGCGAGCCGCGACCAGAACAGCGTCTCGTCCATCGTCTCCCACAGATGCGTGACCTGCTGACGCGCGACGAGCGTGTTGCAGGTCTCGACGAGCATATCCGTCTCCAGCCACTCCTCGGCGGGCAGCAGAATGTCCGCGTAGGCGGAGAAGGAGGTTGGATACATATACATATGGACAATGAAGTCCAGCTTTTCAATCGCCTTCGCCCAGCGCTGGCTGTCCGCCGTTGCGCCGAGCTTGTTGCCCGAGCGGTCGATCCAGACGCGCGGCTGATAGGGCTTGCCCGTCTCGATGGCCTCCAGAATGCTGGACGGGTGGCCCGCGTACCAGATGCCGAGGCCCTTGTGGTCCTGATAGCCGAGCCGCTTTTTCAGCTGCTCCGGCGGCAGGCGGTCGGCCGCGATCGGGACGGGGTAGTTCGGCATGTCGAAGCAGCCGCTCGTGCGGAAGCGCTGCAGCAGCGCGCCCGGACGCTCGACGTTGCCGAGCAGCAGGTCGAGCGTCGCCGCGCCCATGGCCGCCTGCACGGAGTTCGGCGTCTGGTCGGTTGCGACGCCGATGGCAAGGCCGCTGGGGCTGTTGCTTGTGTAGACGCGGATGGCCTCTTCAATTTTGGCCGGGTCGAGGCGGCAGATTTCGCCCGCCTTTTCCAGCGTGTACGGCGCGCAGCGCTCCCAGAGAAGCTGGAAGCCCGTCTTGTACCGGCGACCGTCCACCATGTATTCGCCCTCCAGCGCCGGGTCGAGGGACTCGTCGAACGGGTAGGACAGCGGCTTTGCGCTGTTTGTCTTTTTGTCCCAGACAAGGTAGGTATCATCCGCGGGCTTCACGCAGCACTTTGTCTCCAAGTCCACGAGATACGGCAGGTTCGTCCATTTTGTGACGAATTCCGCGTCATAGAGCTTGTGCTCCAGAATGTAGCGAATCCACGCCAGCTCGAGCGCGACGTCCGTGCCCGGGCGGATCGGCAGCCACACGTCGGCCTTCGCGGCGTCCGGGGTCAGGCGCGGGTCGATGACGACGGTCTTGACGCCCTTCGCCCGCAGATCGGCGACCATGCCGCCGCCCGAGGCCGGGCAGGAGTAGGACGGGTCGGTGCCCCAGAGTACAAGCGCACGGATCGGCGTGTCCGCCGGGAAGTACAGCTCGAGCGCGTTCGAGTCGGCAATGCTGGAGTCTGCGCCGCCGTACATCATCGTGTAGGCCAGCACGCGGGGCAGATAGCACTGCGCGCAGCCCGGCTCGAACCAGTTCGGCGTGCCGAAGATGTTGCAGAAGCGCGCGATTGACCAGATCTCCGGGTTGCCGCCGCCGCCCGTCGAGCAGAAGACGGCCTCCGCGCCGTATTTTTCGCGCGTTTCCAGCAGCTTCTTCGCAATCGTTTCCAATGCCTCGTCCCACGAGATGCGCTCCCAGCGGCCGCTGCCGCGCGGGCCGACGCGCCGCATGGGATACTTGTTGCGGTTCGGGTGGTAGAGCGCCTGAATGCCGGAAAGGCCCTTGGCGCACATGCGCCCCTTGCTCATCGGGTCCTCCGGGTTGCCGCGCAGCGAGACGACGCGGCCGTTTTTCACCGTCGCCAGCACGCCGCAGTTGGCAATGCAGGCGCGGCAGGCGGTTTTCACGACGCGCGTACCGTCGTCCTGCGTGGGCGCGGCGGGACAGGGCGCAAGCGCGGGCGCGCCCAGCGTCAGCCGCCGCAGATCGGGATAGGACAGCTCCATTTTGTCTCCTCCTTCAAATGACGTTTATCATACGGGGCCTTCCCCGCGAACCTGCGCCTGAATCCGGTCGATATGGCCGCGCATGACGGCCTCAGCCTGCTGCTCGTCGTGCGCGCAGATCGCGTGCAGCAGACGGCGGTGGTAGGCCACGGAGTCAAAGTACTTCTCCGGATGCTTGCCGTAGGCCTCCTCGTACAGACCCATGTTTGTGCCTGCCGCGTGGACGATGCCGACGAACTGAATATAGAACTGGTTGTGCGACGCCGCCGCGCATTGCAGGTGGAACGCGTCGTCCAGCTCCAGCATGTCGGCGAGCGTCACGTGCCCGGCCTCAAACGCCGGAACGGCCTGCTCCATTCGTGTGAGCAGCTCCTCCAACGCGTCAAGATCTTCCTGTGTTGCATTGCGCGCGGCCAGCCGCGCCGCGTCGCCCTCGACGAGCACACGCGCCTCAAACAGGTCGGCGGCGAGCGTCGCATTGAGCGCAGTGTAGGTGCGCAGAATGCGCCCGACCGCGTCCGGCGACAGGAACGCGACGTAGTTGCCGTCGCCCTGCCGCTTTTCCAGCACACCGATGGCCGAGAGCGCTGCAATCGCCTCGCGTAGCGGCACGCGCGAAATGCCGAGCTGTTCGGCAAAGTCCCTCTCGCCCGGCAGCCGGTCGCCCGGCTTCAATGCGCCGGACTCGATCTGCGCAAGCAGATAGTCCACCACCTGCTGCGACAGGCTGTTTTTCTGAATCCGCTTCTCCATAATCCACCTCAAATTGATCTGGTATAGTGGTAATACCATTATACCAGAATTGAAATATCGTGTCAACAGGCGAGCGGAATAAAAAAAGACGGCCGCCCGTCGGGACGCACCCTCGATCAAAACCGCAGGTGCGTCCGTTGCACACGGCACGAATTCGCCGGGAACCGATTCGTTACATCGGATTTCCCCGTAGGGGCGACCGCAAGGGTCGCCCCTACGGGGTGTGCGGATCCATGCACGATTCCCCTACCCGTCAATCGGGGGCTTGCGTACAGTGCGCTACGGCGTGTTGCTTGCCAGAGCTTCCCTGCGGGGGTATAATGGCGTCGCAGCGGGCGGCCGCACACCCCGTATCTTCCCGCGGGGCGTCCCGGGGCCTGTTCCGCTGGGGCGAGGGAAGGGCCGCCGATCCTATTGATGGTATAGCGCGCGATCCTCCACCATTGCCTTTACGGCAGCGAACTGTTCCGGCGTGTTGCAGTTTTGCAGAAGTGCTGCGTCGCCGGTGTATGGCACGGCGGCCAGATCGGCCTGCGTGAGCAATGCGCGCACGGGGGCAGGGCCGCTTGCCAGCAGCTGGGCGGCAAGCGGGGCTAGACGCCGGTGATAGACGGCCAGCAGCGGCTCCGGGCCGCGCGGCGATTGCAGGTATGCCCCGTCGCACCCCTGCGCCGTGTCCAGAAGCGCGCGCAGCGCAGGCTCCGGCACGAGCGGCGCATCAACCGGCAGGACAAGGCAGTATTCGAAGGACGCCGCCGTCAGGCAGGCGTGCAGCCCGCCGAGCGGGCCGCGCTCCGGCAACAGATCCGGCACGATTCGCGCGCCCGGCAGCGTCCGCGTCCCGCCGGCGAGCAGAAGCTCCTCCGCGCCGAGTGCGCGCAGCTTGTCCGCCTGCCACAAAAGCAGCGGTTTGCCGCAAAGTACCAACGACGCCTTGTCGCGCCCCATTCGGCGCGATTTGCCGCCGCAGAGAAGAATCCCCGTGAACATCGCTCCACCGCCTTTCTGTGTCTTCAGTATAGCATATTACAGTGGGAAGTGGTAGAATAAAAGCAGGAGGCGATTTTATGAAACTGGAGCTGTTGGCGCAGCCATTTTCCGTCTGCAAGGTTGCAGATTATTCCGATGCGCCACTGGAGGATACCTTCTGCTTTCTCGGCAAGACGGACAAGGAGCGTTCGCTTGTGTGCCGCACGTCGCGCATCCCGGCGAACACGACGGCACGGGAGGACGGGTGGCGCGCGTTTCGCGTCGCGGGGACGCTGGACTTTTCACTGGTCGGGATTCTGGCGAAGATCGCGGATGTGCTGGCGGCGGCCGGCGTCAGTATTTTTGCAGTCTCGACCTACGACACGGACTATGTTTTGACGCACGATGCAGCGGCGGCGTGCGCCGCGTTACGGAGTGCGGGGTATGCGATTGAGGAGGTACAATGAAGGAGCTGTACCGGAAGCTGCGCCGCCTCGGCATCGACCTCGCGCCGCTCGGGCTGGCGGCGGGGCGGGAGGACAGCTATCCCTACTTCTGCACGCCGAAAAACGCCGACATCTTCGGCTGGAGCGGCGTGGACGGGATTCACTTCTGCTTCGCGCGCGGGTTCGGCGAGACGGTGTTCGCCGTCAGCCCGATGAATGGAACCGGCGAGCGGCTGCATGTGATTGCGAACAATTTTGAGGATTTTCTGCGCCTGCTGCTCGCCTGTGGCGACGCGGCGGCGCTTGAGCAGGCGTGGCAGTGGGACGCCGCGCAGTTTGCGGCGTTTCTGGACGTGCATCCGCCTACGCCGGAGCAGCAGGCCGTGCTAAATCAGCTTCGCGACCGGCTCGGCCTTACGCCGATGCCCAACCCCTATGCATTCATCCACGAGACGCAGGCAGAGTTCGACCTGACGCGCGTCCGCCGCGAGGACGAGGAGTTGGAAGCAGAGCTGGAAGCGCCGCCCGTGCGCAAGGTGCCGGCGTGGAAGGTGTACTATGAAGGTAACTTCTGGGGCGGCCATGGCCGTCCGGGGCGGGAGTGCCCCGTGAATGTGCGCTTTTCGTGGCAGGGGCGCGCGTGCCGCGTGCCGTCCTGCTATCTGTGCGGCAAGGGGCTGGTGCTCGACCTGTGTACCCGCGCGCCGGGGCGCGAGATGCGCGACTTTCTGGACAAGTGGGAGCCGGTTCTGGAGGCGCAGGGCGGCGAGCCGAGGCCGGAGCAGCGGGAGCAGGTGGAGGCGGAGCAGCCGCTGCGGCTGAATACGCGCGCCATGCTCACGCTGAACGGCAAGGAAGTTCGCAGCAGCCACGGCAGCGGGCTGGTCTGGAACCCGGAATCCCACGATGACGGGGAGACCCGCGCCGCCGTGGAGCACTACGGCCTTGCGCCGGAGGACGGCTGGGCGATTGCGCGCTTCTGCTTCCCGTGGCCGGGTGGCCGCCGCCCGCAGCTGCGCGCGCTCAGCCTGACGCTCTCCGAGGAGCCGCGCTTTGCGCCCGGCCCGCGGTTTGCGCCGGAAAGACCCGGCGAAACGGTCTGTTTCCCCCATCCGGCGACCGGAAAGGCGCACACGCTGACCGTACAGAAGATCGAGCGCGAGGCGTATTCGTTTGCGCAGGACGGCTGGGAGGTTCCGTCGAGCTTCGTCACGTTGTCCTACACGATCGACCCGCCGCTGCCGGCAGGCGAGGTGGAGCTTCGGGACTGCTGCGGCGGCGACGCCGCGCGCCCGGCGGTGTGCGACCCCATGGGGCCGGACGCGGCGGGCACTGCCTGTATCGGCATCATCGGCGGCGCGGACGGGCCGACAGCGCTGGGGTTTGCGCGGCAGGAAGAGAAGCCGCCGGTGCAGTACGCCGTCTCTTCGGCCTACTTTGACCCGCCGGAGCGGGTGACGTGGCATCTTCTCCTCCGGCTGCCCGCGCCGCCGGAACAGACGGTGGTACTGCCCATACCGGAATAAACTGTGATATCACGAAGGCCCGGCGCAATGCGCGCCGGGCCTTGTATCGCTCTATGGTTAGATAAAAATAACGAAGATTAGCCAAAACTAATCACGAAGATTTGTGAAACCGTGACAAATCTTTGCAAAAGTGGAAAAAAGGCTCAGTTTTCAGTTGACAAATCCACAGAATGCGGTAAAATGTATGAGGGTTAGAAAAAGCTAACCCCTTCTTTTCCACGCGTAGTTAGAAAGAACTAATTTCTGTAAGCCATCACAAACACAAGGAGGCGGGCGATATGATGCCGTTGACATTGGCAGCTCCCGGCGAACGGCAGACAATCCTGCGCGTCGGCGGCAAGCAGGAGGTCAGAAAACATCTGGAGACACTGGGCTTTGTCGCAGGCGGAGACGTGACGATTATCTCCGAAATCGGGGGAAACGTGATTGTAAACGTCAAAGATGCGCGCATTGCGATCAGCCGCGAAATGGCGCAGAAGATTATGGTCTAGGAGGGAGAAACGGATGCAAACACTCAAACAGGCCCGTGTCGGGGATACGGTGACCGTCGTGAAGCTCCACGGCGAGGGCGCGGTCAAGCGTCGGATTATGGACATGGGGATCACGAAGGGCGTCGAAATTCATATCCGCAAGGTCGCACCGCTCGGGGATCCGATCGAGGTGACGGTGCGCGGCTATGAGCTGTCAATCCGCAAAGCGGACGCGGAAATGATCGAAACGGCGTAAAACAGGAGAAAAAGAAGAGAAGACCCTATTTTCATGGTCATGAGTTAGCGAAAACTAATTTTAGTACGCTGACGCAAACTGCCGGAAAGGAGAAAACGCATGAATCTGCGAATTGCCCTTGCGGGCAACCCGAACTGTGGCAAGACGACGCTGTTCAACGCCCTGACGGGCGCGAACCAGTTCGTCGGCAACTGGCCGGGCGTTACGGTTGAAAAAAAGGAGGGCAAGCTCAAAAAGCATGACGGCGTCACCATCGCCGACCTGCCGGGCATCTACTCGCTCTCGCCCTATACGCTGGAAGAGGTTGTGGCGCGAAACTACCTGATTTCCGAGCGCCCGGACGCCATCCTGAACATCGTGGACGGCACAAACCTCGAGCGCAACCTCTATCTCACGACCCAGCTGACCGAGCTGGGCATCCCGGTCGTCGTTGCGATCAACATGATGGATGTGGTGCGCAAGAACGGCGACAAGATCAACACAAAGGAGCTCTCCCGGGAGCTGGACTGCCCGGTTGTGGAGATTTCCGCGCTGAAGGGAAGCGGCGTCATGGAGGCCGCGGAGGCGGCAATCGAGGCCGCGCAGCACGGCAAGACCGAGCCGCAGCACACCTTCTCCGGCGCCGTTGAGCACGCGATTGCCCACATCGAGGAGGCGGCGCTGCACGACCGCCCGGCCGAGCAGCAGCGCTGGTACGCGATCAAGATCTTTGAGCGCGACGAAAAGGTGCTCGCGCAGCTGAATATCCCCGATGCGACGCTCGTACACATCGAGCAGGACATCAAGGCCGCCGAGGAGGAGCTGGATGACGACGCGGAGTCCATCATCACGAACGAGCGCTACATCTACATCGCTTCTCTGATGAAGGGCTGCTACCAGAAGCAGAAGGCCGGAAAGCTTTCAACCTCCGACAAGATCGACCGGATTGTGACAAACCGCTGGGCGGCGCTGCCGATCTTTGCGGTGGTCATGTTCCTGGTCTACTACATCTCCGTCACGACCGTCGGCACTTGGGCGACGGACTGGGCGAACGACGGCCTGTTCGGCGACGGCTGGCATCTGTTCGGCATCGGCTCCGGCCAGTATGACGAGGAGATGACAGAATACGCCAAAACGGAAGTCTGGACAGATGAATTTGTCGCCACCGTGCAGGCTGCGGCCGATGCGGACGTCATCGGCGCGGACGAGGTGCTCGGCGCGATCGAGGACGAGGACTTCGGCGGCTTCGACGAATCGTTCGGCACCTATGCGGACGCCATGGAGGAGGCGGGCTTCCCCGTCGCCGACGCCTATGACGCGGCCATGGAGAACGCGCCCGACACGGCGGACTACGGCGTGTGGGTGCCCGGCATCCCGGTGCTGGTGGAAAAGCTTTTGACCGCCATCGGCTGCGCCGAGTGGCTCTCGAGCCTGATTCTGGACGGCATTGTCGGCGGCGTCGGCGCGGTGCTGGGCTTTGTGCCGCAGATGCTGGTGCTGTTTATCTTCCTCGCGTTTTTGGAGGCGT
>CAZYZQ010000003.1:0-35995 GCA_964652075.1 uncultured Oscillospiraceae bacterium
TTCTGCACGTCCTGCCCCGTCTGCGCACTATATGCCTCCATCTCCGCGCCGGAGACCTCGGAGCTGCCGACATGGAAGGCCAGAATCGGGTCGAGGTCGGCGTTCCACGCCAGCTCATACTCCGACCACAGCAGGCCGTTGTGTTCCGGTTGGTTGAGCCAGAGCGTAAACGCGGCGCATTCGTCCGCCTGAAACGCCTCATACGGCTCCTCCCCCGGCGCGTCGGCCACATACGCCTGCGCCGCGCCGGCGGCGATTCCCCGGAAGTCCTCCAGCGTCTGGTACTCCTCCCGGTCGAGCCAGTAGCGGCTGACCATACGCACCGTGTCGTCGTCATTCAGCGGGAAGGCAAAATACGGGAAATAGATGATCGTCTCTTGTTCATCCTCGTAGTAACTGCAAATGAAGATTGCCCGGTCGCAGGTCTCGTCGGCAAACACCGTGGAACCCCACATGGCCTCCAGCGAGCCGTAATTGTAAACAGCGCTCTCCTCGCTCCAGGCGTTCAGGCACATTCTGACAGATGTCGTATCTCCAACTTCAATTGGGAAATCGCCGCACAGCACCTCCTCGACCTTAACTGTTTTCTGCGCAATATAATAAGCCTTCAACGCACCCGGATCGCCCGGATCCTTCTTCTCAAACGTCCCCGGGTCTTCCCAGCTGCCGACAATAATCTTACTGGTGTTATACCACTTCAGGGAAGCTGGCCACACAGCCGAAGAGCCTGCGGAGGCCTGTGTCATCTCCCAATTTCCGACGTCATAGGGATCGACTGCCATATCTACTGTTTCATGTTCCTCATTAATTTTTGCTGTTTTTTTCACAGCCGCAGGCAACAAACATGAACATCCACAAACAGAGAATCAAACTAAAATACTTTTTCATGACCGCACCTTCCATCAAATGGTTTCATCATAGGTGTTTTTGCAGACAACGTATGCATCATCTATAATCTGCACCACCAGCGTGCCGCTTGCAATGCGCTTGTTATCTGCCTCCACATAATAGTGGATCTTGTGCGTGCCGTCGTCAAACAGCTTCCCGGAATCACAGGTGACCTTGACCGGCGTGATCGCTCTGTCCGGCGCGTACCATGCGTCACGCGACTCAAGATATGTCCACGTGAAGTGTTTAAAAGAATCCCATGTTGCACGCGCCCAGTCTTTCGTGAATGCATTGAGCTGATCGGTAGATATCTTCATAAGCCTCTGCGCATCCCGCCCTGTCTTCGCCCGGTAGGCCTCCTTCTCCGCGTTGGAAACCGCGAAATTGTTGACATAGAAGGCCAAAATCGGGTCAAGATCGGCCTCAAAGGCGTGCTCGTACTCCGACCATATCAGCCCATTGTGCTCCGGCTGATTCAGCCACTGCGTGAACGAAGCACACTCACTGACATCAAATGCGATATACGGCTCCTCTCCCGGCGCGTCCACCGTATAGGGGCTCGGCTCCTCTCTGGCGATTCCCCGGAAGTCCTCCAACGTCTGGTACGCCTCCCGGTCGATCCAGTAGCGGCTGACCATGCGAACCGTATCGTCGTCACTCAATGGAAAATAATGATATGGATAGATAATATCTGTTTGTTCTTTCTCTGTGTAGCTGCAAATAAAAATTGCACGGCGGCAGCTCTTATCCGCAAACAGTGTGGCGTTCCACATATCCTCCTCTGTGCCATAATTCTCTGCAATGCTTTCCGCATCCCACGCATTCAGATATTCGCGCACAATAATCTTATCTCCCACTTTGATCGGCATCTCCCCGCAGAGTATTTCCTCAACCGTAACTGCTTTACATGCTTTGTAGCGAACAAGGTAGGAATACCGCTCCCGCTCCTCCTGCTTGAACGTTCCCGGCTCTTCCCAGCTGCCGACAAAAATTGTCTTATAATAAGAATTTTTCAAAGACTTTACTTCAATGGCGCTACAGGCCGCCGCCGACTCATTTTCCGCCCAGCCGCCCACGTCATAGGGGTCAACCGCCGCCTGCGGCGCCGCTTCCCGCTTTGCACAGGCGCACAGGAGCAGGACAAGAAGTGCAAGCAGAACACAGTCTCTTCTCCGCTTCTTCATCGGAATCCCTCCCCTCCCTCGTTTTTTCAATTGTAGTCTACCTTATAAACGCAGCATTTGTCAACCTTTATTTTGTACAGTTTTTTTCAATAATTCTGTCTGAATTCCACAAAAAACCCCGGCTGCTTTCGCAGCCGGGGCGGATTTGCGCGATGAGCTTAGATGGTCTTGAGGTAGTTGATGGACTTCTCGACGCAGTCCAGCGGGCACATCTTGAGGGACGGCTCGTCCTGCTCGACGATGATCCAGGGGATCTCGGCCTTGATAACGGCGTCGGTGATGTCCATCCAGGACTGCTGGCCGTAGCCGATCGGACGGAACTCGAAGATGGAGTCGTCCTCGACCACGTCGACAGTGGTGCCGATCAGCTTATAGAGGTTCTTCGCCTTCTTGCCGGGCATATAGAAATCCTTGTAGTGGATGATCGGGGAACGGTCGGCGTACTTCTTGATGTACTTGACCGGGTCCTCGCCCGCGACCTTGACCCAGCACAGATCCAGCTCAGCGTACAGATCGGGAATCTCATTGTACATAATGTCGAGGCAATACTCGTCCTTGCCCTCGGGCTTGACGAACTCGAAGTCATGGTTGTGATAGACCAGCTTCATGTCGATGGACTTGCAGTACGCGGCCAGATCCTTGATGGCGGCGACAGTCTCCTCGTACATGGGCTGACCCGGGCGGCGCTCAGCGGCCAGCCACGGCATGGCGACCATCTGGCAGCCGATCTCCTTGTACGCGCCGATGGTGCCCTCGCGGTCGGCGATCATATCGTCGAGCGGGATGTGCGCGGAGACAGGGGTCAGGCCGATGGCGGTCAGCCACTGCTTGATCTCCTTCGGGTCATTGCCGTACATATCGGCAAACTCGACGCCCTCATAGCCCATTGCCTTGACGCGCTCCAGGGTGCCCTTGAAATCGGCAGCCAGGGAGTCACGGACGGAGTACAGCTGCAGGCCGACCGGAATATTTCTGACTTTCATGGTAAATCCTCCTCGTATTCTACTGCGCCGAAGCGCACAGGCGGGCACTGTCCCGCCCTGTTCCTTATCATATTATACAACAAATCCGCACACGCCGTCAAATGCTTTTCCTGCAAAGATGCACAAAAATCCGGGACAAAGTTTATTCAAAACGATAGTGCAGGCCCCACTGGCGGCGGCATTCGTCTGCAATGCGCATCACCGCGAGGGATTCCTCCAGCGGCGCAAGCGGGCTTTCCGTCAGCCCCGCGTGCAGGCAGCGCATGACCTCCTCCGCCTCGAACTCGTAGCCGTTGGCCCGGAACGGGCCGTCGCAGGCGGCGATGGTCGTGCCGTCCCAGCCGCGCACTTCAGCGTGCGTGGCCTGAATGAAGTTTTCTCCCTCGATCAGCAACCGGCCCTTCGTGCCCTGCACATACGCGCCGTAGATGCGCTCCGGCGCAAGCCCGGTTGTAATATTGGCAAACCGCCCGCCGGGATAGCGCAGCACGATGCTGCTCATGTTGTCCACACCCGTCGGGTCGAGAATTGCGCACGTCTCAATCTGCGACGGCGCGTAACCGAGGAACGTGCAGGCGTACATAATCGGGTAGATGCCGAGATCCAGCAGCGCGCCGCCCGCGATCTCCGGATTCAGGATGCGATGGCCGCGCTGCCCCTTCGAGTAAAAGCGCAGATCGACCGCCTGTATTTCACCGAACAGTCCCTCCGAAAGCCACTGCCTTGTCCGGCGATAGACCGGCAGGCACTTTGTCCAGACGGCCTCCATCAGGAACAGGCCCTTCTCCCGCGCCAGCGCGCACAGCGCTTCCGCCTGCGCTGCATTGGTCGTAAACGCTTTCTCACAGAGAACCGGCTTGCCCGCCTCCAGCGCTTTTTTTGCCCACTCATAGTGGTAGCGCACCGGCGTGCCGATGTAGACGGCGTCGACAGCCGGGTCAGCCAGCAGCGCCTCGTAGCTGGCATAGCCCCGCGCCCAGCCGTTTTTTCGGCAGAAATCGTCGGCTTTCTCCTGCGACGAGGAGCCAACCGCGTATTTTTCCGCCTCCGGGCAGGCGGCAAGGCCGGTTGAAAACCAGCTTGAAATGCGCCCCGCACCCAGAATACCCCATCGGATCTTGTCCATTGCTTTGCCTCCGTCCTGTTGTTTTTCTTCATTATACCCGCTTCCGGTACAATTTGCAACGAAAACCCCCGCCGCCAATTGAGCGGCAGGGGTTGTAGTCATGCGGTTTTTGGCTCTTTGTGAATCTGGTCGGCCTTGGCACGCCAGTTGCCGAACTTGTAGTACAGGAACGTCAGCGCCGCACCGAGGATATTTGTAACCGCGAACGAGATCCAAATACCCTGATAGCTGCCTGTGCGGTAGCCCAAAAAGTAGGCGACCACCACACGAACCGCGGTGGCAATGACGTTGGCAAGGAAGGCAATCATTGTCGCGCCGGCGCCGCGCAGGATGCCGCCGTAGAGCTGGTTCAGCCCCCAGAACACATAGAAGAACGCCAGCAGGCGCAGGCCCTCGCCGCCCATACGGACGACGGCCTCCTCCGTGGTGAAGATCATCGTCACCCACGGTGCAAAGATAAACAGGAGCACGCCAAGTCCCAGGCCGATAATCACCGTCATCAGCACCGAAATACGTACACCGTGCGTCAGCCGATCCATCTTTTTCGCGCCGATATTCTGGCCGACATAGGTCGTGATTGCGTTGCCGATGGCCATCAGCGGCAGGATGATAAAGCCGTCGATCTTGATGACGGAGCCGAACGCCGCGATGGTCTCCTTGCCGAAGGAGTTGACAAACGACTGCACCACGACGTTGCCGACCGACATGGCCAGCTGCTGGAGGCCTGCCGGGATGCCGATCGTCAAAATTGCAATCGCCATGGCCTTATCCGCGCGCAGCGTCTTGACCGTCAGCTCCGCGCCGTAGCGTTTGCCGCACATCCGGATGACAATCAGGACGGCGGAGACGAGCTGAGACAGGATCGTCGCATAGGCCGCGCCCGCCACGCCGAGGTGGAAGACGAGGATGAACAACAGATCGAGCACGACGTTCAGCACGCTGCACAGGATCAGCATGTAGAGCGGATATTTTGAATCTCCGAGGCCGCGCAGCACCGCCGTACCCATGTGATAGAAGAAGACGCAGATGTTGCCGAGCATGTAGATCAGCATGTAGTCGTAGCAGTCGTCAAACACGTCCTTGGGCGTCTGCATCAGGTGCAGCAACGGCTTGAGAAAAATCGCCGGGACAATCGAGACGAACAGGCCGACAGCCACCGCGACAACCAGCGTCGTGCTGATCGCCTTGCGGATACCCGCCTGATCGTGCGCGCCGAAGTACTGCGCCGCGATGACCGACGCGCCGATGCCGACGGCGACCATAAAGGCCGAGCAGACCATCGTCAAAGAACTGCCTGCGTTGATCGCGGCCAGCGCGTCCGCGCCCATCGTCTGGCCGACGATGACAGCGTCGACCATGTTGTACATCTGGGTGAAAATGTTGCCGATCATGATCGGGATCATGAAGGCAAGAAGTCCTTTTGTAATGCTGCCCTCGGTCATATCGCCCGCGCGCAGCTGCTTTGTTTCACTCATAAGCATCCTTCCCTTTCTATTTGCTCATTTCTGCGCTATTATAGCATAGGTTGCAATCTATTGCAAGCGCTATTTGTCAGATTTCTGACAACTTGTTTCCGCAACTGTGCGGAAGAATTTTTTCTAGCTCCGTAGCAACGCGCGCCGCGCGCGCCAGTCGGGAAGAAAGCGTTCCACCAGCTCCCAGAAGCGCGGGCCGTGGTTCTTTTCCTGAATATGCGCCAGCTCGTGGACAACCACATATTCAATCGCCTCGGGCGGATACCGCATCAGCCGCCACGAGTAGCAGATGCTGTTCTTGCCGCTGCAGCTGCCGAAACGCGTGCGCGCGCCCGTGATGCGCACCGCCGTGGGCGTCAGGCCCATGATTTCGCTCCAACGCGCGGTCAGGGCAGGCAGCTCCCGCTTTGCGCGGGCATAACATTCCGCGGTCTCCTCCGGCGTCAGCTCCGGGTACTCCGCGGCGCGGCGGCGCACATCGGCCAGATGCTTCTGAATCCAGTCCGCATGCTGGGCAACGAAGCGGTCAATCTCCGCCTGCGCGGCAAATCGGGGCGCGCGGACGACGAGTTCCCCTTCCCGCGTGATCTGCAAGGCGATAGTCCGGCGCTGTGTGCGCACAAGGCGGTACTCATGCATTGAGCGCCTCCAGACAGTGCCGGAACAGCTGATCCGTCGCCATCACGTCGGCGAGCGCACGGTGCGCGACGGGAATATCGATGTGCAGCAGTTCCTTCATCGCGGCGAGCGTGTGGTGCTTCTCGTCCGGGTAGGCGCGCTGGGACAGGCGCAGCGTGTCGAAGATCTGATTTTGCAGCTTTTTTCCCTCGCAGTGCTCAAGAAACCCTACATCGAATTTGGCGTTGTGCGCCACGAGCGGCAGGCCGTCTGCAAAGTCCAGAAATGCCTGCGCCGCCTGATGCTGGGCCGGCGCGTCGATGACATCGTCATCGCAGATCCCCGTCAGCGCCGTAATGCCGGGCGGGATCGGGCGCTCAGGGTCGACCATCGTGTGGAACGTCTCGTCCGGCAGGCCGTCGCAGTGGCGCAGCGCACCGATCTCGATCATCCTGTCCCGCACCGGGGAAAGGCCGGTCGTCTCAAGGTCGAACACGACATACGCCTCCGGCCACGGCTGGGCAAAGGCCCCGGCCTGCTGCTCGGCAAGCAGCTCGGCGGCAATGGTGTGCAGCCCGCCCTCCAAACAGAGCACGGCGGTATGCGCGTCCAGATAGCCCACCACAGCGCAGGGCATGGGCGCCTCTGCATAAAACCCGGCGTAGCACACGCGGCGCAGCCAGTTCGCCTTGGGCGGGACGAGGCCCCAGTCCCGGTAGTATTGCAGTTTCTCCTGAAAGGACGCGAACGGCGTCCAGTCCGCGCGCGGTGCAAGCATGGCGGCGCCCCCTGTCAATTTTTCTCTTATCATATCACATTTCCCCCTCTGCCGCAAGATTTCTCATTTTATTCTGAATTTTGCCAGAATTCTGTTGCATTTTTCCGCGCGATCTGCTATACTGCCTGAGAAGAAGGAGGACTGCACCACGAATGCGCTGGTGGGGTCTTCTTTTTTTGCGGGCTTCCGCAGAAACTATGATAAAGGAGAGAGAATCCATCGTGAAAAAACAGACCTCGAAACCGGCGCAGCCCGAGCACATCTCGGATGCACGGACGCTGGGCGTGCCAAAGATGCTGCTGCTCGGCGTACAGCACCTGTTCGCCATGTTCGGCGCAACCATCCTGGTGCCGATTCTCGTCATGGGCTACTTCCAGAAGGCCTGCGGCGAGCCGCTGACGCAGGGCGTGACGGTCGCCGTCACCCTGTTCTGCGCGGGCGTCGGCACGCTGCTGTTCCACGTGTGCAGCAAGCTGCAGGTACCGGCCTTCCTCGGCTCGTCCTTCGCCTTCCTTGGCGGCTTCTACACCGTGGCGAACCTCAACACCGGCATGTACGCCGCCATGTCCGCCAACGACAAGGTGGCCTACGCCTGCGGCGGCGTTGTCATCGCGGGCGCGCTGTACCTCGTGCTGGCGCTCATCATCAAGCTGGTCGGCGTCAAGCGTGTCATGCGCTTCCTGCCCCCGGTCGTCACCGGCCCGATCATCATCTGCATCGGCCTGTCGCTGGCAGGCTCCGCCGTGTCCAACGCCTCCTCGAACTGGCTGCTCGCGGTCATCGCACTGGCGGTCATCGTGATCTTCAACATCTGGGGCAAGGGCATGTTCAAGATCATCCCGATCCTGATGGGCGTTGTCATTTCCTATGCCTTCGCGCTGATTTTCACATGGATCTTCAACGCGACGGACAGCACCTTCCTGCAGCACATGCTCGGCGCCAAGAGCACGCTGGAGGACGGCACCGTCGTCTATACCGCCGTGCTTGCCTTCGACAGCATCAAGACCTCCTCATGGGTCGGCCTGCCGAAGTTCCAGCTGTGCAAGTTTGACCTCACCGCGATCCTCGTCATGGCGCCGATCGCGATTGCGTCCATGATGGAGCACATCGGCGACATGTCCGCCATCTCCGCCACCGTCGGCAAGAACTTCATCGAGAAGCCGGGCCTGCACCGCACCCTGGTCGGTGACGGTCTGGCCACCGCACTGGCGGGCGCCATCGGCGGCCCGGCCAACACGACCTACGGCGAGAACACCGGCGTTCTGGAGCTGTCCGGCGTC
This sequence comes from uncultured Oscillospiraceae bacterium, assembly GCA_964652075.1. Taxonomy (GTDB): domain Bacteria; phylum Bacillota; class Clostridia; order Oscillospirales; family Oscillospiraceae; genus CAZYZQ01. The sequence continues at coordinate 8,333 of CAZYZQ010000003.1, forward strand.
CATGACCCGCGCGTGATCCGTCTGGCGGCCATCTTCGCCATCATCCTCTCGTTCATCCCGAAGTTCTCCGCGGTCATCTCCACGATGCCCACCGCCATCATCGGCGGCGTCAGCTTCATGCTCTACGGCATGATCTCCGCCATCGGCGTGCGCAACGTTGTGGAAAACCGCGTCGACCTGACCCGCTCCCGCAACCTGATTATCGCGGGCGTCATCTTCGTCTGCGCACTGGGCTTCTCCAGCGGCCTGACCTTCACGATTGGCGACACCTCCATCACGCTGACCGCGCTGGCCATCGCGGCCATCGCAGGCATCGTCCTGAACGCCATCCTGCCGGGCAACGACTATGAGTTCGGCTCCAGCGAAGGCGGCGACGAAAACCGCGGCATCCACATCGGCGGCGGGAAGAAAAAGTAAAATTTCCGCAGCAAACGGCGGCACACAATGTGTGCCGCCGTTTTTTATCGTTCTGTTTGCAGCGTCCTTCGCAGCGCGTCCAGCGCCTGCGGGGTGTCGGCGTCGAGGAATTCCTCCGGCGCGGCTTCCAGCGCAAGCACGTCCTCCCGGCCGCGCAGCAGGCGCTTTCCGCCGCGGTCGCCCGTGAGCGTGCGCAGTTCCGACCGAAGCGCAGGCGGGAACAGGCAAGGGCTGCGCCATTGCCCGTGCAGCGATGCCGCCACGGGACAGCCCGTCTCTTCATAGGCCCGTACCATGCGCAAAAGCGTCTCAGGCCGCAGCAGCGGCTGGTCGCCGGGCAGGAACAGCAGCGCGCTGCCCGCCTGCGCCGCCGCCTCGGCCAGCCGGATGGAGCCGGAAATACCCGCCTCCGGCGTGGGATTGTCCACAACCTGATAGCCAAGCGCACGACAGAGCGCCGCCACGGCGGGATCATGGCACACCGCGATACGCGGCGAAATCGCCTGCCCCGCCTCCAACGCCCACCGGACGAGCGGCCGCCCCCGCAGCTCGAGCAGGAGCTTATTTGCGCCCATGCGCGTGCTTTTCCCGGCGCAGAGGACAACGAGCGTCGTCATTGTGCTTTCTTCCGCAGCGCCATACAGATTTTCTCCGCCGTGATCGGCAGCGTGCGCAGGCGCACGCCGACGGCGTTGTCGATGGCGTTCGCAATGGCCGGGGCCGGCGTGTCGATGACGATCTCACCGATCGACTTGGCACCGAACGGCCCCGCAGGCTCGAAGCTCGGGCGGAATTCCACGCGGATCGGGCCGGTATCGCGGCGGGTCGGAATGTGGTAGGTCAGGAAGTTCGCCGTCACATTCTTGCCCTTTTCCGTGAAGTCCACGCCCTCAAACAGCGTCATGCCGATGGCCTGCGCGATGCCGCCCTCGGTCTGGACGCGGGCGAGGTTCTCATTGATGACCGTGCCGCAGTCAACCGTGGCGGCGTAGTCGAGCATCGTGACCTTCCCCGTCTCCGGGTCCAGCTCGATCAGCGCCGCACCCGCCATAAACGGCGGGGGCGAATATTTATAGGAGTTGGAGGCCGTAGCCGTCAGGGCCAGACTCGTGCCGCACTGGCTGCGCAGGCCCAACTCCTCGAGCGTCATCTTTTTCTCGCTCGTCTCGTCGTAGATGCAGTCCTCGGCCAGCTGAAGCGTGGACACATCGCAGCCAAGCGCCTCGGCGGCGGCGTCCAGCAGCTTTTTGCGCAGCGCCTCACAGGCGCGCACGCAGGCCGTGCCGGTGACGAAGGTCGTCGAGGATGCGTAGGAGCCGGAGTCATACGGCGAGGAGTCCGTGTCCACGCCGTGTACCATGACCCGGGAAATGTCGCAGTCCATGCTCTCCGCGACCATCTGGGCCAGAATCGTATCGCAGCCTGTGCCCATGTCGGAGCAGCCGACCTCGAGCCGGTAGTAGCCGAAATCCGTCAGTGAAACCGTAACAGAGCCGACGTCCACGCCGGAGATGCCCGAGCCCTGCATGGCCAGCGCCATGCCTACGGCGCGGATCTTGCCGTCCGGCATCACGCGGCGCGGGTAGTATTCCCGCCAGCCGATGCGCTCCAGCACGTCGGAGACGCACTGATCCAGCGTGCAGCTCGCGCACGGCTCGCCGTAATAGGCGGGCATGATCTGGCCCTGCTGCACCAGATTCTGCTGCCGAAGCAGCGCCGGATCGACGCCCATCCTGTGCGCCAGCTCGTCCACCGCGGACTCCACCGCGAAGATGCCCTGCGTTGCGCCGTAGCCCCGGTACGCGCCGGAGGACTGGTGATTGGAATAGACCACGTCGTATGTAAAGCGGAACGCCTCGAGCTTACCGTAAAGCGGAATGGATTTATGTCCGCTCAGCGTGACGGTCGTCGGGCCGTGCTCGCCGTAGGCGCCGGTGTCAGAGAGGGTGTGCAGGTCAACCGCGCGAATATGGCCGTCGCGGTTCGCGCCGATGCGGACATGCATCGTCATCGGGTGCCGGGGCGAACCGGCGATCATGCACTCCTCGCGCGTGAACACGAGCTTCGCGGGCCGCCCGGTCTTCCACGTCACAAAGGCCGGATAGACCTCCGAGACGGCTGTCTGCTTTGCGCCGAAGCCGCCGCCGATGCGGGGCTTGAGCACACGCACCTGCGACTTGGGGATGCCCAGCGCGTTTGACACAATGCGCCGGACATGGAACGGGATCTGCGTCGACGAGGTCACCTTCAGACGGCCGTAGGGATCCAGTTCACAGAACGTTGTGAACGGCTCCATCATGCACTGCTGCGCCGCCTGCGTCTCATAGACGGCCTCAACTGTATAGTCGCAGCTTGCCAGCACCGCATCCACGTCGCCACCCTCGTCCACGCCGTGCGTGACGAGATTCCGCTTCGGGTCGCCGCCCGAGGGCGCGGGCGCGTTCCAGCCGGGTTCCGGGTGGATCACGATGGGATTGTCGAGCGACTGGTGGTAGTCCAGCACCGGCTCGAGCACCTCATACTCCACTTTAATCATGCGCATGGCACGCGAGACGGCCTCCTCAGTCTCGCCCGCCACAATGGCGACCGGGTCGCCGACGAAGCGCACCAGCTCATCAAGTACGCGGCGGTCGTGGGGACTCAGCTCCGGCGCGGTTTGCCCGGCCTGCGTATAATAGCAGTCCGGCGCGTCAAAGTGGGAAAACACCGCAACCATGCCGGGCACCTTCATTGCAGCGGCGCTGTTGACCGATTTTACCCGCGCAAAGGCGTGCGGCGAGCGCAGGAGCCTGACAATCAGGCAGTCGGCGGGGGCCAGATCATCGGCGTAGACCGGCTTGCCGGTGACAAGCTGCATCGCGTCGATCTTGCGCACCCGCTTGGAGATGTAACGGCTCATTGTCCGCCCTCCTTTCGGCTGTCTAAAAATCTGCGGATGGCGCGCGTCTGGGACTGGTAGCCCGTGCAGCGGCAGAGGTTGCCCATGAGAAAGTCCATGATCTCCTCGTCCGTCGGGTCGTCCAGCTCGCGCGTCATCGCGATAACATTCATAATAAAGCCCGGGTTGCAGAAGCCGCACTGCTCGCCGCCCTCGTCGGCCAGGAATGCGCCGAAGGCCGCGGCCTCGTCCTGCAAGCCCTCAAGCGTCCAGATGGCAGCGCCGTCCGCCCGCGCTGCGGGAACGGCGCAGGACAGAACGGGCTTGTCGTTCATGAGTACGGTACACAGCCCGCAGTTCGTTGTCTCGCAGCCGCATTTGACGCTCTTGCAGCCCACACTGCGCAGCAGCCGCAGCAGCGGCAGATCCGGCGCGACCTCATCCTGACGCCGCGCGCCGTTTAACGTCCATGTGATCTTCATGCCAACGCCTCCATGCAGCGCCGCACCAGCGCGCGGCAGAGAATCTTTCGATATGCGCCGCTCGCGCGGCTGTTCGAGCCGAAGGAGAACGCCTCCGCCGCCCGATCCGGCAGCGAAGAATCCCACGGCAGAATCTGCGCCTTGGCCAGCACCGGGCGCGCGCCCACCGCCACGCGGGCAGTGCCGTCCGGCAGCTTCGCCACCGCGCAGGTCAAAAGCGGCAGATCCGACGCTGTTGTACGCTCCGCGCGGATGGCAACCGGAACGGCCGGCTTGGGGATCTCCACAGCCAGCAGCACGTCCTTCTCCGCGCGCGGCAGCGCGGCAAATTGCGTAAGCGGCATCTCTCCGCGCGCACACAGCACCGCGCGCGCATCGAGCGCAAGCAGCAGCGTCCAGATATCCGAAAAGCCGAAGCGCCCCCAGATACTGCCGCCCACCGTGGCCAGATTGCGGAACTGGACGCCCACAATCCCGCACACACAGTCGCGCATCGCGCCGCCAAAGGCCGCGTTCAGCGCGGCGTTCGTCTCAAACGCACGCAGCGTCGTCATCGCGCCGATCCGGAAGGACGTCTCCGTCTCCTCAATCTCATGGCCAACGCAGGCGGACAGATCAACGGCGCAGGGCACCTTCCGCGTCCCCAGCCGCAGCCACCCGCCGCCGCCCAGCAGGACAGTCCCGCGCTTTTTGGCAAGCTCCAGCGCCTGCTCCGGTGTGGCAGGCTTTTCATAGCGGTCAAATTGCAGCATTCCGGCATCCGCTCCTTTCTGTTCTCTCATCATATCGGGTTTCGTCAAAAAATGCAAGCCCTGCCTGTGTTCAGAACAGGGATAGCAGCTCCTCCGGTCTGGCCACAAGATGCGCCGCGCCCGCTGCGCGCAGTTCCGCTTCGCTGCCGTAGCCGTAGGTCACGCCGACGGCGGCAAGGCCGCACTGCGCCGCGCCCTCGATATCATAGCAGCGGTCGCCGATCATCACGGCGTCTTTCAGGCCGTTTTCAGCCATGCAGTGGCGGATGACGTCGGCCTTGTGGACGCGGCGGCCATCCAGCTCGCTGCCCGCGACGTAAAGAAAATACGGCCGCAGCCCAAAATGCGTCAGAATCTGCTCCGAAAATACCGTGGGCTTGCTCGTCGCGACAAAGAGCCGATGCCCGCGCGATTGCAGCGCGCGCAGCGTCTCGGGGATGCCGGGATAGACCCTGTTTTCATACAGGCCCTTCACGGAAAAATATTCCCGGTAGTGCTCGACCGCTTCGACCGCCTGCGGCTCCGAAAAGCCGTAAAACCGGCAAAAGGACTCCGCCAGCGGCGGCCCGATAAAGGGGTTGAGCACACTGCGGTCCGGCACTTCAATGCCATAGTAGCGCAGGGCGTGTGCGACGGATTTCGTGATGCCCTCCTGCGGGTCTGTCAACGTGCCGTCCAGGTCAAAGAGCAGGTTCATATGGATTCTCCTCAATTAGTTGCAGTTTTTCGCGGCGCGTCAGCCGCTTGATGGCCGCCTCGCGGCGCATCGCCGCCTCCTTTGTGTCGAACGTCTCGTAATAGACCAGCTCAACGGGCTGATGCGCGCGCGTATATTTCGCGCCATTGCCGGTCTGGTGTGCACGCAGGCGGTTTTGCAGATTGTTCGTCCAGCCGCAGTAGAGGCTCCCATCGCCGCAGCGGAGCAGATAGGTGTAATTCATACGTCCCTCCCGGCATAAAAAAAGCGGATACGGCAGCGCCGCATCCGTCCGGCTGCGGGTATAAAAGCCCGCCGACATTTTCATTATACACCTTCTGTCAAGCCCCGTCCAGCGGTAAACTGCACGAAACTTTTTTTGTTGTTTGTGCACGATTACTATTTACAAAGTGCCTTCCCTGGTGTATATTATAGACACAAAGAACAAGAGACAAAAACAAAAGAAACTCTTAAAAAAACAGGAGGTACAGGCCAGTGAAGTAAGACAGCACAAGTTCCTGCGGAAACGGTGGAGCTTGGAAGACACCCCCGCAAAAACCTAACACGACAGGAGCTAGAATCCGGTGATCTGAACAAGCACGAGATCCTACGGAAACGATGGAGATCGGAAGACCTGAAACCCTTCAACTTCACGGACAGGAGCCAGAATCCAGTGATTTAGAACAGCACGAAATCCTGCGGAAACGATGGAAATCGGAAGACCTGTAAAAACGTAAACCACGGATAGGAGCCAGAATCCAATGTACTAGTCCAAATAGTCTCAGAGCAATCTGAATGATATCTCTAAGAACAGCGAAAAGGATTTGATTCCAATGGAAGTTGCAGACGTCACCTGACAACAGAATACAATATCTCTGGAAGGGATTTGATTCCAATGTATGACCTACATCTCCCCAGCAAAGCCGAGGATGAAGGGATTTGATTCCAATGATTCAGGAGATTCGCGAAACCCCATAAATCGTGACGAGCGCAAAACTTCAATGACCCGCCAATGTTCTGGATAAAGAACTTCAGATAGATCATACGGAAGGACTTCATTACAATGAAAGCGGAGGATACGACACCGATCTGGTAATCAAAATTCCGAAGAATCGAGGTACAGGCCAGCAGAAATGTAAAGTTGAACCGGTTTAGCCGACAGAAAAACAACAACAAATGAAAGGATAGATACAGGTGCGTAGTCCAAACGATCAGTAAAAGCCCGTTGTTACGAAGATGTGACAACGGGCTTTTGTTTTGCCTTTTTTTGTGCTACAATCAGAGAAGAACGGCCCGCGGGCCGGATTTGGAGCGTGAAACGTATGAAAGCAGCACTGTTGCAGCTGCCGGTTACGGCGGACAGAGCAGGAAATATCGCACAGGCCACACAGGCTGTCCTGCGCGCAGGCGAGGCCGGCGCGCAGCTGGCCGTCCTGCCGGAGATGTTCTGCTGCCCCTATGCCAACCGTTTCTTCCGCGCCTACGGCGAGCCACACGGCGGCCCGGCGCAGCAGGCGATGGCCCGCGCGGCAAAGGACGCCGGGGTGTATCTTGTTGCCGGTTCCCTGCCGGAGCTGGACGGCGACCGGGTGTACAACACCGCCTATGTCTACGACCCGGCGGGCCGGGAAATTGCGCGCCACCGGAAAATCCATCTGTTTGACATCGACGTCGACGGCGGGCAGCGCTTCCGGGAATCGGACACGCTCAGCCCCGGCGACGCGGCCACGGTGTTCGACACGGCATTCGGCCGGTTCGGGCTGTGTATCTGCTTTGATTTCCGTTTTCAGGAGCTGTCCGCGCTCATGGCGCAGCGCGGCGCGCAGGCGCTGATCGTCCCCGGCGCGTTCAATATGACGACCGGCCCGGCACACTGGGAGCTGCTGTTCCGGCAGCGCGCGGTGGATAATCAGGTCTTCACGCTCGGCGTCGCCCCTGCCCGGGACGAGACGTTTGAATACGTCAGCTACGGCAACTCCATCGCCGTCGATCCGTGGGGCACGGTGCTCTGCCGCGCGGGCGCGGAGGCCGGGATGCAGCTTGTGGAGCTGCATCTCGCCCGCGTTCCTGAGATCCGGCGGCAGCTGCCGATCCAAAGCGCGCGCCGGACAGACCTCTACGGTCTGCTGGACCGGCAAACCGGGCATATTTTCTGAATTTGATTGGAGGACAAACATGGGCAAAACGCTTGTTTTGGCGGAAAAGCCGTCCGTCGGACGCGAAATTGCACGGGTTCTGGGCTGCCCGCAGGGCGGCAATGGCTATCTGGAGGGCGCGAGGTACGTCGTGACCTGGGCGCTGGGGCATCTGGTCACGCTGGCCGATCCGGACGTCTATGAGAAAAAGTGGGAAAAGTGGGACATGGCCGAGCTGCCGATGCTCCCAGAGAAGATGAAGCTCGTCGTCATTCCGGAGTCGCGGCACCAGTTTCAGACGGTGCAGCGGCTCATGCAGCGCGGCGATATGGATCAGCTGGTCATCGCGACCGACGCCGGACGCGAGGGCGAGCTGGTCGCGCGCTGGATCATGATGAAGGCCGGGTGGAAAAAGCCCACGCAGCGGCTATGGATCTCGTCGCAGACCGACAAGGCCATCCGCGACGGCTTTGCAAATCTTCGCCCGGCGAAGGAGTTTGACAACCTCTTCCTCTCCGCGCAGGCGCGCAGCGAGGCAGACTGGCTGGTCGGCCTGAATGTCACGCGGGCGCTGACCTGCCGCTTCGGCGCGCAGCTCTCCGCCGGGCGCGTGCAGACGCCGACGCTCGCGCTGATCACCGATCTGGAGCAGGAAATCCGCAGCTTCCAGCCGAAGGACTACTACGGCATCCGGCTCGAGCTGGAGGGCTTCCACGCCATCTGGCACGGCGGCGACGGGCAGACGCGCACCTTCTCGAAAGACGCGGCCGGCGCGCTCGCAGCTAAGCTGGCCGGGAAACCCGCCAAAATCGTCGATCTGAAGCGTACGCGCAAGCTGACGCCGCCGCCCGCGGCCTACGACCTGACGGAGCTGCAGCGCGACGCGAACAAGAAATATGCCTACTCCGCCAAGGAGACGCTGAACCTCATGCAGTCGCTCTACGAGCGCCACAAGGCGCTCACCTACCCGCGCACCGACTCGCGCTATATCTCCGACGACGTCGTGCCGACGCTGCCGGACAGGCTGCGCGCCGTGATGACGGGCAGCTACAAGGCGCTGTCCCAGCAGATCATGCGTGAGCGGCCGCTGCAAACGAAGTATCTGGTCGACAACGCCAAGGTGACGGATCACCACGCGATCATCCCAACCGAACAGCAGGTCGCCTTCTGGGATCTGTCCGGGCCGGAGCAGAATATTTATGACCTTGTGGTGCGCCGGTTCCTGGTGGTGCTCCTGCCCCCGGCGGAGTACGACGAGCTGAAGCTGACGATCTCCTGCGGCGGCGAGACCTTCACGGCCTCCGGCCGAAGGATGATCACGCAGGGCTGGAAGGCCGCCTATGACCAGTCCTACGCACAGGATGAGGAAGCCAAAGAGGACGAGCAGGCCGGCCTGCCGGAGCTGCATCAGGGCGACTCGCTGCCGGTGCGCGAGGTACACGTCACAACCGGCAAGACGAAGCCGCCCGCCCGCTATACCGAGGCGACGCTGCTGTCCGCCATGGAGCACCCGCCGGTCAAGGACCGCTCGATGCGCAAAATTCTGGACGCGGCCAGCGGCCTCGGCACGCCCGCGACGCGCGCGGATATCATTGAAAAGCTGCTGTCCACATTTTATGTGGAGCGACGCGGCAAGGAGCTGGTGCCCACGGCCAAGGGCATCCAGCTGATCGGCCTTGTGCCGGAGGAGCTGCGCACGCCGGAGCTGACGGCGCGCTGGGAGCAGCGCCTGTCCGCCATCGCCGCCGGGCAGGAGCAGGACCGCGCCTTCGTCGGCGAGATGCGGCGCTATGCAACCGATCTGGTGCAGGCCGTCAAAGCCAGCGACGCGAAGTACGTCCACGAGAATCAGACACGAAAGCCGTGCCCGGAGTGCGGCAAAAATTTGCTGCTTGTCAACGGCAAGCGCGGGCAGATGCTCGTCTGCCCCGACCGCGAATGCGGCTACCGCCGCAGCGTGACGCAGACGACAAACGCGCGCTGCCCCAACTGTCATAAAAAGATGGAGCTGCGCGGCGAGGGCGAGAACCAGACCTTCGCCTGCGTATGCGGCTATCGGGAAAAGCTCAAGGATTTCAAGGAGCGCCGGCAGAAGGCGGGCGCGGGCAAGGCCGACGTTCGCCGCTATCTCCAAAAGCAGGAAGCGGCCACAACCGGCGGCAACTCGGCGCTGGCCGAGGCGCTCGCCAAGTGGCAGGCGAAGAAATAGTGGAGGGGAACAGATGCAAGATTTGACAAAGGGTTCGCCGCTGCGGCAGATTCTGATCTTTACCGTCCCGGTGCTGATCGGCAACCTGTTTCAGGAGCTGTATAACCTGGTTGACACGATCATCGTCGGCCAGCTGCTCGGCACGGACGCACTGGCCGCCGTCGGCGTGGCCGGTTCCGTCGGCTGGATGGTGCAGGGCTTCTGCCTCGGCATGACGATGGGCTGCTCAATCTACACCTCCCAGCACGTCGGCGCGCAGGACTGGGACGGCGTGCGCCGCTCCATCGCCGCGAACGGCGTGATTGCAGCCGTGCTGGCGGTGCTGCTGACCGGCGTCTTCGTCCCGCTCGCGCGGCCGATGCTGCATCTCATGAACACGCCGGACAACGTGCTGGACGACGCGGCGACCTATCTCTCCATCTTCTACGGCGGCCTCGGCGCGACACTGCTGTACAATATGCTCGCCGCCGCCATGCGCGCGCTCGGCGACAGCCGGACCCCGCTGTATTTCCTGATCCTGTCCTCCATTCTGAACATCGTGGGCGACCTCGCCCTCATCCTGTTCTTCGACATGGGCGTGGCGGGCGCGGCGCTGGCAACCGTCGGCGCGCAGCTCATCTCCGGCCTTGCGTGCCTTGCCTACATTGCGCGCAGGATGCCGCAGATGCACATCCATCGCGCCGATCTGCGCGTGCAGCCAGCGTTTTTGTGGCAGCATATCCGGCTCGGCGTCCCGGCAGGGCTGCAATTCACCATCACCTCCATCGGCGGCGTGGTGCTGCAAACCGTCCTCAACGGCTTCGGCTCGAACGCCGTCGCGGGCTACACGGTCTACAACCGCACAAACAGCCTGTGCATGAACCCGCTCATCACGCTGGCCACCGCGCTGTCCACCTTTGTCGGGCAGAACCGCGGCGCGCACCTGTACGCGCGCATCCGCGAGGGCGTGCGCAAGACGCTTCTGCTCAACATGGGGCTGGCCGTCGTGCTGGCTTGCGCAATCTTGCTGCTGCTCGACCCTGTCATCAGCCTGTTTGTCAGCAATCCCCCGCCCGAGGTCGTCCACTACGCGAAAAACGCGCTCATCTGGTCGATGGCGTTCTATTTCGTGCTGGCGGCGCTGTTCGTCTATCGCAACTCCCTGCAGGGCCTCGGCGACGCAACCTCGACGATGGTCGGCGCGGGCATGGAGCTGCTGGTGCGCATTGTCGTCCCCGTCGGCCTGTCCGGCGTGATCGGCTTCACCTCGATCAGCATCGCCTCCCCTCTCGCATGGATCTTCTGCACCGTCCCGCTCATGGCCATCTACTTCTGGCGCATGCGCAAGTTAGAGCGCGCGCAGGCTTCCACAACATAAACAGGCGCCCCGGGGAGCATGGAGCTGCCCCGGGGCGCTTTCTCTGATATTATTCTATGATCAGCTTTCCCGGATTATTTCGGTCCTCCTCCGGGATGCCGTTCTGCCGGACGGTGATTGCGTCATCGATGTCGGCAAGGAAATCCTCCAGCGCAAAGGACTGCGCCTCGAAATTCGAGCTGACCGTATAAACCGATCGTCCTCCACCAAAAACGCAGGATCCCGAACCGCATAGTCGCAATCCTCTATGGGATGTGGCAGTGTAATCAAAAACAGAATATAAGTTTTTCCGATTTCCAGATCTCCTCCGTACGCCGTAACAAGTTCGTCTTCCGCACAGCCATAGATTGGCCGAACGGCTTTCAGGGTATAGATCTGGTAGATATTACCGTCAGTCAGGTCGACGGGTTCAAATTGTGCAATTTTCAGGTTAAAATCCTCGTAGGAGCCTTCCGTGGGAGCCGCTTCCGGGCACAGCGTCTCCACGCCGAGAGTAAGGAAAAGAATATAATCGCCTGTTGCAAGGATCCCGGAGGTATCGCTCAGATGCCGGATCCATACGCGAGGATGCCGGTAGCGTTACAGAACGGTTGTGGACCAGTCGGAGTACGAGGCGGTCTGCCCGGGTACATCCAACGTTTCAGGTGGCTGTGGAACCCGCTCCGTCGGCGCTTCGCGCCGCGAGAAACGGAATCCGGCAACAGCAAGAAGCAGCGCCACTATCACGCCCATGGAAAGGAAAAATCCTTTTTTGTGCTTCATATATTCCGCCTCCTTGCTTTCAGTTTATTTTACCATATTACAGGCATAATCGCAAGGTAAATAGTAGACAAAAATCAACGTAAATATTTTGCTACCTTTCTCAGTCCATCCCTCTTTCAAGAAGGTTTTCATTTTGCTCCATCGGCAAGCAGATGTACAAGGACTTTCTTATTCTGTTTCCGGCATTGTTGAATCACATAGTCTGTTCCCTTGGAAACGCCATCCCAGAACGCCAAAACCAGATCCGCATAGGCAATAATCTCGTCATTTTGCCGAATCGGTGCTGCCCGGCCGTATTTTGCATAGTCCGGACGGAATTCCACCAGCTTTATTTCATGCGCCAATGCGTATGCCCTTGCGCACTGATCAATACCCGCCGCGCCGCCTGAGACAATCTCTGTTGTATCCGGTGGAAGATACAGGCCGAGATTTTCAACCGTCCGGCTTCTGGAACCAATCACAGCAACTTTCATTGTTTTTCCTCCGTCGTTTTTTCTTATTATAGCCCGTTCCTTGTACAAAAGTAAATAAATTATGTATAACAGCCTATAATAATGCAGTGTGAGCTAAGGTATTCTATATGCAAAGAGGTGTTTGCATATGGAGGATTACCGGGAACGTTACCAGCTTCTTGGGCTGAAAATTGCATATTATCGGAAAAGGCGCGGCTATACGCAGGAGCAGTTGGCCGATCTGATCGGCATGAGCTGGTCTTTCATCAGCCAGATTGAGGCAAACAACGGCAACAGAATCCGCGGCGTCTCCCTGCGCACGCTCTTCGCAATTTCCGACGCGCTGGAAATCCCCACATATAAGCTCTTTCAGGACGATTGATGCCGATTGTGCCGTCTATGCATAAAACCCCTTGGCGTGTGTTTGCTCACGCCAAGGGGTTCCTTTTTTAGATTGCTTCCCGCTCTCCGGCAAGCCGCAGCAGGCCGTTTTGCAGGCAGGCGGAGAGGACGAGGCGGCGGCTCTGGCCGTCCGGGAAGTGGAGCGTCACAAGGTCGCCGTTTCGCACCGTCAGATGCGCCGGGCCGAAGAGCTTGTGGATCACCGTGCAGCCGGGCTGGAACGCCGCCGTCGAGCCGGTTGAGCGTTCGCGCCCCACCAGCACGGAATACTCGCGCGCCCGGGCTGCCGCGGGGCGGGGCAGCTCCGGCTTTTCGGGCTGCTCCCCGCACTCCTCCGGCAGCAGCTGCGCAATAAACCGGCTGGGCGCGCTGCCGGGCACGCCGAACGCGCTCTCGCAGGAGACCACCTCCAGCACCTGCCGCGCACGCGTCACGGCGACATAGAACAGCCGCCGCTCCTCCTCCAGCAGATCGCGATCCTCCTCGCGCAATCCCGCGCCGTCCGGCAGCGGTGGGAACTGCCCCTCCACCGCGTCGATCAGCACGACGCGGTCGTATTCCAGTCCCTTGCTCGCGTGGATCGTCGAGAGGATCAGGCTTGCGCCCGCCTCCCCGCCCGCGCGCACACGCTGCTCCAGCTCGGCAAGCCGCTCCAGAAATCTGGCAGGCTCCGGCGTCTGGCTGGCGAGGGAGAGCAGAATATTGACCTTGCTCTCATCCGTTGTGCGGGTCTTCAGATAGTCGCCGTAGCCGAGGCCGCGCAGGATGCGGTGCAGCGCGACCTCCGTCTGGAGCCCCGGCATCCGCGCCAGATACTGCTGCGCGGCCTGCACCTTCGTCACGCTCCACCGTTCCAGCATCCCGCTCTGCACGAGCTGCGTCAAAAGCGGGAGATTGGGCGCACCGGCGTGCAGCTCGAGTGCGCGCTGTGCCGCCTCCTTGCGGATGCCGCAGCCCAGCTTGTAGTAGATGTTGGAGAACAGCGCCGCGTCGCACGGGTCGAAGGCAAAGCGCAGAATGTCCGTCAGGTCGCGGACAATAAAATGCGAAAAAAAGAGGCTGTCCGTCTCGCGGCAGCGGTACGGAATCCCGCGCCGTGTCAGCGCGTCGATCACGGGGACGGCACTGTCGTTGTTCCGGTACAAAATCGCGGTCTGCACGCCGTCCGCCGCCAGCGTACAGAGATAGTCCGGCTGCATCCGCAGATCCGGCAGCTTCGTGTGGCGGAGCTTCTCGCCGTCCGGGCGGGAGGTGCGCATGGTCTTCTGGTGTCGGCTGCGGTTCCGGGCGATCAGCGCGTCCGCATGGCGGACGATCTCGCCGCTCGAGCGGTAGTTCTCCTCCATGTACAGCACCTGCGCGCCGGGATGGTCGCGCTCGAATTGCAGCAGCGCCTGCGGATAGGCGGCGCGGAAGCCGTAGATGCTCTGATCCTCGTCGCCGACGAGAAACAGGTTCCCACTCCCGGCGGCGAGCAGGTTCAGCAGGACATGCTGGATTTTCGAGGTGTCCTGTGCCTCATCCACCTGTAGATAGCGGTACGTCCCTTGCAGCTCCTGCAAAATATCTGGGCAAGTGCGCAGGATCCGAAGCGTATAGACCATCTGGTCATCGTAGTCCATCGCGCGCATCTGGCGCAGCGCCTGCTGGTAGCCGTCGTACAGGCGCGGGAAATCGACGCAGTCCAGTTCCTGCCCCGCAATCTCCGCGCGCGAGAGCATCTGGTTCTTGCAATATGTCATTTTTGTCGCAATCTCGCGCACATTGCCGTCTGAGGGGAATTCGCTGCGCAGCTGCCGGAACAGCTCCCGGATGATGCGCGCCGTCTCGCGCTCCGGCAGCAGCTGGAACGGCGCGCGGCCGTAGCGCTGGGCGTAGCGCTGGATAATCCGGGCGCAGACGCCGTTGATCGTGCGAAATTCGAGCTGCGCCGCCAGCTCCTTGCCGAACACGGACGCAAACCGGCCGCGCATATCGGCTGTGGCGGCGCGCGTATAGGTCACCGTCAGGACATTGCGCGGCGCGACGCCGCGGCACAGCAGAAGATACCCCAGCCGCGCCACAATGACCGTTGTCTTTCCGCTGCCGGGCACGGCGAGCAGCAAAACCGGCCCCTCCGTCTGCTGCACGGCGGCGGCCTGCTGGGCATTGAGCGTCATGTGATAGGTGGAAACGAGTTCATCAAAGGTCATGTTCTCTCTCCCGCGAAGCAGTTTCCCCTATCATAGCACGTTCAGTGGAAAATGGGAAGAAAAATCGCCGGGCACATGTCCGGCGATTAGCCCACGGCAACGGCAAAGGCCAGCGCATAGTCGCGCTCCCAGCTCAGGCTGAGCTGTACCTCCGCAACGCCCCACTGCGCGGCAGCCTCCTGCGCACTGCCGGAAAGCGTCACAGCTGGCGCGCCCTGCGCGTCATTCAAAATCTCAATCTCACGCCAGCGCAGGCGATTCGGGTCGGCGTGCAACGCCTTCATGACGGCCTCCTTGCCCGCAAAGTGGCTGGCATAGTGCGCCATTGGGTCGCTGCGCGCAGTGATCTGCGCCTGCTCGCGCGCGGTGAAGCAGGCGGAAAAGAAGGGATCGTCCAGAGAAAGCCCTGCAAGGCGGCTGCGGGCAAGCAGGTCGCAGCCGACGCCGATGATCTGCGGCATGGTTTGTCACCTCTGCAAAAAAATATCCGGGACGGGCGCCGCCCGTCCCGGTTTTGGTACTTAGCCCTCGATCAGCGAAACCACATAGTCGGCAGCCTCGCCGAGCGTCGCCTTGCGGCGGAAGTCCATGAACGGGACCTCCACGTCGCACTCGTTCTCCAGCGTACCGGTCAGCTGGGAGTAGGTGACGGACTTCATGCCGAGGTCGGCAAACTTCGTATCAGCGTTCATGCTGGCGGCGTCAATGGCCAGAAGGCCCGCCAGGCGGTCGATCATGCACTGCAGAATTTCTTCACGGTTTTCCATGTTGCAACATCCTTTCCATCATTTCGGGTTGTTCCCGAGCTTTGACTTTATTATACAGGAGGCAGCACCGGGTTTCCACTGCACTTTTTCCGCAAGGAAGCGGAAATGGGCTTGTATCAGAGCCGGTCGATGGCGGCCTGCACGCGGGCGCGCGCCACGTCCGGCCCAAGGATCTGCATCACAGTCCACAGATCCGGCGAGACCTCCGCGCCGGTCACCGCCACGCGCAGCACGCCCGCCACATGTGCGACGCTGCCGCGATAGGCGTCCGGATTCGCCTTGTATGCCTTCATGTCCGGTGTGAAGCCGAACGCCTGCCCAATCGCCTTCACCTTGTCGAACCACATCGTCGCGTCATCCGCCGGGTCGTAAGTCTCCAAAAAGCGGCGCAGGATCTCGCGCACCGTCTCGGAATCCATCGGATACGTCTCCGCCGGGCGGAACGTCTCGTCGAAGAAGAAGTGCAGCGAGTCCATAATCTGGCTGGCCAGCACGAAGTCCTTGCGGCGGCGCTTCGCGCCGATGCCCATACACAGGGTGAGGATTTTGTCGAGCTTTGCCTCGTCGGCAAAATAGAGCTGCGCAAGGTCGGGGCGGTATTCTTCGGCCCAGTCGCGCAAAAACGCCTTCATCTCGTCAAGGCTCAGCTTGGCAAGCTCATTTTTACAGATGGAGTGCAGCTTGTCGAGGTCAAAGAGCGCGCCGGACTGGCTCATCTTGGACAGCCGGAACGGGAACTCCTCAATCGGGGCATCGGGATGCTTGTCATACCACTCCTCAAAGTTCGAGTTGAGGAGCGTCAGAAGATACACGCGCACGCACTTCGGATGATAGCCGTCGCGGCGGTAGAAGTCCAGCGACAGCTCCGGGTCCTTGCGCTTGGAGAGCTTGCGCTTGTTGCCGCCGTCCAGCTTCATGAGCTGCGCGGTGTGGGCATATTTCGGCATCCGGAAGCCCAGCACGTGGAACAGCTCCCAGTGGATCGGCACGGACGAGAGCCACTCCTCGCCGCGCACCACGAGCGTCGTGCGCATGAAGTGGTCGTCGATCGCGTGCGCAAAATGATACGTCGGAATGCCGTCGGATTTGAGGATAACGACATCCTGCACATTCTCCGGCATCGTGATCTCGCCCTTGATGCTGTCGTGGAACTTGATCGTCCCCTCCGGCGTCCCCTGCGAGCGCAGGCGGATGACGAACGGGTCGCCCACCGCCAGATGCGCCTGCACCTGTTCCAATGTCAGGTCACGGCAGCGCGCCCACTTGCCGTAGTAGCCGGGCGTGGCCTTCTCCGCCTCCTGCTGCTGCCGGATCGCGGTCAGCTCGTCCTCCGTGCAGAAGCACGGATAGGCCAGCCCGCGGCGGATCAGATCCTTGACAAACGCCTGATAGATCCCGGCGCGCTGACGCTGGTAATACGGGCCGTAGCCGCCGGTCTCGCCGTCCAGTGTCGCGCCCTCGTCGAAGTTGATGTCAAAATAGCGCAGGGTCTTGATGACCGTCTCCACCGCGCCCTCGACGGTGCGCTTGAGATCGGTGTCCTCAATGCGCAGGAAGAACACGCCGCCGGACTGGTGGGCAATCCGTTCGTTCGTCAGCGCGCTGTAGAGGTTGCCGAGGTGGATGAAGCCCGTCGGGCTGGGGGCCAGACGTGTGACCTGCGCGCCCTCCGGCAGATTGCGGGGCGGGAACTGCGTTTCAAATTGCGCCAGATCGTCGCTGGCCTGCGGCAACAGAAGTTCTGCAAGCTTTTCGTAGTCCATACTGATTTCCTTCCCAATAACATGTTTCTGCGTATATCATACCACGGGATGGAAAAAAAAGAAAGTCCGCATTTACACCTTTTCACAGGGAGGGACATATGGTATACTGGAAAAAAGGAGGGATTTTTATGGCAATGCCGTCTTTTATCCAGAAGCTGCTCGCATTTTTGATGCTGATCGCGCAGCTACTCGGTCTGGCCGGCGGTGCTTCCACGTCAGAGCCGGCGACCATCGATATCCGCCCGACGTACACATCCGGGCGCGGTGACCTGATGCAGGGCGATTTCATCGTCCACCTGCCCGCGGACTGGGCAGACAAAGCCGTCTGGGATTTTTACGAAACAGACACGACCTACAGCGTCTCCTTCTACGAAAAAACGAGTCACGAGGCGGGCTTCGGCGGCCACCTGTTTACGCTCATGGTGCTGCCGGAGGGCTTTTCCTATGAGGAATACCCCTCCTATGACCTGCTCGGCACACTGACGCAGGATGGGCAGTATTTCAGCTATCTGCTTGCGCTCTATCCTACCGACGTGCAGTTCTCCAACGAAGCCGCCGCGCGCTATCAGTCCATGGAGCGCGAAATCACCTCCATTCTGGATGCGCTGACCTTCCCGGAGGAGATCACGTTCTCGAAAACACTGGCATAAAACTGAGAATAATTTTCCACTTCTGACTTGCGGTTGGCTTCATTTCATGCTATCCTTATAGGAAGGAAGCTATGAAATGGAGGTTTCGCTATGGAAACCGGACTGGATCTGACGCGGGGCAGCGCGATGCGCGCCATTCTCCGCTTCTGCATTCCGGTGATGATCGGGAATCTGTTTCAGGCGCTGTATCAGGTTGTGGACTCTCTGATTGTCGGCAACGTGCTGGGCGCGGGCGCGCTCGCGGCCGTCGGCGCAAGTCACAGTACAACGGCGTTTCTTTTGAATTTCGCTGTCAGCATGTCCACCGCCTACTCCGTTGTAATCAGCCAGAACTTCGGCGCAAAGCGAGAGGACAAGGTGCGCGCCACGCTGGCCTCCGCCATCTACATCACGCTGGCGCTGTCTGTTCTGCTCTCTCTGGCGGGTATCTTCGGTGCGCGGCCGCTCCTGCGGCTGCTCAGCACTCCGGCCGACATACTGGACGGCGCCGTGCTCTACACGCGCATCTGCGTTGGCTTCGCCATCGGGCAGATCGCCTACAACGGCACGGCGGCGGTGCTGCGCGGCGTGGGCGACAGCCGGACGCCGCTGTATTTCCTGATCTGCGCATCGGTGCTGAATATTGTGTTGGATCTGCTTTTTGTCGCCGTGTTCGGCTGGGGCGTGGCAGGCGTCGCGATTGCAACGGTGATCTCGCAGCTGCTCTCCTGCGTGGCGTGCATGGTCTACATGGTCAAAAAATATCCGATCTTTCGGATTGCGCGCGCCGATCTGCTGCCGGACTGGCACAACCTCTTCATCACGGCACGGATGGGACTGGTCATCAGTGTACAGGGCATCTTTACAAACGCAGGCGAGATGGTCGTCTCCGCCGTCCTGAACGGCTACGGCACGGCGGCGGTCGCGGCCTCAGCGGCGGTGCTGCGCATCCAGCAATTTGCGACGCTGATCTTCTCGTCCATCGCAAATTCCTATTCCGTCTTCGTGGGGCAGAATCTGGGCGCACGCCTGTTCGACCGCGTGAAAAAGACGACGCGGCAGGTTGTGGTGCTGGTGCTGGCGTTGAGCGCCGTCTCCGCCGCGCTGATCCTGCTCTTTGGCGACCACCTGATCGCCCTCTTTGTCCGCGACACTGATGCGAGCCTTGCCGACGTGCTCTCGTACGGCCAGTTCTACCAGCGCGTAACCGCCTGCTTCTATCCAGCGCTGGCGCTGATCTGGGTCTACAACGGCACGCTGCGCGGCGCGGGTGATACGCTTGTCCCCCTGATTTCCGGCTGGGCGGAGCTGCTGCTCAAGTGCGGCGGCACGCTGGCCTTCTCCGCGCTCTGGGGCTATACCGGTATGTGCTTCGGCAACCCCATCGGCTGGGCAGTCGGCGCGGTGCCGTCCATCGTCTGGTACTGCACCGGCCGCTGGAAGCGCCATGTCGACGCCATCACAACCTGAAAAAAACAGTTACACCGGCACAGGAACAATCCTGTGCCGGTGTTTCTGTCTTCCTTTGCACCGTCGAATGCAGCTTTGAAGACGCTGTCGGGCTGTCCGGGCCCATGCGCTTTCGCCGCCAATGGCTCTGCCGCTTTTCTCCCCGCCGCGCATCGCCCCCGCAGGATCGAAATAAATGTCCATTCATTCCCGGGAGACGGAAAGATAGTTCTTGCTTCATCCGCCTGTTTCCTACAATAATATAGACAGAATTCCACGGAATGGATGGCGGGAATTATGCAATATATTCAAGTTTCACAGGAATTGCGGCTCTCTCGGATTGTACAGGGCTTCTGGCGGCTGACAGACTGGAACATGCCCAACAGCGCACTGATCGGCATGATAAATGGCTGTTTGTGCCGCGGCGTCGATACCTTCGACGTGGCTGATATCTACGGGCTCGGCGCCTGCGAGTCCCTTTTGGGGCAGGCCCTGCGGGCATTCCGGCGGGATCAGTACAAAATTGTTTCCAAAACCGGCATCTGTGCCCGGGCGCCCGAGCAGGGCGGCAACTATTATGACACCAGCTACGCCTACATCCTCGCCGCCTGCAAAGAGAGCATCCGGAAGCTGGGCTGCGAATACATCGACCTGTACCTGATCCATCGGGAGGATCCGCTGATCTGCCATGCGGAGGTTGCGGAGGCTCTGCAGGAGTTGAAGCGTCAGGGTCTGATTCGCGAAGCGGGCGTCTCGAACTTCGACCCGTTCAAATTCTCTGCGCTGCAAAAGGCCATAGGCGGTACGCTCCGCACCAATCAGATTGAATGGAACCCCTTCTGCTTTGAGCACTTCAACTCCGGCATGATGGATCTTTTGCAAATGGAGCATGTGCATCCTATGATCTGGTCGCCGCTGGCCGGCGGCGCGCTCTTTACCTGCACAAGCCCGATGCACGAACGAACACGGGCTGTCTACGCGGAGATTGCGGCGGATTACGGCATTCAGGTCAGCACGCTGGTCTATGCCTGGATCCTGAAGCACCCGGCCGGCGCGCTCCCCATCGTCGGAAGCCGCCAGCCGGAGCGTCTGGACGCGGCTATTGCGGCGCTGGATGTGGAGATCAGCCGGGGCGACTGGTTCCGGCTCTACGCCGCCAGCGGGCAACAGCAAATTCGATAACGGGAAGGGGCATAGGCCTATGCGTTTTGACAACGTTATGGGAAAACCCATGGTAGATCGCTATGAGCAGGTTCTGTTCTACAGCAAAGCGGAATATGCACGGCGCCGCGACGCCGTACTCCAGTGTATGCGCAGGCAGGCGGTGCCGCTGCTTTTGATTGCCGACCCCTGCGAGGAGGGCTTCGCCGCGTGGCTTGCCAACGACGTCGCCTGTCAGTTTTTACTGCTGCGCGATACCGGCGAAATCACGCTGGTATACGGCCACTCATACGGCGTCAGGCAGGATTATACACCCCACCCGGAGCGGCATGCGGCGCAGAAGCCGCTGGAATCGCTGGTTCCCGGTGTGCGGTTCCAATCCGGTCTGGATATTGCCGAAATCCGGGACGCCCTCGGCGCGGAGAAACGGCTCGGCGTCATCAATCGCCAGTATCTGCCCGCCGGATTCGTACACACGCTGGAAGCGGAGGTTCCCGGTCTGGAATACTGCGACCTGCGTGTTCCCGTCTCCATGATCCGCGCCGTGCGCAGCCCGGAGGAGCAGCAGGCTCTGTCCTGTACAGCAGCCGCTGAGACGGCGCTTTACAACGCGGCCAAGGCGCTGATCCGGCCGGGGCGCTATCCGCGGGACATCATCCACGAACTGTCCGCGATCGCGCACGATATGGGCTGCGGCAGGGACGACATTGCAATCTTCTTCCTGATGAGCGGATTGGAAAACGACGGGAGCGCATATCCGAGGCCGCTGCCGATGAACAACGGGCTGCTCCCGCCGCTGGGCCGGATTGAGAAGGGCTGGAAATTACAGCTGATGCTGGAAATCAGCCATTTTGGAAACATGATTATCGACACGGGCCGCCCGTTCTATATCGGCACGCCGCATCCGATGGCGCAGGAGGTCTGGGAAAAGCTGATTCGCACGCAGGATTATGCGGCCGGCATCCTGCGGCCGGGAATAACCGCGGTGGAATTTGAGGCCAAAACCGCCGCATACGCCCGGGATACGGAGGGAATCTCCCTACAGACCTGGAATATTCTGCACGGCATGGGAAACACCCGGACAGAAGCCCCGGATTTCCGCGATCCGACCACCAATTCCCTGCCGCTGCTGGATGGCATGTATCTGCTGTGTGAACCGATCGCGGCGCTGCCGTCGCCGCCGGGCGTGCAGCTTCAGGGGCCCCCGCTGGTTATGATGCTGCCGAACACCTTTCTGGTCACACCGGAGGGCGGCAGGCGCGTCACGACGATTCCCAACGAAATCGTCGTAATATGAGGAGGTGTCGAGCAGATGCAGGCCATCAAATATGACCGCGTGCAAAACATGTGGCAGACGATCAGCGAAGAGGAGGTCGTGCGCCGCCACAGCGCCCTGAAGCAGGTTTTGCGGGAGCTGCGCCTCCCGGTGGCGCTGGTGCCCAGCCGGGACGGCATGATGCGCAGCTGGCTGACCGCGCAGCGCAGTCTCGGCGTCGCAATCGGCGGCGACGTGCTGATTGCCGACGGGGAGAGCTATATCATGCCGGCAGCCGATTCTTTCCGCTTCGCAGATGACGCTCCCTGTTCCCCCGGGGATTATCCCGGCCTGCTCCGGCCCGCCGCATTCACCGGCGCGCCGATCCGGGAGGCCATTGTGCGCAGCGGTATTCGGCAGATCGGCATATACCGTCCGGCGGAGCTGGACATTTCGCTGCATACGTTTCTGACTCAGCGCTTTCCGGACTGCACGCTGGTGGATGTAACGGAACCATTTGAACAGATCCGCATGTGCCACAGCGCGGAGGAGCTGCGGCTGGCCGCCGGCACGGTCAGTATGCTTGAGCGCGTCTTTGCCGCCATCCCCGCCCTGCTGCACGGGGGCATGTACGAAACCGAATGCGTGAACCGGATTCGCACGCTGCTGTATGAAAACGGCTGCGGAGATATGACGCGCTGGCGCGCGGCATGGGTGGATCTGGCAGCAGGCCCTGCGGGAAGTACGGAGCCGCAGGCACCGCAGCGCTATCCAGGCAGGCCGCTGCAATGCGGCGACCGGATTGATATCACCGTACATGCCATCAGCGACAGCTGGGTGTACGGCTCCCTCTCCCGCAGCTTTATTGTAGGTAACTGTATTCCGGCGCAGACGCAGCATTGCTGGGACGTGGCTGTAGACGCCGGTACATATGCTGCCGGTCTGCTTCGTCCAGGCACCACGCTCCGCGCCGTTGCGGAGCAGGTCAATGCGCGTCTTGCCGCCAACGGCAGCGCGCCGGACAACACAAACTTCCTGCACAGCATATTCTACGCGATTCAGGAGCCGCCTTGCCTCTATGACCCCTCAGAGGATCTTCCGCTTCGCAGCGGCATGCTGCTCGCCGTCGCCCCCGCGGCCACGCTGGACGGCTGTACGCCGATGCGATGCGGCGATCTCTATGTGATCCGGGACGGCGGCGCAGAACCTCTGGGTGTGATGGAAAAAACGGTGGGTATGATTCCGGCCGGGATATGAGAAAGGAGAGGGAATATGGAATACGTATTACAACCGCGCTTTCCGGCCGTGCCGGAGGAGGTTGCAGGCGCGGAGTCGCAATACGGCGGGTACTTTATCACGCAGGCGCAGGTTCCGCCCCTGTCAAAAGACGGCTATCTGTCCCAAACGGTCTATCTGCGCGCGCCGTCCTCCGCAGAGCCTGAATACTACTACTGGGAGGAGCAGGTCATCCGGCAGACGGTCGTCTGGTACGTCACACAGGAGTCGGAAGCTGTCTGGCGTGTGCGCGTGCACAGCTGCGGTCTGGAGGACATTTCGCAGCAGCTACAGGAGAAATTCCGCCGTTTCGTGGACCGGCGCCTGACCGACTGGGATCAGGCTCTTGCCAAACTGCCGAACCTCTCCATGGAGGATATGGGCCTCGGCTGGGTTGCCGCGGGTGTCCATCTGCAAATCCGTGCGCAGGAGCCGCTGCCGTACGCGCGCGCAGCCTATCAGGCGGAAATGGCGCAGCGCAGTCAGGCGTCCGGCGGCGCGCCAATTCAGGAGGAACACCGGCAGCCATGCCGTTTTCAGGAAATCCTGCAATACTAAAAAACAATTCAGGAGGTAAAAACAATGAAACGAATTCTTGCCCTTATTTTGGCAGCGTCGATGCTTCTGTTCCTTCTCGCTGCCTGCAAAAAATCCGAAACTGTGACGGAGCCCTCCCCGGAAGCGCCCGCTCCCTCCGCAGAGGAGCCTGCCCCCGAGGCAGAGCCGGACAGCAACGCGCCGGAGGAAGGGGAACCCGCGGATCCGTCCCCCGAAGAAGAACCCCCGGAACCGGATGACACGCTCGCGGAGATTGAATTCTGGATGATCAACTGGAACACGCTGGACACCGGTGCCGATACTACGATCTCCCGGATCGAAGCAGCCGTCAACGAGATCACCGAGGCAAAGATCAACACGCATGTCAATTTCACTTGGGTCCCGATCGGCACCTACGGCTCGCAGCTGCAAATGGCAATTGCCAACGGCGAGACGGTCGACTACGCCATTGCGATCAACGAGATGGCCATCCCGAACGCCATTTCCATTGGCGCCTGCTATGACATCACCGAGCTTCTGCCGCAGTACGCGCCTGAACTGGTGGAGACGGTCGGTGAGAAGGCGCTTTCCACCTACAAGTCCGAGGGTCGCAACTACGGCGTCCCGAACTTCTGGGCGTACAGCTCCAGCCTCTACCTCGATATGCGCTCAGATGTGCTGGAAGAGCTTGGCATGATGGAGTTTGCGCAGAGCATGACCACTTGGGAAGAATACGAGGAGCTGATGGCAAAGGTCGTTGCGGAGGCCGGCATGTACGGCATCGGCGGCGGTTCGGCCAACGGCCTGCTGGATATGCGCAACGCATTTCTGCTCCCCTCCGGCCTGTACGACGGCGTGGTGTTTGACGATCTCGGCGACCAGCTGAACATGATCTATGAGTCGGACGGTCAGGTGAGCTGCAGCTACGACCAGCCGATGGCCTACGACATGTGTCAGATGTTTGCCGACTGGTACAACGTGGGCTATGTCTATCCCGACACGGGCATGGGCGACAATATCGGCGTGCAGACGTTGGTGGACGAAAACCTGTTCTTCAGCGCGTTCAACAAGTCCTCCTTCGGCCACGAGGAGAGCCTGGTCAACGCCTACGCCTCCCCGATGATTACGATCAAGGTCGCACAGGGCATGATCGTCAACTCCAACCTGACCTCCCTCGGCGCGTTTGTTCCGGTCACCTCTCAGGAGCCGGAGGCAGCTGTGAAGTTCATGAACCTGATCTATACGGATCCTGCTATCATGAACCTTCTGGACTACGGCATTGAGGGCGAAAGCTATGTCCTGAACGACAAGGGCGAGGCCTGCTTCCCGGAAGGCGGGAACATGGGCAATACCTATCATGTCCTGTTTGAGAACCTCTTCGGCAACTTCTTCCTGCTCCGCCCGTGGGACGGCAATGGCGCCGACTATCGCGACAGAGCTTATGAGGATTATCTCTCCTCCTCCACCTCCAACTATCTCGGGATGTCCGTCGATATGACCGGCCACGATACGCTGATTGCCGCACTGACAAGTGTGAAAAACGAATATGAGGTTCGCCTGCGCAGCGGCCTGTACACCGATGCGCTGTATGAAGAATTCCTGACGAAGCTGGACGCGGCCGGAATCGACGACTACGTGGCATTTTTCCAGAACGCTGTGGACAATTTTCAGAAATAACCCCTGAGCACGGTTGCCCGCGCGCAAAAACTACAGTATAATAGGATTGTCCGCGTACGCCATCTGTCTTTGGCAGATGGCGTACGCAGCTTTGAGCGTTCACGAGAACGGGGAGTTGATGTGAAATGAGTGAAACCACGGGCCGCATGACGCCGGACTTCTTCAAGGAGGGGCAATTCCGCGGGCTGAAATGGACAGTCTCTCAGACCCTCGGGGTTCAGTTCATCTCCATCGACCACGGACACGCTGTTGTGAGTATTGCGGGTGAGGTGTTTCAGGCCACTGCCGGGGACACCTTCTGCATCCTGCCCGGGAAGATCTGGTACCTGAACGGGGATCCCGACTCTGTTACAACGCTGATCTATGTGGAAAGCGTCGGAATCTCCTTCCCGTTGGATCGCTACACGCTGGAAAGCCCCAAGCTGCCTCCCTCCATCCGCATCGAACCGCTGTACAAAAAAATCAAGCGGGAATATGCCGGGCGCGAATTTCTATATCTGGAGAGCTGCTATCAGGCTTTTTTCAGCTTATGATTGAGATATTCCGCAGCGCGCCTTTGGTAGAGCGCGGGAAGGAGCCGCCGGCCAACGACCTCTTTCTCTCTCTTCTGGAAAACATCAACGCCCATTTTGACACGCTCACCTTTCTCCAGGCTGCGCAGGAAACAGGATATTCAAGTGCCTACTTCTCCAGTTGGTTCCAATCCAACTGCGGCATGTCCTTCACGGAATATCTGACCGCTGTCCGCGTTATGCACGCGCTGCAATTGCTGCGGCGCGCAAGCGGGGAGCGGATTGCGGACATCGCATACGCCTGCGGCTTCGGCTCCATCCGGCAGTTTAACCGGCAGTTCCGCAAGGTGACCGGCCATATTCCCAGTGATCTGACACAGAATCCCGGCTTGATCATCAGCTTTCCCGGCAAGATGAACGGTCTGGTCAATGCACAGTTCATTGACAAAATTGAAAACCCGACAAGTCCTTCAGAGCTCGAGTGAGACGGTTTTGCCGGGCAGCCGGCGCGGCGTCATCACAACCTGACAAAAACGGTTACACCGGCACAGGAACAATCCTGTGCCGGTGTTTTCTCTTCAAAATACCTCGCGCAGCTCGGACGGCTCGACGCCGCAGGCGCGGCAGAAGGCGGCCAGCTCCTTCGGCGTGCGCAGCAGGCAGTGCTCGTGGAACTTGCCCGTCGCCAGCTCCACAAACCCCGCCGTCTGCTCGCCGGTGCAAATGGACTTTCGCACCGCGGGCTGCTGCACCGCGGGGTCATAGATCAATTTTTTCATCCAGAATCCCCCTTTTTCCCAGCATACCACACATTCCCCCGCCGCGCAAGCGATCAAGTTTTCACCATCCCCAGCCGGATCACCCGCATACAGGCAAGGCGGCTAAGCGGCAACGCGAGCAGCACCAGCGCCGTGAGTACGCGGCGACGCGGATAATCCCGCCGCGCGAGCGGCCACGCCAGCAGCGGCGCAAGCAGCAGGTGCAGCGCTGTCCCGACTCCCACAGCCACCGCGGAGACGCGATAGGCTCGGCAGACCTTTCCGCCCTGAAAGCCCAACAGGTACCGGTAGGCAGACAGACTCCAGGCTCGTGGCCAAAGCCGATACCCCCGCGCCGCCAGCGTTTCTTCCCCACTGAACGAGCCAATCACGACCAGCAAAACCGGCAAGAATGCCGCAAGCGCACAAACCGTCAGAATCAGAATAACAACAGTCTGGAACGCCCGCTCTGATTTATATCGCCGCATCCACGTCCCCCCTTTCATGTCTTCACCATCCCCAGCCGGATCACCCGCGTGTACGAGCGGGTGAGCAGCGGGAGCAGCAGAAAATAGGGCAGGGAGCCGAGCAGGCAGAGCGCCATGCGCCACGAGCAGTCCGGTATAATCCAAACAGCCTTTCCCTTTTCAGCCACCTCTGTATGGAGATACGACATTGAAACCAAGCGAAACGAATTGAACATTGCCATCTGAAAGCTATGCAGGCGCGCTTCGGAAATAAAGAACACCCCGTTCGCCCAGTCGCTGTAGTAAGAAAATGCAACCAGCAGGCCGATCGTAGCAAGCACCGGCGCGGCCAGCGGCAGCGCGAGCCTCCAGTAGACCGCCCACTCCCCCGCGCCGTCGAGCTTCGCCGCTTCCACAAGCGACTGCGAAATGTTCACGCGAAAATACTGCCGGTAGAGCAGTACCTGCCACGGGGTCAGCACCAGATTCGGCAGCACATACGCCCAAATCGTATTCTTAACATGCAGTCCCTGACCCCAAACAAGGTACCACGGCACAAAACCACCCGACAGCGCCAACGGAAATACGGCGAGCGACGTCAAAAAGCGCCTGCGCGGGTAATCCGGCCGGGCCAACGGCCATGCAAGCATGGGAGCGATCAGCAGATGCAGCGCTGTG
>CAZYZQ010000004.1:0-1727 GCA_964652075.1 uncultured Oscillospiraceae bacterium
ATGCCCAGCATAATGCCGCTGAGCAGGCCATACTTGTCGAGACGCTGATGCCGCGCCAGTGTGGGGATGAGACTTGAGAGTGTGGCGGCGGCAAAAAGGAAGAAGGCGTAGTAATCGGAATAGGCCGGATTGCCGAATTCCGTAAACACCTTGGACATAAAGTTTGTGGCGCCGCCCACCAGCAATAAAAGGATCAGCAGAAATGAGAACTGGAAATGGCCGTTCTCCTTTTTCAGATTGACGACCAGAATTGCCAGAAAGGCCATTGCAATACCGGCAACCTGTACCCAGGAGGGGTGCTCCTTAAAATAGAAGATGGAGAGCAGCGTGGGCAACAGGACGCCAAGTTTGTTGAAGGTGGCGGAGAGGATTGTGCCGCTGCGGTGAATACTCGCCTGAAGAATGACAATGTCTGTGAGGTAAAACACGCCCGCGACCAGCCCGATCAGCAGTGCGCCGGAAAGCGCCGCCTCCCGCCAATGCGTTTTGTCCGCAATAAAGAAGAAAGCCAGTAGCATGGAAACCGCATAGCCAACCGTGGCGATGGGCGTGGTGTTCTCGGTATGACGATCGCCGAAGCGCAGGGCGATCTGGGCGATCGTGCCGCAGCAGAGGGCAATAATCAAATAGAGCATTGTCCGATCCTCACTTTTGCCTGTCAGAATATGTCGTTATTCGACAAGTTTATTCTAGTCCACTTGCTCGGAATTGGACAATAACAGGATGGGTTGAAAATCGGACGATTCAGTCCTGCTGTGCTGGGAAGGAATTTCACAAATACGTGCGAAAGAAAAGAAAGATATGACAAAAAATCAGACATTTTCGACTCAAAATTACGTAAAACCGGAGGCGGCTGAAATCCGGAAAATCAACCAAAAGCGCACTGCCGCAACTACAATCCCCGCCGGGAGCTCTGTTGCAGCTCGCATAGGAGGGCAAACCCAACGCGGATGGAAATGCTGCCCAGCGAGAAGAAAGAACCGGACAAGGCCTCCTGAAGCGCGATAACAAGGGGTAAAGAAAACAAACACAGCGGCGCAGCCAGTTGGCTGCGCCGCTGTGCGTTTACTAAAATTACGGACGCTGACCCATGCCGCCCTCGAGGGTGAGGGTTTCGCCGGACATATACTTGAAGTCGGGCGAGGCAAGCTGCACCACCACGCGGCCGATCTCCAGCTCCGGGTCGCCGTAGTGGCCCATCGGCGGCATATGCACGTTCTTCTCGTATGCCTCGGGGTAGGCGTCGCGGAACTGCTCGAGCTGCGCCGTCCACGCCAGCGGGCAGACGACGTTGACATTGATCCCGTCGGGGCCCCACTCGGTCGCGGCCACGCGGCTCAGGCCGCGGATGCCCTCCTTTGCGGCGGCGTAGGAGCACTGGCCCGCGTTGCCGAACAGGCCCGCGCCGGAGGCGAAGTTGATGACGGAGCCGTGGCTCTCCTTGAGGTACGGGTAGCACGCCTTCATATAGGCGAAGGCCGCGTACAGGCCGGAGTAGATCGCGAGGTCGAAGTTCTCAATGGTGTGCTGGCTCAGCGGCACGCCGGAGGCGGACGCCTGCGCGTTGTTGACCAGCGCCTGGATGCCGCCGAACGTATCGACAGCCTGTTTGACGACGGATTCCGCGACCGCGAGGTTGTCCGCGCCTCCCTTGATATCCGCAAGGGAAGTATGATACAATAACATGGCATATTCGGGGATAGAATGCAAGCGCTTTCGGGCGCCGG
>CAZYZQ010000004.1:1827-22354 GCA_964652075.1 uncultured Oscillospiraceae bacterium
GCGCCGGATGGGGCGGGAAAATATGAAAATTGATAAAAATTCCGGAAATCGCGCCGGCCCCTCTGGAAATTTCCCGGGAAATCCAGTATAATAAAAAATCCAGATTTTATCCAAAAGGAGGCACCCCATGCTCTGGAAACATCGTCCGGCCACATTGGCCGACCTGCCTGCCATCATGGGCGTGATCACGCAGGCGCAGGCGTTCCTGCGTGCGCAGGCGGTCGACCAGTGGCAGCACGGCTACCCGAATGCCGCGAGCTTTTCCCGGGACATGGAACGCGGCGAGTGCCACGTTTTTCTCGAGGGCAGCGCCATTGTCGGCGTATTGGCCGTGACCTTCGGCGAGGAGCCGGCCTATCAGGCGGCGGAGCTGCCGTGGCTGAACCCGACGGGCAACTATGCCGTGATCCACCGCATCGCCGTGCGCGGCGACCGGCACGGCACCGGCCTGTCCGAGGAGATGATCCGCGCGGCATCCGCCATTGCGCGGAAGAACGGCGCGCGTTCCATCCGCGCCGACACCCATCGCGGCAACCAGCCGATGGAGCGGCTGATGCAGAAATGCCGCTTTACGCCCTGCGGCGAGGTGTGCTACCCCTACACCGAGGGCGACCCATACCGCACCGCCTACGAGCGGCTGCTTTGAGGGGAAAGGGCGGAGGATGGTAGATCATTGCACCATAGCATCGATAGAAGCATCATTGTAGGGCGGGGGCAAGCCCCCTACGGGGTGTGCGTATACCGCACGGCCTCCCAAACAACGGGTAGGGGCGCACCTGCGTGTGCGCCCGCCGCGACGCACTCTCGATAGAACAGCCCCCGTTCTTGGCTCGCTCCCCTTTGCGAAGGGGAGCCAAGGACGTGGGACTGTTCTACTGGTGGCTCAGTGCAAAATTCCGGTGCATTCCACCCGTACCCCCACAGAAAGGAATCTGTGATCGATGAAAACACTTTTGCATATCTGCTGCGCCCCCTGCGCGAACCAGTGTATTGACGCGCTGCGAAGCGAGGGCGCCGAGTTGACCGGGTTCTGGTATAACCCCAATATCCACCCCTTCACCGAGTACCGCGCGCGGCGCAACACGGTGCGCGAATACGCGAAGCTGGTGTCGCTGCCGATGATCGAGCAGGACGAGTACGGCCTGCGGCCGTTCGTGCGCGCCGTGGCGGACGACATTGCGGGCCGGTGCGTGAAATGCTACGAGATGCGCCTCTATCGCGCCGCCGAGACGGCCGCGCGCGAGGGCTTCGACAGCTTTACCTCGAGCCTGTTCATCTCACCTTACCAGAACCACGAGCTGATGCGCGAGGTCGCATCGCGCGCGGCGGCGGAATTCGGCGTCGAATTTCTCTACCGCGACTTCCGCCCCCTGTTCCGCGCCGGGCAGGAGCGGGCGCGCGAGCTGGGGCTGTATATGCAAAAATACTGCGGCTGCGTCTTCTCCGAGCAGGAGCGCTATCTAAAGCCGACAAAAATTATCCCCTGATCGAGTGAAAGAGAGGGAACAGTATGGCAAAAACGCCGAAATCCGACAGATCAGACGGTATTTGGTGGCTCATCATCATTGGCGGCTTTATCGTCGGCGCGTGGCCGGTCAGCGTGATCCTGATTATCCTGAAATCCGTAGGCACGCTGCCGAACCTCATGAGCCTGTTTGAGCGCATAACCGGCAAAAAGCGCCCCGGCGCCGACCGCACCGGCTGGCAGGCGCGCGACTATGCCGCCGCGTCGCCCGGCTTCGATCCCAACGCGCGCCCGCAGACGCCGGATGCCGTACAGCAGCAGGCGCAGTGCGCCGCACAGTCCGCGGTGCAGCAGACGGGGAAAAAGAAGGCCAACCCCAGCCGCCCCGGCGGGTTTGCCAAGGCGCTGACCGTGCTCGGCATCATCCTGATTATCATTGGCCTGTGCCAGTTCGCCGGCAGCGAGGTGGTCTGGGATATCCGCAACGGCAGGTGGGAGTGGCTGCCGCAGGATGTGTTCGCCTACGCCCACGAGCTGGTGCAGGCGGCGGGCTGGACGGCGGGCGGCCTTGTCAGCCTGGTGCTCGGCCGCAGCCAGAAGAAAAAGCGCCTGCGCTACGAGCAGTACACCCAGCTCATCGGCGAGAACGACTTTTTGCCGATTGACTCGATCGCAGATGCGACCGGCCGCCCCTATAACAAAATCCTTGCCGATTTACAGGACATGATCGACCGCGGCTATCTGCCCGGCGCGTGGATCGATATGAAGCACCGCCGCCTGATGCTCACGGAGATGCAGATCGAGCCGGAACCGGAGCCTGCGCCTGCGCCGCCCCAGCCTGAGACACCTCCCCCAGCGGAAACGGTTTCGGAGTCCGAAAAGATCCTGCGCCAGATCCGCTGCGCGAACGACCTGATCGCCGACCCCGAGATCAGCCGCAAGATCGACCGCATCGAGAGCCTGACCGCGAAGATCTTCCGCTGTCTGGAAGAACAGCCGGAAAAGCGCGAGCAGCTCACAACCTTCCTCGGCTACTACCTGCCGCAGACGCTGAAAATTCTGGAGACCTACGCGCGGCTGGAGAACCAGGGCATCGAGGGCAAGAACATCGCCGCCGCGAAGCAGCGCATCTCCGGGATGCTGGACAAGCTGGCCGACGGCTACGAGAAGCAGCTCGACCGCCTCTTCACGAACGACGTGCTGGACATCACGACGGACATCGCCGTCATGGAGCAGATGCTCGCCAAGGACGGCCTTGGCGAGGAGGAGCTGAAGCCTGAAAAAGAGACGCTGCACTTCTGAACACAGACCCCGCCGCCCGGCAGACGATTCCTGCCGGGCGGCGTTTTCTAAAGCAGAAACAATTTCTGCTTGCAATTTCGGCACCCCCATGAGAGAATGAAAGAAAGGGGCGATTTTTGTGCAGGTTCTCTTTTTCCTCGTTGCGTTCGGCGCATGTATCCTCGGCGCGATCTGCGGCATGGGCGGCGGCGTCATCATCAAGCCCGTGCTGGACGCCACCGGCCTGCTTGCGACGAACACGGTCGGCTTCCTCTCCGGCTGCACGGTTCTCGGCATGACGCTCTGGAGCGTGGGTAAGACGCTGCTCAAAAAGGAGTCCGTCATCGACCTGCGCACCTCGACGCTGCTCGGCGTGGGCGCGGCCGTGGGCGGCATTCTGGGCAAGACGTGGTATTCCGCCATCGCGTCGGCGCTCCCGGACCCGGAGACGGCCGGCGGCGTGCAGGCCATCGTCCTGCTTCTGGCCACGGCGGTCACATTTGTATATACGCTAAACAAGAAAAAGATCAAATCGCTCGAGCTGAAAAATCCCGTGCCGATTGTGTTGGTCGGACTTGGGCTGGGGCTGCTCGGCGCGTTTTTGGGGATCGGCGGCGGCCCGTTCAACGTCGCGGCGCTGTTTTTGCTGTTCTCCATGCCGACGAAAAAGGCCACGCAGAACAGCCTGTACATCATCCTGATCTCGCAGGCCGCGTCGCTCGGCAAGACGCTGATCACGGGCTCTGCGCCGGAGTTTGTCTGGTGGGTGCTCGCGGGCATGGTCGTGTGCGGCGTCATCGGCAGCGAGGTCGGCCGCCGGATCAACCGCCGCCTCGACGAAAAGCGCGCCACGCTGCTCTTTGAGGGCAGCATGGTGCTGGTCATGGCGATCAATGTCTATAACATCATCCGCTTTTTCGCGCTCTGAGCGCGGAATCACATAAGGGAGGAAAGTAAAATGATGAAAGATTTGGCTCGGGCCAACTACGCAGACAAAAACCTCAACTGCGCCGTCTCCGTCTATCAGGCCGCCTGCGAGACGCTCGGCATCCCCTGCGACCCGGCCGAGGTCGAAGCGCTCTGCGGCTTCGGCGGCGGCATGGGCTGCGGCCTGACCTGCGGCGCGCTGGCCGCGTCGGTCGCGGTGATCGGCAGGCTCTACGGCAAGGACGACGCCTACCGCCCGTTTGAAAAGTGCGCCGGCCTTGTCGAGGCGTTCCGCGCGAAGCTCGGTGACATCAACTGCACCGCGCTCAAGGAGAAGCGCTGGACGGAGCAGGCGCGCTGCACCGCGACGGTCGAGCTGGCCGCGCAGCTGCTGGAGGACTACCTCAACAAGCTCGCGGGCAATGGCCCCGACCTGACCGCCGACGCGGGCATCCCCGCCGAGGAGATCAAGCGCGTCAAGGGCCTCGGCTTCCTGCAGCACAAGAAGACCGGCCTGTTCAACGGCCGCATCATCACGCGCAACGGCCGCATCTCCGCCGAGGAGTGCGCCGCCATCTCCGCCGCTGCGCAGAAGTACGGCGACGGCTACATGATGATGACCACCCGCCTGACCGTCGAGGTCTCCGGCATCCCGTTTGAGAAGATCGATGACTTCCGCGCCGAGATCGGCAAGGTCGGGCTGGAAACCGGCGGCACCGGCTCCAAGGTGCGCCCCGTCGTGTGCTGCAAGTCCACCACCTGCCAGTACGGCCTGTACGACGCCTACTCGCTCGCCGAGACGATCCACGAGCGCTTCTACCACGGCTACCACGAGGTTTCCCTGCCCCACAAGTTCAAGATCGCGCTCGGCGGCTGCCCGAACAACTGCGTCAAACCGAACCTGAACGACCTCGGCATTATCGGCCAGCGCGTCCCGCAGTTCGACTCGGACGCCTGCCACGGCTGCAAGACCTGTGCCGTCGAGGCCGGCTGCCCGATCGGCGCGGCGAAGCTGCAGGCCGGCAAGCTGACGATCGATCCGGAGGCCTGCAACGGCTGCGGCCGCTGCATCGGCAAGTGCCCGTTCCACTGCAACGACGAGGGCGCCTACGGCTGGCGCATCTACGTCGGCGGCCGCTGGGGCAAGAAGGTCGCGCACGGCCAGATGCTCGGCAAGCTCTTCACGAGCGAGGCGGAGCTTTTGGACACGGTCGAAAAGGCGATTCTCCTGTTCCGCGAGCAGGGCAAATCCGGCGAGCGCTTCGCCGACACCATCGCGCGCCTCGGCTTCGAGAACGTCGAGCGGCAGCTGCTGTCGAACGATCTTTTGGAGCGCAAGAACGAAATCCTCGGTCTGAACGTCACCGGCGGCGCGACGTGCTGATTGGGAAAGACAGATCACAAAGAACACACACGGGGCGTGTGCCATCCGGCACACGCCCCGTAATTAGCTTCTCCCCGCCGCGAGCCGGAAGAATCGCAAGGGCTGCGCTCCCTCAAAACGGCAGGACGCCGAGGTCGGAGAGCAGGATTTTCAGCCCCATCAGAATCAGGATCGCGCCGCCCACGAATTCGGCCCGGCTCTTGTAGCGCGCGCCGAACACATGTCCAATCGCGATGCCCGCCACGCCGAACACGAATGTTGTGCAGCCAATGACGAGCGCGGACTGGAAGATCGGGATCTGTGAGAACGCGAAGCTCACGCCGACGGCCAAGGCGTCGATGCTCGTCGCAATCGCGAGCAGCAGCATCGTCTTCACGTCGAAGCTGGGGTTCTCCGCCTCCTGCTCCTGGGAGCGGGACTCGCGGATCATGTTCGCGCCGATAAGCGCGAGCAGGAAAAACGCGATCCAGTGGTCAATACTGGCCACCAGCTCGGCAAAGGCGCTGCCGAGGAAGTAGCCGAGGATGGGCATCAACGTCTGAAACCCGCCGAACCAGACCCCGGCGAGCAGCGCGTTGCGCCAGCGCATCTTCGGCATGGCCAGCCCCTTGCAGATGGACACGGCGAACGCGTCCATAGAAAGCCCGATGCCGATCAGCAGCACGGAGACAAAGACAGAGAGCGACATAGCACCGACCCCTTTTCCATAGTGATTCCTATTATAGAGTGGCATGGAACAGTTAGTCAAGCAAAACGCGCTTGCAATTGCGGCGGCGAGCCGGTATAATGGGAATAAACTGGGGATTCTGCCCTGTGTAGGATTGACATCTATTTCTGATTGGAGAATATAATTCATGGAAGCAAAACTGGGATTTCTCGGCTGTGGCAGCATGGGCGGCGCGCTGGCGCGCGCGGCCGCGGGGCGCGGGGCGGTCTATCTCTCCTCCGCCTCCGGCGTACGGGCAAAGGCGCTCGCGGGGGAGCTTGGCGGCACGGCCTGTGACAACGAGACCATCGCGCGCAGCTGCAACTGGATCTTTCTCGGCGTCAAGCCGCAGATGATGGAGGGGCTGCTGAAGGAGATTTCACCGCTGCTCGCCGCGCGGCAGGACCGCTTTGTCCTCGTCACCATGGCGGCGGGGCTGACGGTCGCGCGCATCCGCGAGATGGCCGGCGGGGACTACCCCGTCCTGCGCCTGATGCCGAACACGCCCGTCTCCGTCGGCGCCGGCATGACGCTCTACTGCGCGGAGGGCATGCGGGAAGGCGAGATCGCGCAGTTTCTGGATCTCATGTCCGCGGCCGGCCGCTTCGACGCCCTGCCGGAGAGCCTGATCGACGCGGGCAGCGCCGTCTCCGGCTGCGGCCCGGCGTTTGTATATCTGTTTCTGGAGGCGATGGCCGACGGCGGCGTCGCCTGCGGCCTGCCGCGCGCCAAGGCGCTGGAGTACGCCGCGCAGACGCTGCTCGGCGCGGCGCAGCTTACGCTCGCGTCCGGCCAGCACCCCGGCCAGCTGAAGGACGCGGTCTGCTCGCCCGGCGGCAGCACGATTCAGGGCGTGCGCGCGCTGGAGAACGGCGGCCTGCGCGCCGCCGTCATCGAGGCGGTTGTAAGCGCCTATGAAAAAACGAAAGCGCTCGGAGGGAAGTAAACCATGCGGATTGTCGTAAAAATCGGGACCTCCACCCTGACCCATGCCACTGGCAACCTGAATATTCGCCATGTGGAGCAGCTGTGCAAGGTGCTCAGCGACTTGAAAAACGCGGGGCACGAGCTGGTGCTCGTCTCGTCCGGCGCCATCGGGATGGGAGTGGGCAAGCTCCAGCTGCCCGCCCGCCCGGGCGATATGCCCGGCAAGCAGGCGGCCGCCGCCGTCGGGCAGTGCGAGCTGATGTATATCTATGACAAGCAGTTCGGAGAATATAACCACACCGTCGGGCAGGTGCTGCTGACCGGCGAGGACGTGTCGAACGAGACGCGCCGCCGCAATATGAAAAACACCCTGACCCGGCTTTTAGAGCTGAACGTGATCCCGGTCGTCAATGAAAACGACGCCGTCGTCACGGACGAGATCGGCGTCGAGAACACCATCGGGGAGAACGACACGCTCGCCGCCATCGTCGTCGCGCTGACCGACGCGGATCTTCTGGTGCTGCTGTCCGATATCGACGGTCTGTTCACCGGCGATCCGCACACGGACCCGTGTGCGCGCCTGATCCCGGAGGTGCGGGAGATTACCCCGGAAATTATCGCCCTCGCGGGCGGCAAGGGCTCGGCGCTCGCCACCGGCGGCATGGCGACAAAGCTCTCCGCCGCGCAGCGCGCCATGGACGCGGGCTGCGACATGGTCATCTGCAACGGTGCGCACCCGGAACTGCTCTACAAAATTGTCGAGGGTGAAGGGATCGGCACGCGGTTTGTGCACAAGGAGGCGCATTCATGACAACACTGGAACTGTTACAGGCGGCGCAGGCGGCAAAGCGGCCGCTCGCCGCATCCACCGAAGCGGCCCGCAACCGGGCCCTTCTGGAGATGGCCGCTGCCATCCGCACGGCCACGCCTGAGATTCTGGCGGCAAACGCGCTCGATCTGCGGCAGGCGGAGACGAAGCTCTCCCCCGCCATGCTTGACCGGCTCGCGCTCGATGAAAAGCGCATCGCGTCCATGGTCAAGGGCGTGCAGGACGTCGCCGAGCTGCCCGACCCGGTGGGCCGGGTGCTCTCCCGGCTCGTCCGCCCGAACGGCATCGCGATTGAAAAGGTCGCCGTGCCGATGGGCGTCGTCGCGATCATCTATGAGTCCCGCCCGAACGTGACCTCCGACGCCGCCGCGCTCGCGCTCAAGAGCGGCAACGTCTGCGTGCTCCGCTCCGGCTCGGACGCATGGCGCAGCGCAAACGCCATCACGCAGGCCATGCGGCGCGGCCTTGCCGCCGCCGGGCTGCCGGAGGACGCGGTGTGCCTCGTGGAGGACACGTCCCACGCGAGCGCCGAGGCACTGATGACGGCCGTCGGCTATATCGACCTGCTGATCCCGCGCGGCGGCGCGGGGCTGATCGCGCGCTGCGTGGAGAACGCGAAGGTGCCCTGCATCCAGACCGGCACCGGCATCTGCCATGTCTACGTCGACGCGGGCGCCGAGCTGCCGATGGCGCTGAACATTGTCGAAAACGCGAAATGCTCGCGCCCGTCCGTCTGCAACGCCGAGGAGGTGCTGCTGGTGCACACCGCCGTCGCGGAGAAATTCCTGCCCCAGCTGTACGAGCGCCTGGTGACGGCGCGCGCGGCCAGCGGCCGCCCGCCGGTGGAGCTGCGCCTGTGCCCCCGCGCTGCCGCGATCATTCCCGGCACGCCCGCCGGGGAGCGGGACTTCGACACGGAGTTTCTGGACTATATCCTCGCGGTCAAGGTCGTGGATACGCTCGAGGAGGCCATCGCGCACATCGCGGCGCACTCGACCGGCCATTCCGAGGCCATTGTGACGGCGGACGCCGCGGCCGCGTCCAAGTTTACGGCGCAGGTCGACAGCGCGGCCGTATACGTCAACGCCTCCACCCGTTTTACGGACGGCGGCGAGTTCGGTCTCGGCTGTGAGATGGGCATCTCCACCCAGCGCCTGCACGCGCGCGGCCCGATGGGGCTGGCGGAGCTGTGCACCTATAAATATATCATCCGCGGCGCAGGGCAGACCCGGAAATAGACAAAAATGCGCCGGTATAACCGCCGTTTGATTTTTATCGGGGGCGACGCCGCGGCGCGGGGATTGCGGGATTGGGCGAAATACGCAAAACCCTGTAGGGCGGGGCTTGCCCCGCCTTACGGATGGTGCTTGTGGCCTCTCGCAGGATGTGCTGCACCATCCCCCATGAAAAGACCGCCGCACAGGTAGTTTCCTGTGCGGCGGTCTTGCGTTCAGAAGTCCAGCTCCTCGTATTCAATTACATAGCCGATCTTCCCGGCGTAGTAGGTACTCACGTCGTTCGGGCAGTCGTTAAAATACCACGTGCCCTGCACGTCGTACGCGCCAAGGTAGAACTCCTCGTCAAGGTCGCAGTTCGGTTCGCCGTCGAGCCAGTTGGTGAAGTTGAACGGCTCGCCAGTGATCCATGTGAAGTCGTCGGAGTCCCAGTCGGAGAGCTGCTCGGCCTCCGCGCCGAGCCAGAGCACATGCAGGCCCTGCTCCGCGGCCATCGCCGTGATCTCGCGGAACTCCTCGGCGTCGGAGATTGTCGCCAGATGGCCGCCCGCGGCCTCTGCCAGCGACTTCGCGTTCGTCCAGGTCACATCGCCCGCCACAACCTCGTAGCGGTGGATGGTATGCGCGTCTAAAATCGCGTCCGCGGCGTCCTGCGCGTCCACCTCGTCCGGCGCGGTGTCGAGAATCTCCTCATAGTACGAGAGCGCCTGCGCGTCGTCCGGTGTGGCCGCGGCCAGTGTGTAAAGAACCCCGATGTACTGCATCTTGAGCGTCTCATCGCCCGTCGCGGCATAGCCGTCGCGGTAGCAGATGACGGCCTGCTCCAGATCTCCCAGATCCATCGCGCAGCTGCCGAGCAGCACCCACGCCTCGACACGCTCCGGCTCTTCGGAGACAGCCTGTTCGGCCAGATCGAACGCCGTCTCGTAGTCGCCGGCGTCAAAGGCCGCCTGCGCCTGCTCGAACAGTGTCAGCTCCGGTTCAGCCTCGGGCTCCGGTTCGGCCTCCGCCGGCTCGTTCGCCGGTTCGCCCGCCGGCTCGTCGCCTGTGTTCTCCTGCGCCTGCAGCGCGGCCTGCACCTCGGGGTCGTCCGGGTCGAGCTTCGCCGCGTTCTGCCAGTCGCGCGCCAGCTTGTAAAGCCGCAGCGCGTCGGCTTTCAGCGTCTCGTCGCCGGTTGCCTCGAAGCCCGCCGCGTAGGCCTGCGCCGCCGCGCGGTGGTTGTTCTGCGCCTCATAGCTCTTGCCGAGAAGCTGGTAGAAGGCGGGGTCGTCAGTCTTGCCGCCCGCGATGGCCTCCTCCAGCAGCGCGACGGCCTTGGCGTAGCTGCCGTCATCGTAGGCCGCCTGCGACTCGCTGAGCACCTGCTCATCCGTCAGCTTGTCGGATTCCGCCGCGCCGTCCTTGTCAAGCAGGCCGAAGCACTTCGTTGTGACCAGCACGATGGCCAGCGCCGCCACCACGACGACCGCCGCCGTGATCCCGGCGATCAGCCCGGCGCGGCGCTTTTTCGGCGTGGGCTCCGGCTGCGGGGCGGGCTGCGGCGCGCCGAAATACGGCGGCGGAGGCGGCGGATTGCCCTGCGCGGGCTGCCCGAGCGGCAGGCCCGTCTCCGGGTCGAAGCGGGGCTGGGGAACCGGCTGGGACGGCGCCTGCACCGGCGGCTGGACGGGAGCGTCCATCTGCTCGGTGTCGATATGGAACACGCGCGTCTGGTCGGAGAGGGGCTGGGGCTGCGGCGCGGGCGGCTCCTCCGCGCTGCCGAGATCCAGCCGTGAAAAGTCGAATTCCAGCGGCCCGCCGCAGGTGTTGCAGAACTTCGCCCCCGCGGGGAAGATCCGGTTGCAGTGCGGGCAGATCATGGGAACCTTGTTCAGGGAAAAATCATCCGACATGGTAGCACACCTTCTTTTCAGTTTTCTTTCGGCAACACCGCGCAATATCGTCTGCGGCGCTTTGCCTATATTGTA
Source organism: uncultured Oscillospiraceae bacterium (assembly GCA_964652075.1). Lineage (GTDB taxonomy): Bacteria > Bacillota > Clostridia > Oscillospirales > Oscillospiraceae > CAZYZQ01. Next base: position 12,549 of record CAZYZQ010000004.1, read on the forward strand.
GCACAGTCTGTCAAATTCTGCACCCGTTTTTTGGGGGTGGAAATTTGCGCGCAGATGCGTTATACTGTGGCAGTACAAACCCCACAGACGGAGGTAGCTTATGAAACGGAAAAATGCGCTGAATCTGGCGCTGTGTATTCTCGCGGCGCTCGTACTTGTCGGCGCGATCACCGGCATTGCCCTGCGCATTGCAGGCGACCGGCGCGGCGAGAAGATGCTGCAAAACCAGCAGGCCATCACCCCGCCCGACCCCAAGCCGGAGCCGGACACTGCGCTGGAGCCGGAACCGGAGCCGGAACCGGAGCCGGACATGCCCGACACGCCGGACGTGCCGGATGAGAACCCGTCCCCGGAACCGGAACCCGCCCCCGAGCCGGAACCGGAGCCGGACGAAACCGACGCGCTGCGCGCCCGCGCGGAGGAGCTGCTCGCGGAGCTGACGCTGGAGGAGAAGCTCTACCAGCTGCTCTTCGTCACCCCCGAGGCGCTGACGGGCGTCGGCACGGTGAGCGCCGCCGGTGAGACGACGCGGCAGGCGCTCGAGCAGTACCCGGTCGGCGGCATCATCTACTTCGCCCAGAACCTGCAGGCCGTCTCCCAGACGCAGGATATGCTCTCCAACACGCAGACATACGCAAAGGCGGCGCACGGCATCGGCGTCTTCACAGGCGTCGATGAGGAGGGCGGCCGTGTGGCGCGCTGCGCGATGCAGCTCGGCACGACGGCCTACGAGCCGATGCGCACCTACGGCGACGCGGGCGATGAAGACTCTGTCTACGAGATCGGCCAGACGTTTGCGAAGGATCTGCTCGGGCTTGGCTTCAATGTCGATTTTGCGCCGGTTTCGGACGTGATCTCCAACCCGGACAACAACGAGATCGGCGACCGCAGCTTCGGCGAGGACCCGGAGCTGGTGGCCAAAATGGTCGCGGCTCAGGTGCGCGGCATGTCCGAGGGCGGCCTGTGCGCGACGCTCAAGCACTTCCCCGGTCTTGGCAGCACATCGACGGACTCCCACTCCGGCTTTGACCTCAGTGACCGGACGCTCGACGAGCTGCGCGAATGTGACCTTGTGCCGTTCGCGGCGGGCATCGAGGCGGGTGCGCCGTTCGTCATGGTCGGCCATATGACGCTCAGTGAGGTGGACGAGCTGCCCTGCTCCCTGTCGGAGAAGGTCGTGACGGGCATTCTGCGCGACGAGCTGGGCTACGATGGCATCGTCATCACGGACGCGCTGAACATGGGCGCGATCTCCAACTACTACACGTCCTCCACGTCCGCCGTACTGGCGATCTCCGCGGGCTGCGACATGCTCCTGTGCCCGCGCAATATCGAAACCGTCCACGCCGCGCTCCTCAGCGCGGTGCAGAGCGGCGAGCTGACCGAGGCGCGCATTGACGAGAGCGTCCTGCGCATCCTGATGGTCAAGCTCCAATACGGGATTGCAGCGTAAAAGAAACACGGCCGCGCCGGAATTTTCCGGCGCGGCCGTGTTTGCAATTTGATCAGGCGCGCATCGACTGCTCGTGTACGGCCTGTGCGATGGACTGCTCGACAAAGCTGTTCAGCGTCATCTGCCGTGTAAGCGCGGTGACTGCCGCCTTTCGATGAAGCTCAGGGGAGATCCGGACATTGAAGCTCCCTTTGTACGCTTTTTCCGGTTCGCGGCGTTCCGCCGCACAGAGCGCGAGATAGGCGTCCACCGCCTCGTGAAAGTTCGCCACAAACGACTGTGCGGTCTGCCCTTCATAGGAAATCAGCGCGCGAATGCTCTGTACTTTACCGAAGAACACCTCGTCCTCTGCGGAGAACTCCACGCTGCCGATATAGCCCCGATACTCCATTGTGTTATTCATAGTAGCCCCTCCTGTTCCAGCATTTGAATCAGCTGTTTGACCTGATATTCCAGAAGCTCCTTGCGTGGGTGCGGCTTGTGCAGCAAAATAGGCGGATGTGTCGGTGAGACGAACATTACCCGCGAGCCGCTGGTGCGGCCTTTGTCAGAGCGCTGATAGGAGAAAAAACGCAAAAGAGCCTGCGCATCGTCAAACGTGAATGTTTTTGGCTTTGCGCGCAGTTTTGCAATCAGTTTTTCCTTCTATCAGAATTATACAGCAGAACGCAAAGAAATGCAACTATTTTCAGTTGCATTTCGCAACGCGGCCCTCGCTGCGAAAAATTCCTGTTCTATCCCGGCGTTGCCCGCATACACTGTAGCATGAACCACAAAGGAGTTGCAGGCAATGAACATCATGAATCATCTGGAGCTGCTTCTGGCCGCTTTTCTGTGCTGCCTTCTGCATCCGATGACGCGCAGCGTGCCGGGCTTTCCCGCAAAGCTCTGCATTGCGGCGGCGCTGTTTGTACTGGCGCTGCTCGGCGCCTGGCCGGCGTGCGGCGATGCGCCCGCCATCCCGGCCGCGGAGTGGACGCCGGTTCCACGCGATACGCCGGATACTGCGCCGGAGCAGGTTGTCCGATTTTGCCCGGAGGATCCCGTCTCGTGCGCCGCGGCGGAGGCCACCGCCGCCGGCGACTGGCCGCTGCCCGCCATCGAGTGGAGCGGGTGAGCGTTCCCGCCCGCAATATGACAGCTACTACCGGCGCCTGCCATCCGTCTGCCCGGATGCGGAGTGTCCCGCCCCTGCGGCCAGAGGCCGCACGCGGCATATGCCGCAAGTAAATGCGCGAGAAGACACCCTGCCCGTTTGCCGCAGACCGGGGCTGCCTGCCGTTTCTATATCCCCCCGGAGGAATCCATCCCGCGCGCTGCGCCCGTCCCGCTGCGCGCGTCCCTGCCGGGCGCTGAAAACTTGTCTGAAAATCCGCTTCGCCCCGCCGCGCCTGCGGCGGGGCGGCTTGTTTTCCCGGGAAATGTATGCTACACTATAACCGAAAAATGCCGCGCCTCAGCGGCCTGCAAAATACGCGCCGGCAGCGCCGCTGCCGGCAGTTGCCGGAGGGTCCCATGCTCTACTTTTTCTACGCGCTTGCCGCCGCGGCCATCGTCGCGCTCGACCAGATCTCCAAGGTGCTCGTGCGCGCGCGCATCCCGGAGTTCGGCGCAGTCCGCCTGCTGCCGGGCGTCGTCCACCTGACCTATGTGCAGAACACCGGCGCGGCGTTTTCAAGCTTTCTCGGCCAGCGCTGGCTGCTCGTCGGCGTGACGGCGGTGTTTCTGGCGCTGGTGCTCGTTGCGCTGCTCAAAAACTGGATGCCGCACCCGCTGGCGCGCTGGAGCTTCGTGGCGATCATCGCGGGCGGGATCGGCAACCTGATCGACCGCGTCGCCTTCGGCTATGTGACGGACATGTTTGCCGTGGACTTCATGGACTTCGCGGTCTTCAACGTCGCGGATATTTTCGTGGTCTGCGGCTGCATCGGCGTACTGGTCTACGCGCTGTTCTTCGCGGCGAAGGACGCAAAGAAAAAGGGGGACGCGGCATGACGCTCATCTGCGACGCCGCGGGCGAGCGGATCGACGCCGCCATTGCCCGCCTCTGCCCCGAGCTCAGCCGCAGCGCCGCGCAGCGCCTGCTGGAGGACGGCTGCGTGACATGCGACGGCGTGCCGCTCCGGAAAAACGCGCGCACCGTTGTGGGCCAGCGCATCGAGCTGACGCTGCCGGAACCGGAGCCGCTCGAAGCCCTGCCGGAGGACATTCCGCTCGATGTGCGCTACGAGGACGAGGACGTCATTGTCATCAACAAGCCAAAGGGGCTTGTCGTCCATCCCGCGCCGGGCCACGCGTCGGGGACGCTCGTGAACGCGCTGCTGTACCACTGCGGCGCGAGCCTGTCCGGCGTCGGCGGCGCGCTGCGGCCGGGGATCGTCCACCGCATCGACAAGGACACCTCGGGCCTTCTGATCGTCGCAAAGAACGACTTTGCCCATCAGGCGCTCTCCGCGCAGCTCTCTGACCATTCCATGCACCGAACCTACGAGGCCGTCGCCTGCGGCGGCTTCCGGGACGATACGGGCACGATCGACGCGCCCATCGGCCGCCATCCGCAGGACCGCAAGCGCATGGCCGTCGTGCCGGACGGCCGTCCCGCCGTGACGCACTACGAGGTGCTCACGCGCTACCCGGGCTACACGCATCTGCGCCTGCGCCTTGAGACGGGCCGCACGCACCAGATCCGCGTCCATCTGGCGTGGAAGAACCACCCGATTCTGGGCGACATGGTCTACGGGCATAAAAAGCCCGAGCTGGGGCAGGCTACCCAGTGCCTGCACGCCTGCGCCCTGACCTTCGCCCACCCGCGCACCGGCGAGCAGATGACCGTCACCTGTGAGCGCCCGGCCTACTTTACCGGCGTACTGGAGGCGCTGGCGCGGCGATAATACGTACCGAAATTTTGCACAACCTTCCCACAGAACCCCCCACTAAGCTCCCCCCCTGGGGGAGCTTAGTGGGGGGGTGTTCTATCGAGCGTGCGGAGCAAAACTGGATGCCCGCATCTGGCCTGAAAATATAGTTTAGAAATTCCGCAGAAGTAGGCAGCTATCTGTCTTGACAAAGACAAAAAAAGCGGGTATGATAGCGGCAGACCGCAACAATCGAAGACAGGGGCGCTGGGCGCAAGCCCGGCTGAGATCAGCGCATAGAGCTGCGCGTGTCCCTCAACCTGATCCGGGTAATGCCGGCGTAGGAAGTGCTTTCGCAATACAATCTGCAGTACTGCAAAAGGCTCCATCGGGCTTCTTTTGCGGTACTTTTTTCATCTGGAGGAAACAAAACTATGGCGGAAACAAAGAGAGAAAAACCAAGTCTCGGCGCACTGGTGTTCGTTGTACTGGGCGCGGTTGCGTTCGCGCTCGGCGTCGTCGGCATCATGGCGGGCGTGGACGGCCTGCGCGGCGATCTGCTGTTCGGCACGATGGAGGCCACGCACGGCGCTTCCGTTGCGGCGCTGATTATCGGCATCGTCCTGACGCTCGGCGGCCTGCTCCTCGCGATTGTGGGCTATGCGAAGTTCCCGAAAAAGGGAATGGGCAAGCAGGCGCTGCTGTCCATCTGCGAGGGCGCGATCCTGATCGCGCTGGCGCAGGTTCTGTCGATGCTCAAGCTCTGGGAGATGCCGCAGGGCGGCTCGATCACGTTGGCCATGCTGCCGATCTGTGTCTACGCTGTCCGCTGGGGCACGGGCCGCGGCCTGCTGGCGGGTCTGGTATTCGGCCTGTTGCAGCTCATGTTTGACGGCGGCTTCGCCATCGGCTGGCAGTCCGTCATCGGCGACTATCTCGTCGCCTTCACGGTCATCGGCCTTGCGGGCCTTGGCCATGGGAAATCCGGCGGTATCTTCTGGGGCTCGCTCGTCGGCTGCCTCGCGCGCTACGCGGTGCACTGGGTCGTCGGCGCGACGGTCTGGGCCGAGTATATGCCGGATGTGTTCTGCGGCATGAACATGAACAGCCCCTGGTTCTACTCCATCGTCTACAACGGCATCTACATGATCCCGGACACCGTGCTGGTGCTTGTGATCGTCTGCCTGCTGAACCGGCCGCTGAAAAAGCTCTGGAACGGCGCCGAGATGCGGCCGCAGTTCGGCTTCTTCTTCGGCGGCGGCACGTCGATCGTCATCGGCGCGCTCGGCATCTGGTACGGCCTTGTGACCCGCGCGGACGCCGGCGTCTCCGGCCCGGCCGGCCTGATCTTCCTGATCGTCGGCGCCGTGCTGGCCGCGGGCGGCATCGCGCTTCTGCTGTGCGGCGCCGTCCGGCGCGGGCGCCAGAACCGCGCACAGGCCTGACCACAAAGAAGACCACCCGCCCCGGCCTTGACAGGGCCGGGCGTGGGTGGTAAAATGTACATAGAAAAGGACGCTGCGACAAGCGAGCGTTCCTTACGTGGTTAAGAAGTAACCGATGCTTGGAGTGCGGCGGTTACTTCTTTTTTATGATCTGGTAGATCAGACCGATGGTATCAACGATTACAAGCAGCAATGTAAACAGAGCCTCATATGTAACCATGCCCATCACCTCCTCCCATCGGAGGAGGCCAGAAGCTTCCTCCGTACTGGAGGAACAACCGCCTGCCGTTTTGTGCAGCGCCCTACCCCTTACGGGGCAAGGATATCTTAGCAAAACAACGCGGGAATGTCAATTGGGCGTCCGCCCGACGGTGAAAACCGTCGGGTTTTCTCTTTACAGCTGTCGAAAAAAGGTGTAAAATAAAACAACAGTATTGTGCCGCGGCGGAGCGGCGAATGCCGACAAAACGCCATCGCAGGAGGTGCGGGTATGACGTGTGTGAAATGCGGACGGGAGATCCCGGATGGGGAGCTGTTCTGCCCGGCGTGCAGCCGTGGGCCGCGCGGGGAAAAGCATTCCAAAGCCGCCCGGCCGGAGAGCCATCCCGCAGTGCCTAAAAAAGGCGGCGCGCGCCTCGCGCCGAAGCCGGAGAAGAAAAAGCGCGAAAAAGCCGCGGCGCCCGCCCGGCCCAGAGCCGTACCGGTGCTGGCGATCCTGCTGGCTGTTATGACGCTGGCCGCGGCCGCGGCCTTCGGCTGGATTTTGATGCAGCGCAATGCGCTTGCGCGCCAGAGGAACGCCTATCAGGTACATGAGGCGGATCTTGTCGTGCGCGAGGAGGCGCTGGCCGCCGCGCAGTCCTCCTATGAGGAGACGAGCCGCCGCCTTGCCGCCGCGCAGGCCGAGAGCGACCGCCTGGCCGAGCAGATCGAGAGCCTGCAGGAGCAGATCTCCGGCAACGAGAACGCGCTGTACCAGTCCGAATACGACATGACGGCGCTCCAGCAGCAGATCGATCAGATGACACAGGAGAACACCACGCTGACCGACCAGATCCATACGCTTGAGGACGAGATCTCGCAGCTCAATATCACCATCGGCACACTGCAAACCGACGTCGAAACGCTGACCGACGAGCGCGACGCCTATCAGGTCAAGTCCGACTTCCTCGACGCGCATGTCGTCTTTGTCGAGAATGACAATACAAATTACTATCATAATTTTGAGTGCGAAAAATTTGTGAAAAAGAGCTACTGGTGCTACTCCCGCCGTCTGGCGGAGAGCCGGGGCTATGAGCCGTGTCCGCTCTGCGGCGGCTAGAAAGAGGGAGAAGCCATGCAGATAACCGCTATTTTCAGCCAGATGGTCGTCCTGTTTATCACGGTCGCCGTCGGTTATCTCGCTGCGAAGACCGGGCAGATGGACCCGGAGATGAACCGCCGCCTGTCGAAGCTCGTCCTCAATGTGACGAATGTGGCGCTGATCCTCTCCTCCGTGCTCGGCTCAGAGCGGGCCATGGGGACGAAGGATATCCTGATCCTGACGCTCATCGCGGTGCTCAGCTATGTGTTCCTGATCCTTATCTCGTTTGCCGTGCCGCCGCTGCTGCGCGTGCCGAAGGAGGACGCCGGGACCTACCGCTTTTTGACGATCTTCAACAACGTCGGCTTTATGGGCATCCCGGTGATCCGCGTGGTGCTCGGGCCGGAGGCCGTGTTCTATGCCGCGATTTTCAATATCCCGTTCTCGTTCCTCGTCTTCACCTACGGCGTGAAGCTGCTCAGCCACGACCCGCGCTACGGCAAGCTGACGCTGAAGCTGTTTTTGCAGCCGAGCGTGATCGCCGTACTGCTTGCCTATGTGCTGTACCTGCTGGACCTGCAATACCCGGCCGTGCTGGTGGACGCCGCGAATTTCATCGGTCAGGTGACAAGCCCCGCCGCGATGCTCATCATCGGCTGCGCGCTGGCACAGCTGCCGCTGCGTGAGATGTTCACGAATGTGCGGCTGTACATCCTCTCCGTGCTGAAGATGATCCTGCTGCCCATCGCGGCGTACTACATCCTCCAGCTGTTCCATCTGAATGAGACGGTTGTCATTGCGACGGTCGTCATGCTCGCCATGCCCGTTGCGACGAACGCGACCATGCTCTGCGCGCAGTATGACGGCAACCACAAGCTGGCCGCAACCGGCATTTTTATCACGACGGTGCTCTCCGTCGGCACGATCCCGCTTTTGATGAAGCTTTTGTTCACGTAATTCCCCGCCGCCGCTGTGCCCAGCGGCGGCTTTTTCCTTGACTTATATGTGCCCCACAGCTATAATATAAGAGCGCTTTTTGAGAAAAATTGGAACATCCGCCGTATTTTGCGAAAAAAGGCCACACGGCGGATAGAAGAACGCAGGTGATGGAGTTGAAACAATCAACCAAAGCCGCCGCGCTGCTCCTGGCGCTTCTGACGGCTTCTTCCGCCCTGACCGCCTGCCAGCGGGTTGAGGCAAAACAGACCCCGGAGCCGACGCCGTATGATGCATCGCAGCCCGCGGGCGCGGCGCTGCCGGACGCATCGGACGAAGCGCCGGCCCAACTGCCGGAACCGGAAGCGGCGGAGCCGCCGTTGCAGTACGACGCCTATGTGCAGGGCCACGACGGGTTCTTTGAGCCGGAGAAGGCGTGCTCGCGCGCCGAGCTTGCGCAAATTCTGAAAAATCTCGGTGCGGGCGCTGAACCGGCGCAGGATGCGCCCGCGTTCCCGGATGTCGTGGGAACCAGCTGGTACGCCCCCGCCGTTGCCGCGCTCTCCGGCGTGCTGCACGGCTACCCGGACGGCACGTTCCGCCCGGCCGCGTCCGTCACGCTGGCGCAGTTGCTGGCGATTCTCGGCCGCATGGCGCAGCCGGAGCTGGAGGACGGCGCGGAGATCTGGTATACGCCGTATCTGGAGTACGCCGGGGCGCAGGGATGGCTGGACGGCCTGCCGGATTGCGATCCGGCGCGGCCTGCGGCGCGCGCGACGGTCGTCGCGGTCTGTAACCGCGCCTTCGGCATCACGCCGGATAAGACGGCGATCGACGCGATTGGCAGGCCCGTTTTCCTCGACGTGTCGCCCGAAACGCCCGGCTATTACGACATTCTGGCGGCCGCCGTCTCGCACGGCGCGGACTGGAGCGCGGACTCGCTGGTTCTGCCCACGCTCGCGCCCGGCCTGCACAGAAGCGGCAGCCTTGCCTACTACGTCCGGGAGGACGGCACGCTCTACGATGTGCCGGGCCTGCTGGAGGTGGGCGGCGCGCGCTACCTGATCGAGGACGCGTCGGGGCGCATCGCCACCGACGGCGCGCTCCACCTGTATGACGGCAGCCCCGTCTTCTGTACCGAAACCGGCGCGCTGCTGCAAAACGCCGGGTGGCATGACTTCTATTTCGACGAGACGGGTACCTATACATCGCGCGACGCGTCCATCGACGCGGCTGTGGAGGAGATCCTCGCTTCCTGCACGACGCCGGAGATGACGCAGGAGGAGAAGCTGCGCGCCTGTTATAACTACGTGCGCGATTACCGCTACCTCGGCCGCAATGCGACGATCTACACAAAGACCATGCCGCGCGAGAACGCCGTGACCTACGCGAACAAGATCTACACAACCGGAAAGGGCGACTGCTACAACTTCGCTGCCGCGTTCTATTTCCTCGCCAAGCGCCTCGGCTACGACGCGACGGCGATCATCGGCACATGCGGCTACGTCTGGAACACGCACGCCATTGCCCACGCATGGGTGGAGATCCCGATGGACGGCACCGTCTATCTCTTCGATCCCCAGATCGAGAACTACAACACGCGCTACGGCATCTCCAACGAGACGCACAGCGCGTTCAAAGTGACCTACGACACCGCACCCGCGAGGTATTATAAGAACTGAGGAAGACCGGGGTTGTGAAGGCGAAATTGTTTGCCTGCGTGCATCTTTGCATCGCCCTGCGGGGCGCGTGGTTCATGCGCAATTTCCCAAATTACGGGTAGGGGCGGACCTGCGTGTCCGCCCGCGCGGGGG
>CAZYZQ010000004.1:22454-35539 GCA_964652075.1 uncultured Oscillospiraceae bacterium
CCCAAATTACGGGTAGGGGCGGACCTGCGTGTCCGCCCGCGCGGGGGAACCTGCCGTTTCGCACCGCTCTCCGGCGAATCCGTACCCCCTACCGCGCGGGCGCACACATAGGTGCGCCCCTACGCCTTGATATGACATCCCCGCGCACTGAAGATTCTCTGATTCAATCGGAATCTGCGGATTGGTTCAGAGGTTCACGAAAGAGAAAGAGAGAGAACGATGAAAAAACTTTTGCCAATCCTAATGGCGCTGCTGCTGTGCGCCTGTCTGGCGGCCTGCGCATCCTCCGGCGGCGCGCAGGATGTGGAAGCCGATCTCCCCGCCGCGCCGGAGGAAGCTCCGGCAACGACGCCGGAGGAACCCGCCCCGGAGGACGAACCGGAGGAACAGACGCCGGAAGCGCAGGAGCCGGAGGAGGAACCGGAACCTGCACCCGAGACGCAGCCGGAATCTGAGCCGGAGGAAGAACCGGAATCCGAGCCTGCCCCGGAGCCTGCGCCCGCGACCACCCCGGCACCCGAAGCCGAGACCCCGGCACCCGCTGCGCCGGCCGAACCGGAGACGCCGGTCGCCCCTGCATCTTCCAACGAGACGCAGCCTGCACCGGCCGAACCGGCCCAGACAGAGCCTGCACCAGCGCCGGAGCCCGCGCCCGCAACGGTGGACGACGCGCTGGCGTTTGTCGACCATAACGTGGAAGAGCTGTACGCCGCGATCGGGATGCCGAACGATTCCTACTACGAGTACTCCTGCTCCGGCCCGGGCGACGACGGCATCCTGTATTACGACGGTTTTATTGTGTTTACTTACAAAGAGAACGGCGTGGAGACCGTGATCGACGCGGAGGCGGAATAAGATGAAAAAAATTGCAATCTGCGCGGCGCTCTGCGCGCTGCTGCTGTGTGCCTGCGGCAAAAAGCAGGCCAAGGAGCTGGCGACCCCGACCCTGACGGTCGGCGACACGACCATTGAGGACACGACCGCGCTCGACACCGTGCTGGACGCGCTCGGCGCGGACTACACCTATGCCGAGGCCATCTCCTGCGTCTACGACGGGATGGACAAGACCTACACCTATGCGGACGCCGTTGTCTTCACCTACCCGGACGGCGAGCAGGACCGGCTGATGGAGCTGTACTGCACCGGCGGCGAGGTCAAGACCGCCGCGGGCATCACCTTTGGCGCCTCGAAGGACGAGATCGCCAAGGCCTATGGCGACGGCTATGTCGAATCCGGCACGGTTGTGCGCTATGAGCAGTCCACGACCAGCCCGGACAACGAGCCGGCCTCGCTCTATTTTGAGCTGACGGACGGCAAGGTCACGGCCATCGGCATCACGGCGGAGCATCGCGCGGAATGAAAAAACGGATTTTAATCCTGTCGGCAGTGATGCTTGTCCTGCTTGCGGCCCTTGCGGGCGGGATGCTGCTGCAAGCAACCGGCTCGGATGGCAGACTCGCGGGCGGCACGGACGCCGCCGGTTCGACCGGCGATGATGCACTTGACGCAAAGCTCGACGAGGTCCTGAACACCCTGTGCGACCCGAAGGCATCGGACGGGGAGAACCTCGCAGCCGTGTACGACTGGGTCTGCACCGAGATTACCTACCGCCCCGGCACGGCGGACACCTCCGGCGGCTTCACGCAGGAGCTGGTGAACGAGCTGGCCGCCGAGCTTTTGGACAAGCGGCGCGGCAACTGCGATGGCGAGGCCGCGCTCATGGCGGCGTTTCTTACCCGCATGGGCTGCGAGGCGACCGTTGTCACAGGCACCTTTACCCGTCCGGAGGACGGCGTGGAGGTCGAGCACGCGTGGGTGATCGCCAAGGCCGGCGGGGACTACCGCCACTTTGATCCCCTCTACGGCCGCTACTACACGGACGATCAGGCGCGCGACTACTTCGCGCAGACCGACGCGGCCATGGAGCAAACACATAACTGGCAGCGGGACGCCTATCCCGCCTGCGACTGAGGAGGAAGCCCTTTGTTCCTGCTGGAAGCCCTCAAAAAATACGCGAAAACCGACCGCATCGCCATCCGCTACGGCGGCGATGCGCTGACCTTTGCCGAGCTGGATCACCGCTCGGACTCCTTCGCGGCGTGGTTGCTCCAAACCCTCGGCGACGACCGGACGCCCATCCTGCTCTACGGCCACAAGGACCTCGAGCTCCCGGTGTGTATGTTCGGCGCGCTCAAGGCCGGGCGCGGCTACGTGCCCGTCGACACGACCTTCCCGCCGGAGCGGGTGGCGCAGATCATGGAGGAGCTGCAGCCGCAGCTGCTCGTCGACTTTGCGGGCGCGGGGCTCTCCGCGCCGCATATGCTGACGCCTGAGACGCTTGTGCCGATCCTGACGTCGGGCGAAAGCGCGCCGGAGGACGGCTGGATCGCGTCCGATCAGGTCGCCTACATTCTCTTCACCTCCGGCTCAACCGGCAGGCCCAAGGGCGTGCAGATCACGGCGGGCAACATCGCCGCGTTCGACGCAGGCGTCGCGCCGTGGTTCGAGCTGGGGCAGGACGGCGGCACGATTCTCAACGAGATTTCCTACTCCTTCGACGTCTCCGTCTGCGCGCTGTACTACGCGCTCAGCCGCGGCATGATGCTCTATACAATCGACAAGCCGACGCTTAACGACCCAAAGCTGCTGTTCGAGGCGCTGCGCGCCTCCGGCGCGGACATCTGGGTTTCCACGCCGTCTCTCGCCGAGGTCTGCGCCCAGTCGGCGCAGTTCGACGAGACGCTGCTGCCAAAAACGAAGAAGTTCGTCTTCTGCGGCGAGGTCATGACGAAAAAGCTCGGCGAGCAGATGCTGGACAGGTTCCCCCACGCGAAGATCTACAACGCCTACGGCCCGACGGAGGCGACGGTGCTTGTCACCGCCGTCGAAATTACGCGCGCGCTCTGCGAGAAAAGCACAGCGCTGCCGATCGGCTACGGCTTTTCCAATGTCGTCTGCCGCATTGCTGATCCGGAGACGGGCGCGCCGCGGCCGGACGGCGAGGCGGGCGAGCTGCAGCTGCTTGGTGAGGCCGTCAGCCCCGGCTACTTCCGCCGCCCGGAGCTGAACGCGAAATCGTTCTTTGAAGAGGACGGCGTGCGCGGCTACCGCACCGGCGATCTGTGCATCCGCCAAAAGGACGGCTGCATCGACTATCTCGGCCGCCTCGACGGACAGGTAAAGCTCAACGGCTTCCGCGTCGAGCTGGAGGACGTGGAGACGAATCTGACCAAGGTGCCGAACATCGCCCGCGCGGCGGTGCTGCCGGTCTATGTCGACGGCAAGGTGCAGGCGCTGACGGCGTTTGTCCTGCTCGAGCAGCCGGACGGCCTGCCGTCGCTGCGCCGCGCCAAGATGATCCGCGAGGAGTTGGGCAAGTGGCTTCCCGCCTACATGATCCCGCGCAAAATTCTGGCGCTCGACGCCTTCCCGGTGAATACGAACGGCAAGGTGGATAAAAAAGCCCTCGCCGCCCGGCTCTGAGGGGAGGCGCGCAGATGACCCCATTCGGCAATCTGAATTTTTTCTGCATTCTGGCCGTTGTGCTCGCGCCCGCGGTCGTGTTCGGCCTGTGCGGCAAGTCGCTGCGGCTGTATGGCTTCGCCGCGACCGTCCTGATCCTGCTTTCCATCCTCGACACCTGGCAGGCCGGGCTGACGCTTCTTTGCTTCTGGGCGCTGGAATCGGCGCTGTGTTGCGGGTATGTTAGGGTACATAAAACCTGCAAAAAGCGCCCGGTTCTGTGGCTGTTTCTCTTTCTGGTGCTTGTGCCGCTGCTGTGGACGAAGCTCGCCGGGCCGATCTCCCAGCTTCGCCTGTGGAGCCTGATCGGCGTGAGCTACATGACCTTCCGCGCGGTGCAGGTGCTGCTCGACTGCTACGACGGCCATCTTGAGAGCGTGAATCTGCTCGATTTTTCGTATTTCCTGCTCTTCGCGCCCAGCATCTCGTCAGGCCCGCTGGACCGCTACCGCCGGTTCTGTCAGGATTTGCATACCGTGCCGGGGCGGGAGGAATACTGCAACTTACTTCGCGACGGCGTGTGGAAGCTCATGACCGGCGCGCTGTATAACTTCGTGCTCGGCAACCTGATCTGGCGCTACTGCATTGCCCCGCTGCCAGACCACGGCTTTCTGCCGACGCTTGCGTACCTGTACGCTTATACCTTTTTCATGTTCTTCAACTTCGCCGGCTACAGCCGCATGGCGGTCGGCACGGCGTACATCCTCGGCATCCGGATGCCGGACAACTTCAACCGCCCGTTCCGCAGCGTCGATATGAAGGAATTCTGGTCGCGCTGGCACATCTCGCTTTCGACCTGGCTGCGCGACTACGTCTACACGCGCTTCTGCATGGCGGCGCTTCGCAAGAAGTGGTTCCACGGCGGGCGCGCCAGCTCGTATCTCGGTTACTTTCTGACCATGACGCTCATGGGCCTCTGGCACGGCCTGACGCCCGGCTATCTCGTCTACGGCCTCTACCACGGCGTGGTCATGAGCCTGAACGACGTGCTGGACACCAAATGGAAAAAATTCAAGAAGCTGAAGAAGCGGCGCATCCCGCGGCTGGTGATGGGCGCAATCACGTTCCATCTCTTCGCCTTCGGCCTGCTGCTCTTCTCCGGCCGGATTTTGTAAGAATATTAGAAGGAGTGTTTTCCTATGACAGATACCATCATCTCCCTGCTGAACGATATCACCGGCGCGGACGAGGGCGAGATTACGCCGGACACCGCGCTGTTTGAGGACGGCATCCTCGATTCCTTCGGCCTTGTGCAGCTGCTGGTCGGCATCGAGACGCAGTGCGGCGTCAGCCTCGATCCCGCCGCCCTCGAGCGCGCACAGGTCGCCACGCCGGCCCTGATCGCCGCCGCCGTCGAGGCCGCAAAGGGCTGAAGATCATGCGCAAAAAGATCCTCGCGGCGCTCGCCACGGTGCTGGCCGCCGCGCTTGTGCTCGCGCTGATCCCGCTTGGCATCCGGGCGACGATGCCCGCCTATCCCCACGCCCTCGCGGCCGACAACGCGACACAGAAAATCACCGGCACGTATCTCGTCTCCGAGGCAGCTTCGCAGCCGGACAGCCTGCTGATCTTCGGCTCAAGCGAGCTGAAGACGACGGATATCTGCACCCATCCCGCGAACTTTTTTGCGGACTCCGGCCTGCAGGTCGATCTCGTCGGGCGCGGCTCGTGCCAGTCGATCATCCACGCGCTGGCCATCGGCGCGCAGGGGGAAACGCTGCGCGGGAAGAAGATTGTGCTCATCACCGCGCCGCAGTCCTATGTGGAGGACGGCATTGCCCCCGATCTCTTCCTTGCAAACTGCTCCGCACAGCTCCTTCTGGATGTGCTGCTGAACGACGAGATCCCGGACGAGACGAGAACGTATCTTGCAAAGCGCGTCTGGTCGCTCGGAAACCAACAGCTTGCCGGAACCGGCGAAAATCCGCTCGAGGGCACGGCCGCATGGGAGCTTACCAAAGCGTGGCAAGGCGGCAATGTGGATGCCGTGCGCGTATTTCGCGCACAGCTCGCGCGCTACTTCCTCGACGCGAAGGACATGGTCGCCTCCCGCCGCCTGATCGCAGACGCGGAGAAGAGTGAAAAGCCGGCCCTTGACCTCTCGTTTGACTGGGAGGCCGCGGAGGCCGCCGCGCTGGCGCAGGCCGCGCAGATGGTCACGAATAACGACTACTACATGCAGGACAGCTACTACAGCACCTACATCGGCGCGCGCTACGCCCAGCAGGCCGGGAAGGACGCGGCGCTCTCCTACGCCGAAAGCCCGGAGTATGGCGACCTGAAGTGCCTGCTTGATCTGTGTAAGCTGTTTGAGGTCGAGCTGCTCTTCGTCCACGTTCCGATGAACGGATCGTGGAACGACTACACCGGCTTCTCCGCCGGCCGCCGCGCTGAATATTATGAAAATGTGAAAAATATCGTGAACGCATACGACAACGTGACGCTTCTGGATCTGACGGGAAACGAGTACGACCCGTATTTCCTCTGCGACACGATGCATCTGGGCTGGAAGGGGTGGCTTGCCGTTGACCGGGCGATTGTGGACTTTGTTGGATAAGATCGAAACGGCGCTGCGCACGCGCTGGTATCTGCGCATGGTGGTCTACGCGGCCATTGCCGCTGCCCTGCTTCTGACCTGGCTTTTGACAGACGGCCCGGGCGTTGAGTTCGTCTACAGCGAATTTTGATGTGACGCGATTTATGTGCTGCACCATCGATAGAGTAGCCCCCGTTCCTGGCTCGCTCCCCTTTGCGAAGGGGAGCCAAGGACGTGGGGTGTTCTACGGGTGGTGCGGTGCAGAATTTCGGTGCAGCCCCGCCCTACGGTGCAACTTCCCGTAGAACCGTAGGGGCGCACCTGCGTGTGCGCCCGCGCAGGGAAATCCGGCGAACGGATTGACCTTCGGCGAATTCGCACCGTGTGCAACGGGCGCACACACAGGTGCGCCCCTACAGGTTGATTGGGGGAATATGCCTGCCCCCACAAAAACATTGCCCAATATAATTTCAGACTATCTTGGAGGCTTTATCATGAAAAAATGGAGTATTTTAGCACTTTCCGCTGTACTTCTGCTGACGATCTGCGCCTGCGGGAAGAAGGACGTCGACGTCATCGGCGGCGCGGACGGGCCGACGGCGGTGTATGTGTCAACGCCGGACGACGCGCACGAGATGACCGCCACGGAGAAGCTTGAGGCCGCGAAGGGCCTGATCGGCGAGGACATCGGCGCGCTGTACGAGGCCATCGGCGAGCCGCAGGACGCGTCCTACGCCTCCTCCTGCATCGGCGACGGCGAGGACGGCGAGCTGTACTACGACGGCTTCAACGTCTACACCTACCGCGACACCGACGGCACGGAGACCGTGTCGGACGTGCTGGAAGTGTCGAAGTGAGCGGATTTGCTATGAAGCGACTTCGCTTTGTACTCCTGCTGGCGCTCTTTGCGCTGCTACTGTGCATCCCGGTGGCGGCAGACGAGGTGTCGGACGCCGTTTTGCAGGAGGTCTCGCTGCCGCAGATCTTTGGGCAGACCACCTTTGACGTCGACGGGACGACGTTCCAGCGCATCCTGATCCCCGGCTATGTCCGCGACCGCTATCCGGACGACCCCGCCGCGCCCGTCGAGGGCCAGACGGCGGAGCTGGTTTCCACGGTCAAGCAGAACCTCAACTCGGACGACCTGTTCCCGCACAACGAGTTTGTGACCTATACGCAGGTGCGGCCCGAGGTGGTACAGTATTTCGACTCCCACCTTGCGCTGTTTCTCAAAACGCTCTACACCTTCTGCGGCCTGCCGGACAAGACGCCGCAGCTCGACGGCCTGACGCTGTATCTATTGGACCGCCTGCCGGAGCTGGACGGAAAGATGCGCAACGACATTGAGGTGCTCTATAAATACAACATGGTGCAGAACAATACGCAGGGCACCATCGCGCGCGACGGCACGGCCGACGGGCTTTACTACTTCGCCCAGACCGACCCGGACTGGGCCGAGCTGATCTTCGAGTTTGAGGGCAACGGCGCGACGCTGAAGGACCGTGGCTGCGGCTGCGCCTGCGCGGCGATGGTCTTCTCCACCTACCACAAGGTCGAGATCACGCCGAAGTGGATGCGCACCTACGCCATTGCGGGCGACTGGCCCGTGAGCTACGGCCTGCCGAATGAATATTTTCAGGGCATCGCCAAGCAGTATACCTACCTTGAAACCGAGCGCTACGGCACGGTGCTGGAGGACCCGGTCATCATTCCGAAATCCGAGCTGAACATGGACACGCTTGCCGACCAGATCGGCAATCAGGGCTACATGGCCATCATCCATGTCGTCGCGGGCGCGTTCACAAGTCAGGAGCACTACATGGTGCTCGCGGACTACGAGGTCATCGACGGCGTGGGCTATTTCCTCGTCGCCGACCCCTATATCCTGCCGAGCCGCTACCGCGACACCGACCAGATGCGCGACGTGCCCGGCGACAATCAGGGGCTGGTGTACGCGAGCGCGTCGCTGCTCGCGCGCGACTGCAAGTCCGTGATCCTGTTCGAACAGGACCGCAACGCGTTCCCCCTGAACTGCAAGTCGGACGCCCCCATCCGCACGGACCGCTGAAAGGAGCCGCCCTATGGAAAAGAAGAAGCGCTTTGTAGACAGGCTTCCTTTGATTTTTCTCGGCGTTGCGCTTGTTGCGGTGCTGGCCGCGGCGGGGTGGCTTCTCTCGCAGCTGATCCGCGATCTGAAAAGCCCCGCGCCGGAGCCGCCCGTGAATCTGGACGAACAGCCGGAGGCGGAAGCCCCCGACAGCCCCGCCCCGGGCACCGACCCCTACGAGCCGGATATGCCGGAAAAGCCGGACACGCCGGCGCCCGCCGACCCGCAGGCGCATACCTTCGGCTCGCTGACGCTGCACTATGACGAGGCAGCCGTCACCGCGGACGGCGACGACGGCAAGACGCGCGTGACGCTGCGCACCACTGAGGACGCAACGCCGCGCCTCGACGCGCAGAAGCTGACGCGCACGCAGATGAGCGACGCGCAGGCGCAGGCCGCCGCAATCGGCATTCTACAGGCATACTACGCCGACCCGCCCGCGACGGACACGCTGACCGCAGCAGCGGACGCGGCGGTCAGCGGCGGCTACACGCTCACAGCGCCCGCCACCGGCGATACCCCTGCCATGGCCGCGCGTGTGCGCTTCCTCACGGATGGGAGCGCGACGTGGTTCCTGATCCTTGTCTGGCCGGACGGCGAGACACCGGACAGCACCCTCACCGCGGTCTACGAGGGGGCGCAGCTCGGCGGCTGAGCCGCGTGCGAAAGGAGAGCGTGTGGAATGAAACGTATTTTGCCCCTGCTACTGGTGGCGGCACTGCTGGCCGCGTTGCTGCCCGCCTGCGCCGGGAACGCGCAGCCGGAGATAGCAGATGCGCCCGCAGAGGAGCCTGCGCCTGCGCCGGAAGCAGAGCAGACACCCGATCCGGCGCCGGAGCGGACGCCCGAAGAAACGCCGGAACCGGAGCAGCCGGAGCCGGTACCGGAGCCGGAACAACAGCCCGAAGAACCTGCGCCGGAGCCGGAACAGCCAGCCCAGCCCGCATCGGAGCCGGAACAGCCTTCTGAGCCGGCACCGCAGCCGCCGGCAGAGCCAGAGCCGCAGGAACAACCGGCCCCGCCTTCACCGGAGCCAACAGTCCCTGCGCAGCCCGAGCCTGCACCGGAAACCCCTGTGCAGCCGGAACCCGCAGAGCAGGCCGGATGCGTGGAAGAGGCCGACGGCCTGTACTACCTACAGGAGGACGGCACCTACCTGACCGGCGGCAGCGTGGGCTACCTCTACTTCGATGCGGACGGCCGCTATACAAGCGGCAATACGGAGCTGGACGAGGGCGTGGAGGATGTGCTGGCCGCTGCGGTCACCGATCCTTCTGCCGATTCGGAGATGCGCCTGCGCGAGATCTATGTCTATATCCGCGACAACTATTCCTACCTCGGCGTCGCGCACTACGAGGCCGGGACGACCGACTGGGCCGAGGAGGCCGCGCTCGGCATGATCCGCAACGGCAAGAGCAACTGCTACGGCTTTTCCGCGCTGCTTTGCTACTGCGCGCGGCGGCTCGGCTATCAGGCCTACGTTGTCGCGGGCCACGAGTACAGCACGACGAACGAGCACGCGTGGACGATGATCGACTGGCCGGACGGCGTGACCTACCTGTTCGACGTGCAGCTCGAATACGCTTATCTCTATATCTACTCTAACAAGCCGAAGATCGACATGTTCAAAGTCTCCGGCTCTGGCGTCTGGTACGCCGGACACGCCTATTATTTCCCGTAGACAAAATTGGGGCGGGAGGGATCTCCCGCCCTGATTTTTATCCGGCGCGCCGCGGATTACGCACCGTACGATCGATAGAACGGCTTTCGTGAGCGCCCCAGAGGGGGAGCTGGCGGCGATAGCCGCCTGAAGGGGGATGCGGCAGGGAGCTGCGATGCGAAGAGGCTTTCGGCGAATACGTAAAATCCAAGCCTCTGCGTCCCATTCGCGGCTCTTCATCTCGCGCAAGGCCATCCCCCTTTCGTCACGGGCTATCGCCCGTGCCACCTCCCCCTCTGGGGAGGTCACGAGGGACGTTCTATTGGTAAAGTATGCAAACTTTCGGTGCATCCCAGCGGTGCGCCCTACAGGCGGTGCGGGATTGCGCCCCGCATGCAGATTCTTTACAAAGGAGGCCGTGTTATGGGCTTTTCGTCCGCCATCTTTCTCTTTGCCTTTCTGCCTTTGAGCGTGGCGCTCTACCGCCTTGTGCCGAAAGCATGGTGGCGCGGGGGGCTTCTGACCGCGGCGGGGCTGGTGTTCTACGCCTTCGGCCGCCTATCCGACGTGCCGGTTTTGCTGGCCTCCGTGCTTGTCCACTACGCGGCGGGGCTGCTGCTGTCCCGCCTGCAAAAAGGCCGCCGGGCCGTCGTGGCCGCGACCGTCGCGCTCGATGTGGGGCTTCTGGTCTTCTATAAATATCTAGATTTCTTTCTCGGCGGCCTCCTGCCGTCCGGCCTCCTGCCGTCCGGCCTCCTGCCGCATCTGCCGCTCCCGGCGGGTGTCTCGTTCTTCACCTTTCAGGGCATCAGCTACGTCGTCGACGCCTACCGTGACCGTGCGCAGGCCAGCCGGAAGTTCTGGCCGGTGCTGCAATATCTGACGTTTTTCCCGAACCTGATCTCCGGCCCGCTGCAAAAATTCCGCGATTTCGCTCCACAGTGGCAGAAGCGCCGCGTCCCCTCGGCGGAACAGACGGCGGCGGGGCTGCGCCGCTTCACGGTGGGGCTGGCAAAAAAGCTGCTGCTTGCGGGCGCGCTCGGCGGCGTGGCTGACGCGGTCTACGCGCTCTCGCCCGCCGCGCTGGATATCCGCACCGGTTGGGTGGGCGCGGTGTTTTACACCTTGCAGCTCTATTTCGACTTCTCCGGCTACAGCGACATGGCGCTCGGCCTGGCCGCGCTTTTCGGCTTCCGCCTGCCGGAGAATTTCAACTATCCCTATTTGTCCGGCTCCATTTCGGAGTTCTGGCGGCGCTGGCACATGAGCCTCGGCGGCTGGTTCCGCGACTATCTCTACATCCCCCTTGGCGGTAACCGCAAGGGGCGCGCGCGTACGGTTATCAACAAGCTCGTGGTCTTTCTCGCCACGGGCCTTTGGCACGGCGCGAACTGGACGTTCGTCCTCTGGGGCCTGTGGCACGGCCTGTTTATCACGCTGGAGACTGTGACGCCGCTACGAAAGCGCGGCGAAAAGTGCTGGTACGGCCACGCCTACACGCTGCTCGCCGTGCTGCTCGGCTTCGCGCTCTTCCGCGCGGAGAGTTTGACGCAGGGCTTTGCGTTGCTTCGCGCGATGTTCACGGGCTTCTCCCTGACCGCCGCCTCGGCGCAGGCGCTGACGGCAGCGCTCTCGCGCCGCGCGCTTGTGTGCTTTGTGCTCGCATTGCCGCTCTCGCTCGGCCTCGGCCCGGCGGTCTGGCGGCGCGTGGAGCAAAAAACATGGGCGCAGCTTGGAAGCTACGCGCTGACGCTGCTGCTGCTCGCGCTGTGCGTGCTCGCGCTCGCGGGCGGCGGCTTCCAGCCGTTCATCTACCAGCAGTTTTAGGAGGGACGAGCCATGAAAAAAATCCGTGCACTGTTCTGCGTCCTCTTCCTGCTGCTCTGCGCCGCGCCCGCGGCGCTGCTGGCGGTCTGCGGCCCGGAGGCGCCGGGCGCGAACGAGACGGCCGCCGTGCCGCCCTCCCTGACCACTCGAAAGGGCGGCGTCAACTGGGACTATCCGTCCGAGCTGGCGAGCTATGTCGAAAGCGGGTTCCCGCTGCGCAGGGCGTGCATTACAGCCAACGCCGCGCTGACGGCGGCGCTTTTGCGCGAGTCCGCGACGGACGAGGTGCTTCTGGGCAAGGACGGCTGGCTGTTCTACGCGGACACGCTGGACGACTACACCGGCGCGTCGGCCATGACGGAGCGGGAGCTGTTCCGCGCCGCCCGCACCCTCAGCCTCGTGCAGGAGCGCTGTACGAGCGAGGGGGCACGCTTCCTGTTTACGGTTGCACCGAATAAAAATACGCTCTATCCGGAATATATGCCGGAAAAATACGAGAAAAACACGAAAGAAAGCAACTGGCAGCGCCTGATGGCCGCGCTGGATGCGCAGAGCGTCGCCTACTGTGACCTTGTGCCCGTGCTGGCGGCCCAGCCGGAACCGGTCTACTACCGCACAGACAGCCATTGGACAGGCTACGGCTCGGCGCTGGCCTGCGATGCCCTGATGTCCACGTTCGGTGGACACTCGGCGCTCGCCGAAGAAGCGTTTGCGCCCGCGCCGCATTTGGGCGACCTCTATGAGATGCTTCTCCCCGCCGGGACGCGGCAGGAGGAGGGGCTACAGCTCGCCCGTACGCGCACGTTCTCCTACGAGGGCGCGTTCCGCGCTGCGGACGATCAGAAGATCCGCACCACGGGCGGCGGCAGCGGGAGCCTGCTCATGTTCCGCGACTCCTTCGGCAACCTCCTGCACGCGGATCTTGCCGAGCAGTTTGAAACCGCGACCTTCCTGCGCGCGAATCCGATCCGCTTGGAGGATCTGGGCGGTGCGGACGTTGTGCTCTTCGAGCTGGTCGAGCGCAACCTGCCGTGGCTTTTGACCCACGCGCCGGTCATGCCCGCGCCGCGCCGCGACCTGACATTGCCCGAAAAGACATCGGGCAGCGCGGCCTGCACGGTCTCCACCACCTCGCCGGTCGAGGGCTGCGTCCGCTACACCGGCACGATCGACTGCCCGGGCATGGATACGGACTCGCCGATCTACGTCGCGCTGGACAGCGCGGTTTACGAGGCCACCCCCTCCGGCGACGGCGCAGAAGCCTTCACGCTCTACGCCCCGGCGGCGGAGAAGGTCTCTGTACTGGTGCGCTGCGGCGGCGAATGGGTGCGCTGCGCATCTTAAATTGGATATCAAAAAAACCGCAGGCTTGCCAATTTGAACCGCTACCCGTCAAGAGGACAGTGAAAAGATATAAAATTTTCCCGGCCAGC
>CAZYZQ010000005.1:0-34307 GCA_964652075.1 uncultured Oscillospiraceae bacterium
GCATGGGCAGATAGACATTCTCATGCCCCAGCTTCTTGAACTCCGCGTCCATCAGGCGCTGGATGTTCTCCCAGATGGCGTAGCCGTAGGGACGATAGATGAACATGCCCTTGATGGAGGAGTAGTCGATCAGCTCGGCCTTTTTACAGACGTCAGTGTACCACTGCGCAAAATCGACTTCCATGTCGGTGATATGCTCGACCTGTTTCTCTTTTGCCATATTTTCAAATCCTTTCGGAACATAATCGCTTTCTTTGATTTTATCACACCTGTCAAGAGGGCGCATAGAATATTTTACAGCTGTGCGCGCCGCCTGTACCGGGCCGGCGCGGCAAATTTTTCAGGCTTCAGGAGGGTGCTATGAGTCAAACATTTCGCTTTTTCGTCAAGCCCGCGCCCGGCGAGCGGGTGGAGACGACGCTTTCCCTGCCGCCGGAGCACCGGGCGCTGCTGCTCGGCACCGTGCTCTCCGGCACCGAACCTGCGCCGGAGCTTCCCGTGCTGCTCTTTGACGCCGAGACGCACCGGCCGCTTATGCAGGCCTACACCGACGAGGACGGCTGTTTTGCGCTCGGCCCGCTCGAGCCGGAGCGCCTGTACTGCGTCAGCGTCTGTCAATGCGGCACGGCTGTCCGGACGCTGGAAATTTCGATCTAGGAGGCGGTGACCATGGAGCGGATTCTGCTGTCGCTCGACGCGGCGACCCTTGCATTCTATGAAAAGGTTGCGGACGCGGTCGGGCTGACCCCGGAACAGGTCTGCGCGGACGCGCTGTTCCGGTTGGCAGGCGAGCTGGCAGCCTGCGCCATCAAACGGTAGTTGCATTCCCGACCGGATTATGGTATAGTGGACTTACCAAATTTTGATTGGGAGGTACATACGATGACACAGACCATGCAGGATATCCTGTCGCGTGCATCCGTCCGCCGCTTTACGGACGCCGATCTGACGCAGGAGGAGATCAAGGCGCTGGCGGACGCCGCGCTGGCCGCGCCCAGCGGCGGCAACGCGCAGAACTGGCAGTTCATCTTCTGCCCGCACCGTGACATGATTCAGGAGCTGGAGGACTGGCTCGTGGCCGACGCAAAATCCGGCAACATTCCTCCAAAGCTGCTGCCGATCATGGAGGCGCGCAACTGGCGGATTCTGAACAACGCCGCGCTGCTCGTCCTGATCACCTCAAAGGGCGGCGAGAATCAGGTTGACGCGGGCATCGCTTGTGAGAACATCGTCCTCGCCGCACAGTCCATGGGCCTGCGCAGCTGCATCGTCGGCGGCCCGCGCACGGCGTTCTCCGGCGACAAGCGCGAATATTTCCGCAAGCTGTTCCAGATCCCGGAGGGCCACGAGTTCGTCGTGGGTATCACGATCGGCCATCCCGCCATGGAGGCTGCGCCGCACGCGCCGCAGCCTGAAAAGCTCACCATGCTCTAATCAAAAACAGCCGCTGCATTGCCGCAGCGGCTGTTTTTCGCTTATCTTACCGGGAAGCAGAGCGTCACCTTGAACAGGTCACCGTCGATGCTCAGGTCGAGTGTGCCGCCCTGTAGCTCCATGAGCGAGCGCGCAATGGACAGGCCAAGGCCGCTTCCTTCGGTGCTGCGGGAGCGGTCGCCGCGCACAAAGCGTTCCATCAGCTCCTCCGCCGGGATATTCAGCGGCGCGTTGGAGGTATTCTTCAGCGTGATGACCGCCTTCCCGTCCGCGACCGTCATGTCGAGATAGACGCGCGTACCGGGCTGGGCGTATTTGCAGACATTCTGCATCAAGTTGTCGAAGACGCGCCACAGGTAGCGCCCGTCCGCCATAATCTCGGCCGGCTTCTCCGGGCCGGTGGCAATCAGCTCAAGGTTCTTCTCGTGCAGCCGGTTCTCGTACTCCCCCGCCGCCTGCGCCATCAGCACATTCAGCTGGCACGGTGCGAGCAGCACCTCCAAATTACCGGAGCTGGCCTTGGACGCCTCGACGAGGTCGCCCAGCAGCTTTTTCAGGCGCTCGGACTGGTGCAGCAGCACCTGCGCG
Organism: uncultured Oscillospiraceae bacterium; assembly: GCA_964652075.1. Lineage (GTDB taxonomy): Bacteria > Bacillota > Clostridia > Oscillospirales > Oscillospiraceae > CAZYZQ01. Next base: position 2,023 of record CAZYZQ010000005.1, read on the forward strand.
TATTCCGGGATCTTTTCGCTGCCCTGCGGCTCTTTGACAATGAGGTCGGCGTAGTTGATGATGGAGGTCAGCGGCGTCTTGATATCGTGCGAGACGTTTGTAATCAGCTCTGTTTTCATCCGCTCGCTCTTTATCCGCGCATCCACGGCCTTGCCCATGCCGCCAGCGATGCTGTTGAGGTTCTCGCCGTGCTCGCGGAACGCGCCGCGCATCCGGGACGTCTCCACCTGATAGCTCAGATCGCCGGCTGCAAGCGCGCGCCCTGCCTGCTGGAGTCTGCGCAGCCACAGCGTTACAGCCAGCAGGGCGGCCACGAGCACCATATGAAGGAGCATCCAGAAAAACAGTGACGCGCCGAACGTGCTCATCTCCGTGCCGCCGACAAAGATCATCAGCTCCGCAAAGCACACAACCGCCGCGCCCAGCGCGACCTGCCACAGTAGCGACAGGTTCCGCAGAAGCGAACCGACCGCGCGGAAGAACCAGCGCAGCGTGCGGTAGATCAGGTGGAGAAAGCGCCAGATCAGGGTATTTTTCCACCATTTACCCTGCTTGCAGCGCACCGCGAAGGTGTAGCTCCACGCCGTCAGCACAACGGCGCCGATCAGCGCGCAGAACCCCACCAGCGCAGCCTGTACCAGGTCCGATTCGTAGCCGTAGCTGATCTCCTCCGCAATGCCGCCGATTGCAAGCGCGGCGCCGCCGACGAGTACAACCGTCAGAAGGTCAAACGGGATGCGCGTTACAGCGCTGGTCTTGAGGTTCCCCTCCGGATCTCTGCCCGCCACGCAGAGCAGGAAGATATAGGACGCGACCGCGCCGAGCGCGCTCAGCACCCCGATCACCCAGACCGCCCAGCGCATCCGCCAGCAAAACCTCTCCAGCCGGATGCACTGGTCAAAGCTGTCAGACGCATTGCGGGCTGCCGTCCCGGCGGTGGAATCCACGCGGACCGTCACAACGTACGGCCCCGGCGATTGGAGCGTCTGCTCCAGATAACGGCCGTCATAGTGCGGGAAGTAGCCCTGCGAGAAGTCAAATTGAAATACCCATCTGCCGTCTGTACGCGGCTCGGTGTGCCATAGCTCTTTGCCGTCCTCGTCGCAGATGGTATAGTCCGCATTGGAGGGCGGCGGGTTTACTGTCTCACCCTCGATGGAGATCATATCCAGAAGATTATATGCCCCATTCCATGCGCAGGAGGTCAGGCCGTCCTCGAGCCACTGTTGCAGCGTACCGGAATAGACATCGGCTGCAAGCATCCCCACACCCGCCAAAATCCCGGCGAAAGCGGTGCAGAGCAGCAGAATTGTCAGGAGAAACGCGGCGACCTTCGTCGGCAGGCGGCGCGTCCAGGTGTATTTTTTCATGTGTTTCGCTCCTTTTCCAGCTTGTAGCCCTGTCCCCAGACGACCTTGAGCGTGCGCGGCTCGGCGGGGTCCAGCTCCAGCTTCTCGCGCAGATGGCGGATGTGGACGGCGACGGTGTTCTCGCTGCCGAACGGCGCGTCCTGCCAGACGCGGCGGTAAATCTCGCGCGGCGAGAACACCTCGCCCGGATGCTGCATCAGCAGCTTCAGAATCTCGAACTCCGTCGGCGTCAGGCTAACCGGATCGCCGTCCAGCGTGACGCGCTTTTCGCGGTCATCCAGCTCAATTCCGGCGGCACGAAGCGTCTGCGGCTGTGCCTGCCCGCCGCCGAGGCGCAGATACCGGCGCAGCTGCGAGCGCACCCGCGCCGCAACCTCCACTGGGTTAAAGGGCTTTGTGATGTAGTCGTCCGCGCCAACGTCGAGGCCGAGAATCTTGTCGGTGTCCTCACTCTTGGCCGTCAGCAGGATAATCGGGACATTGCTCGTCTCCCGGATTCGCGCCATCGCGCCGATTCCATCCAGCTCCGGCATCATGACGTCCAGCAAAATCAGGTGCAGCTCCTGCTCCTGCGCAAGCTGTACGGCCTCACGGCCGTTGTGCGCCTCAAAGAACTGGTATTCCGGGTTTGCCAGATAGATTTTCAGAGCGTTGATAATATCCTGTTCGTCGTCACAGATCAAAATGTTTTGCATGTGTTTCTCCCCTCTCCTCGGCTACTATGATACCGTATCTCCGCTTTCAAATAAAGATGGAAAGCGTTTAAGATTTTCTTAAAATGATTATGCCGCACCGCGCATTTGCGGTGCGGCATAATCATTGTTTTAGGAAAAGAGCGTTCCGTTGCCCTCCCGCAGCAGCAACGCCTGATAATCCCGGATACAGATCACAATATCCGGCTTCCAGCGCTCGATATAATCGGACAGCGGCATCTCATCATAGTGCCGCAGATCAAGCGCGCGTACAGTACCGAAGCTGTAGTAGAGAATTGATTCAACGGCGTTCGTAAAGCTGTCGCCGTAAATCAGCACGGAAGGCAGCTCCGCGCGGCCCGTATCAATCACAGTCTCGGCAATATCGCCGCCCATATAGAAATTATAGAGAACGTCGGACGTCTCATCGGGCGGCATTTTGTAGACGGTGGCCTCCACCGGCTGGCCGTTGTCGGTTCTGGAAAACGGGATCTCGTCCCGGAAGGTCGCGTAGCACAGGTGCTCGTCCGAGGGCCAGAGATCAAACAGCTTTCGGTCATAGCTTCCGAGATACTCGTTTGGCAATGTGTGGAACGAGATTGCATCGCCCTCTGCCAGCGGCAGCACCCATCCCCCGCTTTGCAGCGTCTCAATGATAGCGCAATAGGTCTCGTAGGCGCCGGCGAGATTAAAGTGGTTATCAACCGATGAGGTAAAGTGCTTCTCGTCCCCCGCCGCGCGAAACCGTTCGCCCATGTCGAGAAACGGAATGTCCCGCGCCGCCATTGCCTCTGTAAAAGCGGGCAACGACGCCTCCGTATACGCGGCGTTGTTCCACAGGTAGGATGGATAGTCGTCCTCGTAAAATACATACTGGCATGGTACCGCTACATGCAGATATGTACCGCCGTAGCGCTCCACAAGGTCGCGCAGGCGGCCGATCTCATCCGCCATGGCCTCCGCCGCGACCTGTGCCGTGTCAATTTTAAGCCAGGACAGATAGGCGTGAATCCCCTCCTTGCCGACAACCACATTGCTGACAACGGGACGGTGGAACAGGTTCAGATCCGCCCAGATGCTCTGACGGATCAGCGGGCGCCTGTAGAAGGAGTTTTCCTGTAGGAACTTTTCCAGATCGTCAAAATACGCGCCGGAAATCATCTCCTTTGGGTCCGCCACCGGGCAGGCCGCCAGCGTTCGGTTCTCGTAATAGGAAAAGTGCTGCACATTGCGGTAGTGCCGAATCGTCAAAAGCGACAGCAGCAGTCCCGCCGCAAGCGAGACCGATACAATACAAAGAAACAGCACATTGGATACTTTTTTCATCGCCGCTCCCCTCAGAACTGGAAATAGATGAACGGATTAAACGAGCCGTTCACAAGCTTCATCACAGACAGATACCCCAACAGCAGCGCAAGGCACTTCGGCCCCAGATCGGCCACGATCCGGGCAGCACGTCCACCGGAAGAGAACTTCCGCCGTAGTGCGGGCGTGATGGGCAGGGCTGCGAGCAGGCACAGAATCCACTCAGGCCAGTATTCGAGCAGATAATACGTCGCCTGCCCCGCGCCGGTCAGGCCGTTCGCGCCGAACATGGCTGCAAAGTAGCGCATTGCAGCGCCAAGGTCGTTCGCGCGGAACAGCACCCAGCTGAACAGAACCGCCACAAGCGTGTACACATGCCCCACGGCCCGCGGCAAATGCGCGCCCCACAGGTATTTCTCGCCGATCAGCAGCACAAAAAACCAGAGGCCCCAGCAGATAAAATTCCATGACGCGCCGTGCCACATACCCGTGAGGAACCAGACGACAAACAGATTCCACAGATGCCGCACTCGCCCACACCGGTTTCCGCCAAGCGGGATGTACAGATAGTCCCGGAACCAGCTTGAAAGCGAAATATGCCAGCGCCTCCAAAACTCCGTGACGCTGTGGGCGATATAGGGATAGTTGAAATTCTCAAGAAAGTGAAAGCCAAAAATCCGGCCAAGGCCAATCGCCATGTCGGAATAGGCCGAAAAGTCGAAATAAATTTGCAGCGTATACGCCGCCGCGCCGACCCATGTAAATCCGCCGAGGGTACATATGCGCCAAAAGCCGCGTCTGCAATGTTCGCCATGCTGTTGGCCAGCAGCATTTTCTTGCCGAGGCCGAACAGGAACCGCTGCATCCCGGCAGCAAACTCGTCTACAGACTCGCTCCGGGTATCAATTTCCGCAGCTACCGTCTGGTAGCGCACAATCGGCCCGGCGACAAGCTGCGGGAAGAGCGAAATGTACAGCGCAACCTTCAACGGATTCTTCTGCACAGGCACCTCCCCGCGATAGACGTCGATCGCGTAGCTCATCCCCTGAAATGTAAAAAAGGAGATGCCAACAGGCAGCGTGATCTGTGGGACAGGAATCGAAACGCCTGCGCTGTTGATCATCTGTGCAAAAAATCCCGCATATTTGAATACGCCGAGCAACCCGAGGTTCAGCACAACCGTCACTGTGATCCACACGCGTCCGCCTCTGTGTCCCGGCTTGCAAAGAAGCCCACCAATATAATTGATCGCAATGGAGGCAAGCATCAGCGGCAGGAATTTCGGCCCGGCACAGGCATAGAACGCAAGGCTGAATGCCAGCAAGATCAGATTACGCGCCGGCCGGAACCGCTTGGGGACAAGAAAATAGGCCGCTAACAGCAGCGGCAGAAAGCCCGTCAGAAACGACAAGCTGCTAAAAACCATGAAAATCCCTCCAAGCAACTCTATCATTAATCCGCCGGCTGCGCTTTGTCAAGCGCGTAAGTCCCGCCCCGAATCGGCCGTCCTGCGGAATATGAGAAAACGCGGCGGTTTCGCTTGCCATTTTTGAATTGTTCCTGTATAATATGCGGTAGTACGTCCGAAAGGGAGAATATACAGATGAAGCTTGGAATCGTCGGGCTTCCGAACGTCGGAAAGTCCACGCTGTTTAATGCCATTACCAACGCGGGCGCTGAGGCCGCAAACTATCCGTTCTGCACCATCGACCCGAATGTCGGCATGGTCACCGTGCCGGACGAGCGGCTTGAGTGGCTGCGCGACCAGCACAACCCGAAAAAGTTCACCCCCGCCGTCATTGAGTTTGTCGACATTGCGGGCCTTGTCAAGGGTGCGAGCAAGGGCGAAGGGCTGGGCAACAAGTTCCTCTCCAATATCCGCTCGACCGACGCGATTGTGCATGTCGTGCGCTGCTTCGATGACGCGAACATCACCCATGTCGAGGGATCGACCGATCCGCTGCGCGATATTGAGATCATCAACATGGAGCTTGTTATGGCGGATATTGAGATGGTCGAGCGCCGGATCGACAAGGCGAAAAAGGCCGCAAAGGGCGACAAGAAGTTCCTGCACGAGGCGGAGGTCTTTGATGGCCTGCTTGAGCACCTGAACGGCGGCAATCTCGCGCGCACTTATGCGTGTGACGAGGACGACGCGGCGCTGATTGCGACCAGCGATCTGCTGACACTTAAGAAGACCATCTACGCGGCCAATCTGGACGACGACGCAGTCGCCTCCCCGGATGGCAACCAGTATTATGAGGCCGTGAAAACCCTTGCCGCAAAGGAGGGCAGCCAGGTGCTGCCGATCTGCGCGCGGCTTGAATCGGAAATTGCCGAGCTGGACGACCCCGCCGAAAAGGCCGAGTTCATGGCTGAGCTGGGGCTGGCCGAGTCCGGGCTGGACCGGCTCATCAAGTGCAGCTATGCGCTGCTCGGGCTGATCTCCTTCCTGACCGCAGGGCCGGACGAGTGCCGCGCCTGGACGATCAAAGCCGGGACGAAAGCCCCGCAGGCCGCAGGCAAAATCCACACGGACTTCGAGCGCGGCTTCATCCGTGCGGAGGTCATTGCGTTTGAGGATCTCAAGGCGTGCGGCACGATGGCCGCCGCAAAGGCCAAGGGCCTTGTCCGCTCCGAGGGCAAGGACTATGTCATGCAGGACGGCGATATCGTCAACTTCCTGTTCAACGTCTGACCGAAAAAACGGCATCCTGACGCGCCGGACGGCGGGGCTCCCCCGCTGCCCGGCGCGTTTTGGCACGCGGCGTGCGCTTGACAAGATACCCGGGCGGTGTTATAGTATTTTCAAAACCAAACAGTCTAAATTTGAAGAATTACGTTGGAGGGATCGCCCATGTACATGGAGTTTGTCCGCAAGCTGCTCGAAGCGTATACGCTGCACTGCAAGCCGCTCTGCCGGGAGCTGAACCTGCCGCAGACAGCGTTTGATATTCTAATGTTCCTCGCAAACAACCCGGATTGCAGCTCCGCGCGGGATATTGTGGAGGTGCGCGGCGTCCGGCCGAATCTGGTATCCGTCAACGTCGATAAGCTCGTGCAGGAGGGCTACCTGACCCGCGAAACCGCACCGGGCGACCGGCGCAAAATCCTGCTGCGCTGCACGGAAAAAGCCACGCCCGTCATTGCGCGCGGGCGCAGCTGTCAAAGCGCGTTCCGGCAGGCCGCCCTGCAGGGCATCGGGCCTGCGGAGCTGCAGGCGCTCTCCGGCATTCTGCAGACGATCCGCCGGAACGTGGACCGCCTGATGGAGGAGGCGCCGTGATATGCAGTTGTTTTTGACAGTTCTGGTCACCTTCCTTGCGGGCATGGGCGCCGGGCTCGGCACGGGCTTTGCCGGAATGAGCGCCGCTGCCGTCATCACGCCGATGCTCGTCACCTTCCTGCATATGGATCCATATCTGGCCGTCGGCGTCGCGCTCTCCTCCGACGTGCTCGCCAGCGCCGTCTCGGCGTACACCTACGGCAGGCAGAAAAATCTGGATATCAAAAACGGCCTGATTATGATGGTCTCCGTCCTTGTCTTTACGGTTGTGGGCAGCTATGTATCCAGTCTTGTGCCGCCCATGACCATGGGCAACTTCTCGGTCGTCATGACGCTTCTACTCGGGATCAGGTTTCTTGTCAAACCCGTTATGACGACCAAGGAGCTGCGGCAGGCTGTCTCCGCCCGGAAGCAGGCGGTGCAGTCGGTGCTGTGCGGCATTGTGATCGGCTTTATCTGCGGCTTTATCGGTGCGGGCGGCGGCATGATGATGCTCCTGCTCCTGACAAGCGTTTTGCGCTATGAACTGAAAACAGCCGTCGGCACAAGCGTGTTTATCATGACCTTTACCGCTCTGACGGGCGCTGTCTCTCACTTTGTGATCGGCGGCCCGCCGGACTGGCTTGTCTTCCTCCTCTGCGTCGTCTTCACCCTCGTCTGGGCAAGAATCGCCGCCGTCTGTGCGAACAAGGCCGAGCCAAAGACGCTCAACCGGGCAACCGGCCTGATCCTTGTGGTGCTGGGTGTGGCCGTTCTTGGCTTCTCCCTCTTTACATGAAAACTCCCGGCGCATCAGACGCGCCGGGAGTTTTTTCGTTTTGATTTACAGCATCTGTGCGCGCAGCTCTTCCGCCGACTTCGCGCTGAGATAGGCCGGGGCGATGTCAAACACCGTCTTGCAGCCGCGCTGCCCCTCCGCCGCCAGACGGGCGGCAGCCCGGGCGTAGGCCACGATCACGCTGGCCGTGAACTCCGGGTTGGAATCCAGCTTCAGGCTGTACTCAATCAGGTGGTGGTGCTCGCCATGCAGGCCGGTTTTGCCGCTGCGCAGGACGAAGCCGCCGTGCGGGATACCGCTGTGGTCGCGCTGCAGCTCCTCCTCGGAGATAAAATGCACCGTCGTATCATAGTCGGCAAAGTAGTTCGGCATGGTCTTGATCTCCTGCTCGACCTTCGCCGGATCTGCGCCGGGTTCCAGCACGACAAAGCACTCGCGCGTGTGCTTCTGGCGGGTGGTCAGCTCCGGATTCGCGCCGCTGCGCACCGCTTCGAGCGCGGCGTCAACCGGGATCGTGTACTGCTTCGCGTCGCGCACGCCCGCAATGCGGCGGATCGCGTCGCTGTGGCCCTGACTGACGCCCTTGCCCCAGAAGGTGTAGTCGCGCCCGTCCGGCAGGACGGCGCTCATAATCATACGGTTCAGCGAGAACATGCCCGGGTCCCAGCCGCAGGAGATCACGGCGACATGTCCGCCCTGCTTCGCAGCGGCATCGACGTTTGCGAAATGCTCCGGGATGCGCGCATGGGTGTCAAAGCTGTCGATCACGTTGAAATACTTCGCATAGACGGGCGTCTGCTCCGGCAGGTCCGTCGCGCTGCCGCCGCAGAGCACCAGCACGTCCAGCTTTCCCTGCCATGCAGGCGCTTCCGACGCAGGCACCACCGGGACGCCCTGTGTGCAGATCGTCACAGACGCCGGGTCGCGCCGGGTAAAAACCGCGCACAGCTCCATATCCGCGTTCTGGCGAATCGCGCTCTCAATGCCGCGGCCCAAATTGCCATAGCCCAAAATACCAATCCGAATCATACTGTCGGCTCCTTTTCTTTGGAAATTCCGTCGATATTATAGCGCGATTTGCGTTATTTGTAAATGCTGCGAAATCGTAATCGGCAGCACTTTTTCTGTGAAGTACAGTGCTGAATTCTTTTTTCTCCCATGCATAAATCATTCTCAGCACCTGAATCGGAGTGCCATGCGCAAGCTCCGCTTCTGTTCCGTATCTTGTCTCTTCTCTGCAAGACAGTCTGCCTAACTGGGAGCTACTCTAGTTTGTCACTTTCTTTTGGCAAGAATCTCCATATTGGATGCTCATGGCAGACTCTAACTTATTGAAAGATCATATGCCTCTTTCCCCCGTTACCCTCTGCCCCAGCGTATTTGCCCATTTTTCTGTGAAGAAGGCGCCATATGGAAGCTGTTTCTCCCTGCGCACCTTCCCACCCAACGCTGCCCACAGCATGGATGGTATCCCAATTACAAGCAGGAAGAATGGGCCCAATATAAGGGATTGGATGGTATGTCCATATTCATGTACCAACAGGCGGCTCGAAGGCTCTCGGGTGCCCGGCTTGCCTTCAAACTTCTTCGTAAAACAGGGTTCGGATGTAACAAAGACAAACATCCCCAGCGAGACACTTGATTTCGGTTTCCAGGCCGTGATGATCGCACCATGATAAGTAAAATGTGTATCTCTATAATGTATGAAAAACATAACTGCCCCTACGAGAGTTTGCAAGATTCCCCATGTGCATTGCCATATTCTATAATAAATATTGTCATAATTTTCTCCGAACGTACCGACTTGCAGCCTTTTTTATTGCAAGTATACCACGTCTCTAAGCAAAGGTAAAGGCAAAAGAAAATCGACAAACTCCTGTTGAAGTTTGTCGATTTTTGGTGGAGGCGGCGGGAATCGAACCCGCGTCCGAAAGCAACTTGACAGGAACTTCTCCGGGCGCAGACGGTTATTTACATTCCCTTCCCATGCCGTGAGCCGTCACACTGCATGGGTTGGTAGCTTCATGGTTCATGGTACGCGCAAAGCTTAACGTACACACGTGCACCACTTAAATCACACCCGAGCCCGGCTCGTGGTCCTTCCGGGGCGGATGGGCTGCTAATTAAGCAGCAGCCAGAACAGTTTCGTTGTTCTCAGTTAAATTTAAAAGATGCCCGTTTTCAAGAGACCAGGCGCCTCTGCCCGCTATTCAAGCCTCACTGCCCCCGTCGAAACCGGGACGCCCCCATGAGGCGCCGCAGCTGCGGCGCTGTTGTCAATCAGAATCTGCCGTACGGATCGGCCAGCTTATTCGGCTCCGGATACGCCACGCCCTGCGTGTCAACGCTGACCTTTGTCATCTTGACCTCGGTCTGCGGGCGGTCGGAGCGGTCAGTCTTGACGGCCGCAATCTTGTCCACAACCTCAATACCGGAGGTCACAGCGCCGAAGGCGGCGTACTGGCCGTCCAGGAACTCGCCGTCCGCATGCATGATGAAGAACTGGCTGCCGGCGGAGTTCGGGGACTGCGAGCGCGCCATGGAGAGCACACCGCGCTTGTGGGACAGGTCGTTCTTCACGCCGTTCAGGCGGAACTCGCCCTTGATGCAGTACCCCGGGCCGCCCATGCCGGTGCCCTGCGGGTCGCCGCCCTGGATCATAAAGCCGGAGATGACACGGTGGAAAATCGTGCCGTTGTAAAAGCCGCTGTTCGCCAGCGAGATGAAGTTGTTGACCGTCTCCGGCGCAATCTCCGGATACAGCTCGGCGGTGATGGTGCCGTAGCTTTCCAGCTCAATGGTTGCAATGGGATTGCTCATTGGATTCTGTTCCTTTCTTTCATCGCGCGGTCCATTTCCCGCGCGGCGTCTTTTTTCGCGGCGTCCTGCCGCTTATCGTACAGTTTTTTGCCCTTGCACAGCGCCACTTCCACCTTGACTCGCGAGTCGCGGAAATAGACGGAGAGCGGCACAAGCGCGTAGCCGTCCTTCTGCACCTTGCCGAACAGATACATGATCTGCCGCTTGTGCATCAAAAGGCGGCGGGTGCGCATCGGGTCTTTATTGAAGATATTGCCCTTTTCATACGGGCTGATGTGCATCTGCTTGATAAACAGCTCGCCGTCTTTTACCGAGCACCACGCTTCTTTCAGGTTCACGGTGCCCTGCCGGATGGATTTGACCTCGGTGCCGGACAGCTCAATGCCCGCCTCGAACTTCTCCTCCACGAAATATTCGTGGTGTGCCTTGTGGTTCTGGCAGACCGTCTTAATACCTGACATAGGGGTCACTTCCTTCCGCTGTGCGCTTACGCCTGTATCAAACAGTATAACATACCTGTCAAGCGGTTTGCAATCGAAATCACTCGGAAAGGCGCGCCTGCACCTGTGCAAGCGTCGGCATGGCGGGAATCGCGCCGTGAATCGACGTCGTGATCGAGGCGGCGCAGTTGGCGAAGCGCAGCATCTCCTGCAGCTCCGCCTCCTCCAGCCCCTCCAGCAGCGCCGGACGCAGGACAAGGCGGCTCAGGAACGCGCCGAAGAAGGAGTCGCCCGCGCCGTTTGTATCGCAGACCTCCACCTCAAAGCCGGGCACCAGCCCCTCCCTGTCGCCGAACCGATAATAGACGCCCTTTGCGCCGAGCGTCACCAGCACCAGCTTCAGCGGGGACGTCGCCAGTGCGGCGCAGCCCACCGCCGGATCGGCCGTCCCGGTGAGCAGCTCCAGATCCTCCTCGGAGAGCTTGACCACATCGCAGAACTGCATGGCAATCGCCGCCTGCTGCGCCGCTTCCTCGCGGCTGGCCCACAGGCGTTTGCGGTAGTTGAGATCGATGGTCACAAGCGCGCCGCCGGATCTGGCCAGCTGGCAGGCCGCCAGCGTCGCACGGCGGCTGGGGTTCGCCGTCAGGGAAACGGAGCCGAAATGGAACACGCGGCACTCCGGCAGCGGTATGACCTCGTCGGGGCGCAGCAGCTGATCCGCGCCGGGGTGGCGGTAGAACGTGAAATCCCGCTCGCCGTTCTCATCGATCGTCACAACCGCGAGCGTTGTGCTCTCCTCCGGGTCCTCGCGCAGCTCGTCGGCGTTGACGCCGTTCTTCTCCAGCGTCTCGCGCAGCAGCCGGCCGAAGCGGTCGTGCCCGACCTTTCCGATAAACGCCGCAGACGCGCCGAGGCGGGCCGCCGCAACCGCCAGATTGGCGGGCGCGCCGCCGGGGTTCGCGACAAGCTCCGGGAACCCGAGCCGCGTCACGCCGCGCTGGGTCAGGTCGATTAAAATTTCACCGAGAGATACAATATCAAACATGAAGCATCGTTTCCTTTCTTACATTGGCTCCATCAAATCGTGCAGCTCGTCTGAAACCGCGCCGTTGAAAATCCGGTCCGCGTGCTGGTGCAGCATCTGCAATACCTGCGCAGACTGGTTCGTCGCAATTTTGCCGGACGCAGACAGATCGAGATCCAGAATAAACCGGGATTCCGCGTCCTGCTCCTTGCCGCGGCGGAGCATCCCCGGCCCGGCGTGCAGGTGCAGGCGGCAGTTCCCCGCAAGCGCCATATCGACGTCCGTCGCACATTTGATGACGCTCGGCTCGCGCACATCCTCTTCAAAGAGCACGCCGAGATACGCCGGCATAATCAGCTCCGCCCACGGCGTGCCCTCGCAGCCGAGCGCCTTGCGGGAAAAGGCGTTGAGATAGCGAAGGCCGATGCGCTCGATCCCGTCCGGCTTGTACAGGCGCAAAAAGTGCGCCAGCGGGCCGTCGAGGCGGTTGGCAAACTCTTCCCAGCGCGTATAGGCCGCAGTCGAAATCGCGAGGAATTCGCGCGTCAGGTTCAGCTTCCACTTTGCGTCCTCCGAGAGGAAGGTGTAATTCATGACATTTGCCGTCTCTGTGACGGGTTTGCCGTCCTCCACACGGATTTTGCTCGGATGCTCCATCCTGGCGGAAAACTTGGGGAATGCGCCGCTGACGGCCTCGCGGAACGCAGTCGGTTCCACCACATTGATCTCAGAAATCTCCGGGAATCGAACCTGACAGATCACTTCGACAAGCGGCGATTTTGCGTAAATACAGCGCGGTTCACTGGAAAACATCACCATTGCCTCCTTTTCCCCTATTGTACGGGCTGCGGCACCCGTTGTCAAATGGTTTTCGCAAATCCGGCCGCAGATTCCGGACACGCCGCCCTTGATTTTCCACCGGGGATTCTGTATGATTTTTACATCAGCAGGAATCGGCAAAAACAAGGGAACCTTTTCCTCTGCATAACGTCTAAACAGCATGGCCCGGTCCTGTTACATATTTTTCGCCGTATCTTCGCAAACTGTTACCGGGCATATTTTACTGTAAGGAGCACCGATATGAAAAACACAACCTGTATTTTTCTTTCTCTCGCGCTCGTGTTCAGCCTGCTGCTCACGGGGTGCGGGGCAAAAAAAGCGCAGCGCGCGGAGGCCGACACCAGCGCGCTGACCGCCCTCTCGGAGGAGGATCTGCTTACGCAGCTCGACACAGATTCCGGCGCAGAGATCGATTGCATGCCGCTGCCCGTCACGCAGGACGACGTGACATGGTACCTCGGCGTCAAGCCGGAGACGTTCTCGGAGAAGGTTGACAGTGCCGCCGTCTCCATTGCCGGCATCAGCGCCGTTGCGCATATGACCGCGATTGTCAACTGCAAGGACGCCGAAGCGGCGGCAGCTATACAGGCCGAGATCGTGGACGGCTTCAACTTCTACCGCTGGATCTGCGTGACACCGGAGGCGGCCAAGGTCACAATCTGCGGCAACTACGTGTATTTTGTCGCCTCCTCCACAGAGGACGCCGACAAGTATATCGCTGCGTTCCAGGCGCTGGCCGGTGAGGCAAACGTCGGAGACGTCACGGATCTGTCGGAGCAGAACGCCGGCTCGCAGGCCATGCTTGAAGACGGCTGGGACAGCTGAGCCATGCTGTTCTCCAGTATCGTCTTTCTGTACTGCTTTCTCCCCGCGCTTCTGATCTTCTGCCTGCTGTTCCGGAGGGCGGGGAAAAACGCGGTGCTGTTCTTCTTCAGTCTGCTGTTCTATGCCTGGGGCGAGCCGAAGTATCTGTTTTTGATGCTCGGCGCGATTATCGCGGGGTATCTGTTCGGGCTGGCGCTGGCGCGGTGGCGCAGCCGCCTGCTGCTCGGCGCCGCGTGCGGCGTCTTTGTGGCGCTGCTTGCCTTCTTTAAGTACACAGATTTTACGCTCGCCAGCCTCGGAAGCCTGCTCGGCTTGGAGCTGCCGCTTTTAAAGCTCGCGCTGCCCGCCGGGATCAGCTTCTATCTGTTCCAGATCCTGAGCTACGAGGTGGACGTCTATCGCGGCGACTATCCGGCGGAGCGGAATTTTCTGCGCTTTGCGACCTACGTTTCGCTTTTCCCGCAGCTGATCGCGGGGCCGATTGTGCGCTACAGCGAGGTTGCCTCCGCGCTGCGCGAGCGCCGGATCCGCCTACAGGACTTTGCATCCGGCACCCAGCGCTTTCTTCTGGGGCTTGGAAAAAAGCTTCTGATCGCAGACGTACTCGGCGGCCTGTGCCAGCTCTACGGGCGGCAGGACACGCCGTCCGTGCTGTTCACATGGCTGTATGTCGTGGCCTTCACGTTCCAGCTCTATTTCGACTTCTCCGGCTACAGCGACATGGCGATCGGACTCGGACAGATGCTGGGCTTCCGCTTCCCGGAAAACTTCAACTACCCGTACATCGCCCGCTCTGTCACGGACTTCTGGCGGCGGTGGCACATGACGCTCTCCGGCTGGTTCCGGGACTATGTCTACATCCCGCTGGGCGGCAACCGCGTGCGCACAGCGCTCTGGATCCGCAATCTGCTGCTTGTCTGGGCGTTGACCGGGCTGTGGCACGGCGCGGGGTGGAATTTCCTGCTCTGGGGCCTGTGGTACGGGCTGCTTCTGCTGCTCGAAAAGCTGATTTTGGGGAAGGTTTTTGAGAAATGCCGCCCGCTCGGCCACCTCTATGCCGCGCTCGGCATCCTGTTCGGCTGGGTGCTCTTTGACGCGTCCTCCCTGCCCGCCGCGTGGCACACGGTACAGCGGATGTTCGGCGGCGCGGCAGCCGTGGACGGCGTCAGCCTGTACTATCTGAAAAGCTACGCCGCCGTGCTGCTCCTCGCGGCCATCGGCGCAACGCCGCTTTTGAAGAAGCTGCTCTCCCGCGTGAACGCCACCCGGGCAGGCCGCGCAGTGCTCTGCGTTGCCTCTCCCCTCGCGCTTGCAGCGATTCTGTTGCTGTGTACAGCCTATCTCGTGGACGGCTCATTCCAGCCGTTCCTGTATTTCCGGTTTTGAGGTGCGCATATGGGACAAACAATGACAAAGCTCCGAGCCGTTCTGACGGCTGTGCTCTGCGCGCTTGTGCTCTTCGGGCTTGCTGTCGGGCTTTGGCTCTTCCCAAGCTATGACACCGTGCGCACGGAGCGCAGGAAACCAGCCGCGCTTCCGAACGCACAGGCACTGCTCTCCGACGACTTTTCCAGCGCGTTTGAATCATTCCTGCTCGACCGGTTCCCGGGGCGCATCCAGTTCCGGCAGGCCAAGGCCGCAGCGCAGTTCGGCCTGTTCCGGCAGCTGGACAACAACGGGATCTACATTGCCGACGGCAGCGTCTCGCGCTTCGCAGGCAGCTACAACGCCGCCGCGGTGACGCGCACAGCGGAAAAGCTCTCGTATGTTGCGCAGAACCTGCCCGAGGGCTGCCGCACATACTTTGCCATGATACCGGATAAGAACTACTATCTTGCGGAGGCCAACGGCTATCCCTGCTATGATTATGCGCAGATGCGCGCGCTGCTGCATGGCAGCCTGCCGGAACAGATGCAGACGATTGATCTGTTCCCGTCCCTCTCCGCCGGGGACTACTATCGCACGGATACACACTGGGATCAGAGCAGGCTTGCAGATACCGTCGCGACGCTGGAAGCTGCAATGGAGCTGCCGCACACCGTGCAGGACTATACGGAAACCCGCCTGCCGGGCTTCTACGGTGTCTATTACGGGCAGGCGGCATTGCCGATGGCGCCGGACACGCTGACGTATCTGACCTCCCCCCTGCTCGAGCGCGCAACGGCGCAGATTCTGGATGAAAAGACGCTCGAATTCCGGGAAGTTCCAGTCTATGACGAGGCAAATTTTCAAAACATCGACCCGTATGACCTCTTCCTGTCCGGCGCGCAGCCGGTTGTCCGGCTGCAAAACCCGGACGGCGGGGCGCGGCGGCGGCTGATCCTGTTCCGCGACTCCTACGGCAGCTCCCTCGCCCCGCTGCTTTTGCAGCACTACGACGAGATTGTCCTTGTCGATTTCCGGTATCTCAACTATCAGTACCTGAGCCGCTTTGTGGAGATCGAACCGGGCGACGACGTGCTGTTTCTCTACAGCTCGCTCCTGCTCTCGGGCAGCGACACCCTACAGATTTTTCCGAAATAAACCGCTCCGGCCCGTCACGGTAATCCGCGACGGGCCTTTCACATTTTGCTCCCGCCATGCATAATTTGGGTTGAGGAAGGATGTGACCTCTATGCAATTCACAGTTGCCGGTGGAGACCGCCGGCAGGCTGTTTTAGCGCAGGGACTGATGGAGCATGGGCACAACGTGCGCTGCTTCGCTGTGCCCGGGATGCCGGACCTTCCGCTGCCGGCCGCCATGGCGCAGGCGGACTGTCTGATTCTGCCAATGCCCGCACTGGATGGCACTTTCCTGCGCGGGGAAGCGCCTGTGCCGCTCTCCACGCTGCTGCAGGCCCTGCCCGCGGACGCCGTTGTCTACGGCGGCTGTCTGGACGGAATCGATATCCCGCAGCGGGCCGTCGATTACGCAAAGCGAGAATCATTCATACAGCGAAACGCGGAACTGACCGCCGAGGGCGCGCTTCCCCTGCTGATGGAACGGCTCTTCGTCTCCATCGAAGGGCTTTCCTGCCTGATTGTCGGCTGGGGCCGCATTGGGAAGGCGCTGGCAGCGCGCCTGCGTGCCCTCGGCGCCGACGTGACGGTCAGCGCACGAAAACAGCCAGATCTTGCCGCCATCGAGGCCGCCGGGTACGCTGCCGATACAACCGGCGTCTATGCGCGCGGGCTGTCACAATATCAGGCCGTGCTCAACACGGTACCGGCCATGGTGCTGCCGGCCGGGAAGCTGGCGCAGCTCCGGGCGGACTGTGTTGTCATGGATCTTGCTTCAAAACCGGGCGGTGTGGAGCGGGACGCCTGCAAATCGCCGTTCCTGTGGGCCTTGGGTATCCCCGGAACCTATGCCCCGGTCACAGCCGGACTCCTGCTTCAGGATCTGATCCTGGCGGACTTTTCCTGCTAAGAAAGGGTGTCCACGTTGTCCATTACACTGGGATTCGCAGTCTGCGGCTCCTTCTGTACTTATGAGACCGTCTTTCAGGCGCTGGAACGTTTGAAGGACGTCTATCCGGATATCGTCCCGCTGCTCTCTGAGACCAGCGCATCCACAGACACGCGCTTCGGCACCGCGGCGGCCTGGAAGGCGCGGCTCGCCGCGATCTGCGGGCAGCCGATCATCCAGAGCATCGCGGGCGCGGAGCCGATCGGCCCGAAGAAGCTTCTGGATGTGCTCGTCGTCGCGCCCTGCACCGGCAACACGCTGGCAAAGCTGGCAGCCGGGATCACCGACTCCTGCGTCACGATGGCCTGCAAGGCCCATCTGCGCAACGGCCGGCCGCTGGTGCTCGCCATCTCGTCCAACGACGCGCTCGGCGCGGGTGCGAAAAACATCGGGGAGCTGCTTGTGCGAAAGAACGTCTATTTTGTCCCGTTCCGGCAGGACGACCCGCTCCGCAAGCCCTGCTCGCTCGTCGCTGATTTCTCAAAAATCGGCGAAACAGTCGAACAGGCGCTGCAGGGGCGGCAGCTCCAGCCGATTTTGGCATAACCGGTACTCCGGCGGCGCGGATTTCCGCGCCGCCCTTGCTTTTTCCGGAACGTATGATAAGATAAAGACAGATTGGCACAAAGGAGGCTTTTGCACATGAAAATTGCCATTGTCACGGGCGCGTCTTCCGGAATGGGCGCGGAATTTGTACGGCAGCTGGCCGCGACGGAGCCGCTGGATGAAATCTGGGTCATCGCGCGCCGCAAAGAGCGGCTCGACGCGCTGGCCGCGCAGCTGCGCACCCCGCTTGTTCCGCTCTGTCTTGATCTGGCCAAACCCGAAAGCTTTGCAGCGCTGCGCGACCGGCTCGCCGCACAAAAGCCGGAGGTCTCCGTTCTGGTCAACGCCGCCGGCTTCGGCAAATACGGCACCTATCTCGACCTGACCGATGAGGAGATCGACCGGATGATTGACGTCAACGACAAGGCGACGATCCATGTCACGTACACGGTGCTGCCCTACATGCGCGCGGGCGGGCGAATCCTGACGATCGGCTCCGCCTCGGCCTTCCAGCCGCTGCCGTACTTCAACCTGTACGCCTCGACCAAGGCGTTTATCGTCCACTTCTGCCGCGCGCTGAATGTTGAGCTGAAAAGCCGCCAAATCACTGTCACCAGCGTCTGTCCGGGCTACGTTGACACGGAGTTCTTCCGCGTGGCGCAGGACACAAAAAATCCGAACACCTGCCAGAACTTCACGCCACTCTACCGCGCAAAGGACGTCGTGCGCAAGGCGCTGCGCGACAGCAAGCGGGGCCGCGACCTCTCCGTCCTCGGCGCAACAACAAAGACGCGCCGCTGGAGCGCAAAGCTTCTGCCCACGAAGCTCGTCATGCACGTGTGGCTGAAAATCAAATAAGCTGCAAAAAAGAGAGCCGAAGTGAGAGGCTTCAGAAAGAAGGTAAGGGCAAGGCAAACCAAAACGGTCTGCCTTGCCCTTTTTATACTGTGTAACCCACTATGACACTTTCTCGGAAAGCGTCTGTGGGACGGAGCGATAAACCGGAATTTGTTAATCCCTTTTTCCGTATATTATAAAAACATAAGACTGAATTGACTCTGCATAACATTCCTCCATAAAGTTCAGTTTTTTGAACAAGGATATGCTATTTAAATTGTCCTTCTCTATCAATGCAACAATATCAACAGATGGGTATTTATCTTGCAGCTGCCTAATCACTTCATTTAATATTTCGTATGCGTATCCTTTCCTTTGAAATAAGGGAGCAATGGTAATTCCAAGTGTGAAACAGTTGTCGCTTTCAGAGAAGAATACGCTGATATCGCCTATCATTTCACCATTTTTGTGGCGTATTATAGCATAATGCTGCTCTTCTTCTTTGGATAAAAACGTGCTGTCGGCATAGTCCCTAATAAACTTCTGCAAATATTTCTTACTTGTATCCTCATACCGTTGATAAAGATTACATCTAATGTCATTGCGGTAATCAAACAATGTGTCCACGTCGGTCTGACGAAGATTTCGTAAACATAGTTGTTTGGTTCTAAGCATTCGTCTTTCCTCCGCAAATTTTGATTTATCGGTCAATGTCTTATAGCACAATACCTGCTGAAATGCAATTCCAATTCAGCAGGTATTTCATTTCCCTATGGAGTGCTCCCCAAAGGACTCTCTTTTTGACAATCAAGCTTCCATCATGCCGACGCAGTCGTAATACGGCTTTGCGGCGATGAGCGCCTTCTTGTTCTTGAACTCGTCGTGCGCCAGCGTGACAACGGCGTAGTCGCACTGTGCCATCGCGTCTTCCAGCGTGTGGTTCTCAAAGCCCGCGACCGGCCCCTGAATATACGGCTCGCAGGCGATGACTTCGTAGCCGCGCTCCTTCAGGATATTGGCAAACGCGACGGACGGGCTCTCGCGCGTGTCGTCGATATTCGCCTTGAAGCTCAGGCCGAGCACCGCGATCTTTGCGCCGGGCGCAACGTCCTTTGCAATCCGGTCGGCAACCCACGCGGGCTTGCCGTCGTTGATCACGCGCGCTTCGTAGATCAGCGGGGTGATATCTTCAAACACCTCGTGGATAAACCATGGATCGACCGCAATGCAGTGGCCGCCGACGCCGACGCCCGGCGTGTGGACATTGACACGGGGATGGCAGTTGGCGAGCTTGATGAGGTTGAACACGTCGATGCCGAGGCGGTCGCAGACCTTGCTCAGCTCGTTGGCATAAGCGATGTTGATATCGCGGAACGTGTTCTCGGTCAGCTTGCACATCTCCGCCGTCAGGTCGTCCGTTGTGCGGATGGTGCCCTTCGTCACAACCTTGCTGTAGATCTCCTTGGCATACTCCGCCGCCTTCGGATCACGCGAGCCGATGATACGGTCATTCTCGCGCAGCTCCAGCAGCATCCGGCCGGGAATGATCCGCTCCGGGCAGTGCGCGGTCATGAACTTGTCCTCCGGCAGGCCGGACTTCTCCGACACGACCTGCGCCACCATCTGCGTGGAGTACGGGGGCGAGGTTGACTCCAGAACAACAAGATCGCCCTCTTTGACGACCATGCCGACCGTCTCCGCCGCGGAGCGGACAAACGTCATATCGGACACGCGCTTGCCCTCCGGCGTGTCGCGGTGCGGCGTCTGGACGGCGATGATAAACACGTCGGCAGGCTCCGGCTCTGCGGTGAAGTGCAGCCGCCCCGTCGCCATGGCCTGATCCATGGCCTCCTGCAGCCCCGGCTCGACAATGTGGATCTTGCCGGAATTCAGCGTATCCACCACGCTTTTCTTAATGTCGAAGCCGCAGACCGTATAGCCGGCGAGCGTAAAGGTGATGGCTGTGGGCAGGCCGATATAGCCGCAGCCCATGATTTCAATTTTTTTCATGCTCTGCACTCCTTTTTATTCAGACGGCAGCGCGGAGGTCTTCCACGCGGTCGGTGCGTTCCCACGGCAGATCGACGTCCGTGCGGCCGAAGTGGCCGTACGCGGCCGTCTGGCAGTAAATCGGGCGGCGAAGCTGAAGCGTCTCAATGATGGGCGCCGGACGCAGGTCAAACAGGCTGCGGACAATCTCGCCGAGCCGCGCGTCCTCTGTTACGCCGGTGCCGAATGTGTCCACCAGAACAGAGACGGGCTGCGCGACGCCAATGGCGTAGGCCAGCTCGATCTGGCACTTTTTCGCAAGGCCAGCCGCAGCGATGTTCTTGGCGATATAGCGCGCCATGTAGGCCGCGCTGCGGTCGACCTTCGTCGGGTCCTTGCCGGAGAAGCAGCCGCCGCCGTGGCTGGCGTAGCCGCCGTAGGTGTCGACAATGATCTTCCGCCCTGTCAGGCCGGAGTCGCCCGCAGGCCCGCCGACGACGAAGCGCCCCGTCGGGTTGACGAAAATCTTCGTGTTCCTGTCCACAAGCTCCGCCGGGAGCGTGGGAAGAATAATGTGTTCCTTGACTGCTTCGCGCAGATCGGCGATGGCAATGTCCGCGCTGTGCTGGGCGGAGATGACAACCGTGTCAATCCGCTCAACGCTGCCGTCTTCCCCGTACTGAACAGAAACCTGGCTCTTGCCGTCCGGCCGCAGCCACGGCAGCTCGCCCGCCTTGCGCACATCGGCGAGTGCATGGGAAAGCTTGTGCGCATAGGAGATCGGAGCCGGCATCAGTTCCGGCGTCTCGTCACACGCAAAGCCGAACATCATGCCCTGATCGCCCGCGCCGGCCGTGGCCGCATCATCATAGGAGTTGTTGACGCCCATCGCAATATCGGGGCTCTGCTCGTCAATGGAGGTCAGGATCGCGCAGGATTTATAGTCAAACCCGCAGGTCGGATCATCATAGCCGATTTTCCGGATTGTCTCACGCGCCACAGCCGGGATATCGACGTAGCTGCTCGTCGTGATCTCGCCCATGACCAGCACCATACCGGTCGTGCAGATCGTCTCGCAGGCCACGCGGGCCATGGGGTCGTGCTCCAGAATATTGTCCAGAACAGCGTCGGAGATCTGGTCGCAGACCTTGTCGGGATGCCCTTCGGTGACGGATTCAGACGTGAAAATTCGTTTTGACATTTCGGTTCCTCACTTTTATATTGATTTGCAAAAAACGCGCCCTGCCGGAACCGACAGCGCGCGTTTTGTGAACCCTCATCTGTCGATTTCCACCGTCGGACTTGGCACCTTACGCACACCGCAGGTTGCCGGGTATCATCGGGCCGCTCCCTCCACCACTCTTGATAAGGCGTATTTCGTTATTTTCCTCTATATCATACCAAATTTTTTGGTAAAGTCAATGGCTTATACCGTCCAACCAGCCAAATATTTTTGCTGATCTTCGGTCAATTTGTCCACAGCCAGCCCCATGGCGCGGAGCTTGATCTCCGAGACGCGGTCGTCGATCTCATCGGGCACCTGATAGACCTGCTTTTGCAGCGTCGCGCCGTTTTCCAGCATATAGCGCAGCGAGAGCGCCTGAATGGCGAAGCTCATATCCATGATCTCCGCGGGATGGCCGTTTCCCGCCGCGAGGTTCACAAGCCGCCCCTCTGCCAGCAGGTTCAGTGTCCGTCCGTCAGGCAGCTCATAGCCTTCAATTCCATCGCGGCGCTGGTAGTGGCGCGTCGCCATGGCCGCAAGCTCCTCGCCGTTGACTTCGACATTGAAGTGACCCGCGTTCGCGAGGAACGCGTTGTTCTTCATGCGCATCATGTGCTCTTTCGTGATGACATCGCGGCAGCCGGTTGCGGTGACAAACAGGTTGCCCTCCGGCGCGGCTTCCAGCATCGGCATCACACGGAAGCCGTCCATGGTCGCCTCGAGCGCTTTGATCGGGTCGATCTCCGTGACAATCACGTTCGCCCCCATCCCTTTCGCGCGCATGGCAATGCCGCGCCCACAGTAGCCGTAGCCCGCCACGACCACGGTCTTGCCCGCGACGAGCAGATTCGTCGTGTGCATGATCGCATCCCAGACGGACTGCCCTGTGCCGTATTTGTTATCATAGTAGTGTTTGCACTTTGCGTCGTTCACATCCATCATCGGAAACGGCAGCACGCCCGCTTTCGCGCGGGCAACCAGACGATGGACGCCCGTCGTCGTCTCCTCACAGCCGCCGATCACATGATCGGCCAGATCATGGCACGAGCCGCCCAGCAGATCGACCAGGTCGCCGCCGTCGTCGATAATCAGGTCAGGATGGCACTCCAAAGCCGCGGTCAGGTGGGAGGTATACTCCTCCGCCGTCGCAGCATGCCACGCGTAGACGTTTACGCCCATGGATGCAAGCCCCGCCGCAACGTCGTCCTGCGTGGAGAGCGGGTTGCAGCCTGTGGCATGCACCTCCGCGCCACCCGCCGCGAGGCAGAGCGCCAGATAGGCCGTCTTCGCCTCCATATGGATGGACATGGTGATCCGCTTCCCCGCGAAGGGCCTTTCCTGTTCAAACTGCCGCCGGATGGCGGAGAGCGCGGGCATAAAATCCTGCACCCACGCGATCTTCATTTTGCCGTGCTCTGCAAGCGCGGCGTCCCGTACAATACTCAAGCTGGGTTCTCCCCTTTTGCCGTTTTCTGATATTTTATCATCTTATCCGCAGAAAGACAAGATTGTTCACAGATTCTTTATGGACTTTTGCGCCGTTTTCCCGTAGAATAGATGCACTATCGTAAGGAGGCATGGCGCATGCATTCGCTAAGGCGGAATATCGAGCGTTTTTTTGCGCGGAACAGTGAAAAGGGCATCCCCAACCTCATGCTGTTCGTCGCGATCGGCAACATCATTGTGTTCGCGTTCTCCCTGTTCGATCCGAGCAATGTACTCTACTTTGCGCTCCAGTTTGACTGGAACGCCATTCTCCATCGCGGCGAGGTCTGGCGGCTTGTCACGTTTATTTTCGCCTCCTCCGCGGGGATGGATCTGTTCAATATGTTGTTCTTCGCGCTGATGCTGTTTTTCTATTTTCAGATCGGCCGGATGATGGAGGCCCAATGGGGCCGTCTCAAATTCAACGCCTATTATTTCCTCGGGATTCTGATCCTCGACGCCGCGGCGCTGCTCCTGCGCGTCAATATCACGAACGAGTATCTGAACCTCGGCCTGATCCTGAGCTTTGCCACGCTAATGCCGGAGATGCAGGTCTATTTCTTCGGCATCATTCCGTTCCGCATGAAGTATCTGGCGTGGTTCTACCTGTTCCTGCTGGTGTACGAGATGCTCACAACGCCGTTCCCGGCGCTGCTCATGCCGCTGTTCGGGCTGGCGAATTACTTCCTGTTCTTCGGTGCGGACGTTTTGGGCCTTCTGCCGCAGGCGCTCCAGCGCAGACGCAGGACAACGCGCACAAAGAGCACGTTCACACCGCCGAAGCCGCCCCGCCGCAAGCAGTCGGAGCCGAACCCGCACTGGGCGGACGGCTACCGCCGGCAGCAGAGCCCGCACACGCAGCAAAAGGCGCAGCCCTATCGCCATAAATGCACCGTCTGCGGGCGGACGGACGTCGATCATCCGGAGCTGGAGTTCCGCTACTGCTCCCGCTGCAAGGGCTACTACTGCTACTGTCAGGATCACATCAACAATCATGTGCATATCCAGTAGTTCGGCATTTTATACAATCCGTTTTGATTTCCATTTTGAAATTATCCAGAAACTGTAAATTATCGTTTTATATGCAGCAGAGCAAAGCAACCTATTTTTGTTGTTTTTGCTCCGCTGCTTTTATTTTGTGAATCTTGTTGAACTTTTTCTCTCGTTTTCTCACAAATCCCGCAAAAAATTGTGTCTTTGTACAAAATCACAATTCACGCGCTCGATTTTGTTGACTTTCCCGCACTGGAAAGCTATAATAGGGGCATCTTCAACAGAAAGCGGGCGATTCCGATGAAAATTGCCGTTACCTTTGATCGCGGGATGGTCTCCCAGCACTTCGGTCACTCGGAAACATTCAAAATCTTTGAGGTCATCGATCACAAGATCGTTTCGACCTCCGTCTTTTCCACCTTCGGAAGCGGGCATGCCGCACTGGCGAACCTGCTCCACACCCATGGCGTCGACACGCTGCTCTGCAGCCATGTCGGCAACACCGCAAAGCTGGCGCTGGCAGAGGCCGGGATTTCGCTCTACGAGGGTGTCTCCGGCACTGCAAAGGACGCGGTCCACGATCTGCTGGACGGCTCTCTGGCTTGCACCAGCTATGCCGCCTGCGGCGCCGCGTGCTGACACAAGCAAAGCCCTGTGCTGAAATCGGATGATTTCAGCACAGGGTTTTTTATGTTCCCAGATAAGCGCGCCGCTCCAGCTCCGCCAGCCGGTTCAGCTGCGGCCATGCGTGCTCGAACAGCTGCCGGTAGGCCGGGCAGAAATAGTTGGAGCGCGGCTGCCCCGCGTCAAAAACCCGATCCCGGCGGCACCCGCCGCGGCAGGCGGCCAGATACGGGCAGTCTACGCAATCCGCAGGCTTCGGAATACTCTCGGCAACAAACGCCGCCTGCTTCTCCTGCAAGTCGGAAAGCGTCGCACTCTGGATATCGCCAAGGCGCGTCTGCGCCGTGACATAAAAGTCGCAGGGGTACGCCGAGCCGTCACCCTCAATGACGAGATACGAGCCGCAGCGCCCGGTTGACATACAGGTTGAAACCGGCATCCCCGCCAGATTATGCACCCAATCGTCAAACTGTCGGATGCTGACATACTCGCCGCGGTCATAGTCCGCGATCCACAGATCAAACAGGTCACAGAGGAATTTGCCGTAGCGCGCCGGCTGGAGCGAGTAATCCTCTCCCCCGCGCACTTGCCACAGTGGATCCAGGCAGGCGATAAATTGCAGATACCGCGCGCCGAGCTTTTTGAAATAGGCGTAAATCTGCCGCGCATGCCGGGCGCTTGCGCCGGTGACGACGGCGAGAAGATTCGTCTCGACGCCATGCTTTTGCAGCGTGCGCCATGCCTGCTCAACGCGGCGCAGCGTCCCCTTCCCCTGCGCATCAACGCGCAGGCGGTCGTGATAGGCGGCCGGGCCGTCGATAGAAAGGCCGACCAGAAACGCATGTTCCTTCAGAAATGCCGCCCACTCGTCGTCGATCAGGATGCCGTTCGTCTGAATGACATAGGAGATCTGCTGACCGGGCTTTCTTTCAGCCGCGGCCTCGGCAACAAACGCGCAGAAAAAATCCAGACCGGCGCAGGTCGGCTCGCCGCCCTGAAAGCAGAACGTCACATTCCGTTCTGCCTCGCCCAGCGCGCGGCGGATGAGGAGCCGGCGCGTCTCGGCAGTCATGATGCCGAACTCCCCCGCGCCGTGCTGCTTTAGGTCGCAATAGAAGCAGTGCCTGCACCGGATATTGCACAGGCCGGAGGCCGGTTTTATCAGCAGGCTGATATCCCGCATGGCGCCTCTCCTCCCCCTGACAACGCCAGAATCGCCTCGAGTACGCCGCCAGCAACGGCCAGCGCCTTGTCCGAGACTGTAAAGCAATGGGAAACCTCGCATCTGGGGTCAATGTCGCCGCTTTTCATGCCCGCCGTCACAACCGTTCCGGGCGGCAGCAGGCCGCGCAGGACGCCGGGAATGGTGCATGGCATGGGAACGCCGTCCACCGTCGCGGCGATCTGGCCCGGCTCCACCTGTGCGCCGATTTCGAGCAGCGGCCGGAACACACCGTCCGCCGGCGCGCGCAGAACGCGCTCGGTCGTATAGCCCCCGATATTCCCCGGGACGCCGGTGTTCGCAATGGCGCTGCCCTGGTAGAGCACACGGCCGAGCGTATGTCCCCGTTTTGTCTCCACAACGGCATGGCAGTCCTGCCCGGCCGTAAATCCGGGGCCAAGCGCGATGACAACCGGCGCATCCGTACAGCGTGTGCCGAGGTTCCGTTTTGCCAAAATCGCATCGACCAGCACCTCCGGCCGCAGCGCCGCGACGCAGGCGGCCGCTGGGTCTGCCAGAACTGGAATCACGCCGTCTGCCAGACAGGCCGCGACCGTCTCAAGCGTCGCGCGGCGGGCAACAACGCCTTCAACCGCCGTCTCGCCGCACCGGATTGCCTCGGAGAACGCAACCGTCCGGCGCACAGCGGTCGGCTGCGGCAGATCGGTCATCACAATCGGGAATCCCGCGCGATGCAGGCGCAGCGCCACACCGCTGGCGAGATCCCCCGCACCCTTTATGACAACAAGCACAACTTTCCCTCCCGAATCTCCCCGGCATAGACTGGCGCAGGCAGCAGCGAGGCAAGTTCGCGCGCCGCGTCCTCGTGGCCCGTTGCCTGATTGAGAATAATCTCGTCAAAATATTGCTCCGCCAGCAGCACGCGCGCGATACGCGCCGGCGTCGCAGGATCTGATACTTCGCAGCCCGCCAGCGCGGCAAAGCGCTCCGGGCGGTGCGCCGCCTGCACAATCGGTTGGCCAACGCCCGACAGCCCGACCACCAGGATTCGCCGCGCCCCCGGCGGGATGACCGGCTCGTGGGACAGATGCGCCTTGAGCGGCAGCCCCTTTGCACCGTCCGCCTCCACCAGCACATAGTCGCTTTGCCGTGCCACCGCATCAATCGGCAGCGTTCCCTGACATAGCTTTTCACCCAACGGCTTCCCAACACACAGGCATGGTTGCCGTCGCAGCTGCACGGCCAGTTCCTGCTCCGTGTCCGGGTCGCAAACAGGAAGCTCACGCAGCGGATAGATTTTCGTCGTGGTTGTCACAATAACGCGGCCCGGTAGCTCCGCCGCAAGACGTAACAGCAGCGTCGTCTTCCCGCCGCTGCCCAGAATCGCCGTCACCCCGGGCCGGATCTGAAGCTGTTCCCAAAGCAGCACAGCGCATCCCTCCCTGTGCTCTAGTATAGCAGACCATATCCTTCCCGGCAAGATGCCTTGATCTTAAAAGAAAAGATGCGCTCCGCGGAGAGCGCATCTTTTCTTTTACCGCCGTCGCGGCGCAGTATTGTTACCAGAGTCTGGCCAGCATCTCATGCTGCTGCCGAACCTGCTCCACCTCATCGACCGTTTCTTCTCCAAACATTCTCTGCCCTTCAAACTCTGAACAGAGGTAGCCATTGTATCCGATCTTACGCAGAACCGCAATGAGTTTTTCATAGTCAATCCCAGTTTCAATTCCATTCTTCATCTCATAAAACTTCGCATGTACATGGGAGATATACGGCGCAATATCCTTCAGTTCCTCGACGCGACTGGTCACGTTACGTTCTGCAAACGCAAGCAGTTCCCTCTCTGCGTCATTGGATGCGCAAAATGCTCCGATTTCTGTATGCGACTCAAATGCCGCCACAATTTCCTGCACAAAAACAGGGGCTGCTCCATCTGAAAGCGCCTTCCGCACCAGCGGCTTCGGCAGCGTATGCGCAAAAATGGCAGCATCCGGAATCAGGCTCGCATACTTCGTGCCAGTACGCTCAATGAGATTCATCATTGTATCCACATATTCACCGTGAATCTGAAAGGGGACATGTATTTCCTGACCGAGATTGACGTTTTTCTCCTCCGCATACGGCAAAACCGCTTCGATTGCCTCCATTTGGATGCCATAGATCACTGGAATCCGCATGATTGGGAAGCCCAGAGCGCTGCAAAAATCTATTTCAGTCCGCATCAGCGAAATCTGCTCCGCAAGGCTCGCGCCCATATGCACCTGCGGGCCGGACGGCGTCGGCATCCCCTGCTTCAGCGGCTTTACAATCAACACCGAATCAAAGCAAACGGGTTTTGTATGATACTTCTCCATTAGCTCCTGCCACGCCGCAACCTCCTCCGGCTTTGCCTCAGGGTACGTTGCCGGCGGAGTTTGCATCGCAAGGAGCTCTATACCGTCTGCTCCCATCTCCGCAACCGCTCTGACGCAGTCCTCCAAATTCATTCTGCCGGTTCGGAACGCAACCTGATAGCTGTAAAACGATACGCCTCTTTTTCCTGCCATGTTCTGCCCTCCTTACAGCTCAATTGCCGTACCTGCCGAACTGGAACGATAGATCGCATCCAGAATTTTTGTTACCACAAACGCCTGCTCCGGCTTGACGAGAAGCTCTGCTTTGTCTTCGAGACAATCCATCAGGTTGGCTGCTTCGCGCTCACCCGCTGCATTTCCGCTTTTTGAGAACAGGTTCAGCCCATTATGCAGATTTGTCTCTGAGAGAACACCCGCAACCACATGATTCAGTTCCACATCGAAACGCGGGCCGTTGCCTGCTGCATTCTGTTTGCAGGTTACACCGCCTCTGGTACCGCAGAGTGTTACAACCCCCTGCTTAGCCTCTGTAATATTGAGCGCCCAGCTGGACTCCAGCCAGATCGTCGCGCCGTTTTCCATCTTAATCATACCAAAGGCGGAGTCTTCCACCTCAAAATTCCGATTATCCCAGGCGCCAAACTGATTTCCCTGCTCCTCCGGCTCCAACAGCCTGCCGAGTTTGTGAAAGCTCTGCCCGAGCACATATTTTGGTTTATAGTTTTCCATCATCCACAGCGCCAGGTCGAGCGCATGTGTGCCGCAGTCAATCAGCGGCCCGCCGCCCTGTTCCTCTTTGTTCAGGAAGACACCCCAATTGGGCACCATGCGGCGGCGCAGCCCATGAGCTTTTGCAAAATAAATCTCTCCCAGCGCACCTGTTTCAGCCAATTTCTTCATCTGCAGTGAATGATCGTACTGCCGATACTGGTATCCAATCGTCAATACCTTGCCGGAACGGTTACGCGCATCCAGCATTCTCTGCGCCTCTTCCGGATTAATCGCCATTGGCTTCTCGCAGATCACATGCTTGCCCGCATCCAGCGCTGCGACCGTAATCTCGCTATGGCTGCGGTTTGGTGTACAAACATGCACAATCTCCACATCTTTGTTCTGTAGCAGCTCCCGATAATCGTGATATACTTTTGCACCGGGCGCGCCATAGTCCTGTAACGCTTTCTCGGCCCGCTCCGGAACAATATCACAGAATGCAACAATTTCTGCGCAATCTGCAAGCGTCTTCAGCGCGGGCATATGCTTGTTGTTCGCAATTCCGCCACAGCCAATGATTGCATGTTTCCAGATTTTAGGCATTCGAATCCCCCATCCTGTTGCTCCCGGCAGGCAGCTTTTTCTGCCTGCCGGGATATTTCTGTTTTACTGCTCCAGATATACCGTCAGCTGTTCCTGCGCCGCCTGTACATACTCCTGCATGCCGGCCGCATTCATCTTTTCCAGGAACTCCTGATAGTAGCTCTCTGTGTAACCGCCACAACGGATCGGCGCATCATATTCGTTCTGTACGCTGCTGAGCGCAGCAATTAAATCCGTCATATTGGCAGTATCAACGTTGAAGCCCAGGAACGGAGAAACCTGAAATTCTTTCTGATAGGCTGCCGCCTCTTCCCGGAAATTACCACCGTTGCCGTCCCACGGATAGCAGATAAAGTAGTTACCTGCGATAAAGTCCGCTGAATGATACACGCCGCTCTCGCCGGCCGCAACGCCTTCCGGGAATGCGGCTTCCCCGCTTTCTTTCACAACATAATCCTCACCCTCAATGCCCCAGTTGAGCAGATTCATCACATCTGCGTTTGTGCACATCAGATTGGCAAATTTCATTGCAGCTTCCGGGTTTTGTGATGTAACAGGAACTCCCATGCTGAATTTCAGGATACAGGAGGTATCCAGGATCATATTGGTCAGCGGTTTGGCCAGAACCGGCTTTCCGATCTCAGCGCTCCACGTCACCTGTGCTCCGACTTCCGACTGCTGAATTGCGGAAAGCGCAACCTCCTGCTTAATCAGCTCATTCGGCCCCTCAATTGTGATTGCGTTATCCGGATAAAGCATTCCTTCCTCTGCCCACTTTGCAACACGCTCCATCCATGCGATATAGTCTGGCTGTTCATACATGGAACCAACCTTGCCCTCCGCATCAGAGTAGAGTACCGCCACGCCGTCACCCAGCGTATCATACAGGATCGCATCTGCAAACGCATCGCCATGCCAGAGCACACCCGCGTTATAGCCAACGGCCTGTTTGCCGCAGATCCCATAGTAATCCGGATTTGCTTCCTGCAGCGCGGCGATAATCTCCTCGTACTCGCTCCAGGTCGTCATATTCTCAAATTTGTCCGCGAGCCCCAACTCATCCAAAAGATCGCCACGCGCCTCTGCGTAAACTGTCATACCATATACCCGGTAGGTCGGGAATCCATAAATGCCGCCGTTATAGGAATACGCGCCCATGTAAGCTTCCATCATTTCGTACATTTCCCGTGCAACGCCGCCCTCTGCAAAATAGGCAGAAATATCTGTCAGCTGGCCCTGCGTCGTCAAATTAGAATAGCTGATTGCAGGCATTGGATTTACAATTACGCAAAGATCTACCGGCGTTCCTCCGGGAACCGCAAGATTGAGCTGCGTTGCATAGTCGCCTGGCGCGATATATTCCATATCAACATGGACACCGATCTCCCGCTCCGAGATCTCATTGGTCTCGTTTTTCCCCTGTTCACCCGTCTGGTCGAGCTCTTCGTTTTGATTCACAGTTGCATTCTTGTCGGTGTTGCACGCAACCAGAAGTGCAACACACAGCGCAGCGCTGAGCAGCAATGCCAATGCTTTGATAAAGTGTTTCATTTTGAATTTCTCCTTTTTTATTTTGATTTTATTTCCCGCTTCCTATTTTTTATTCATGCAACCACCTTCCTATTAATTCAAAATTATAGTTGCTGTTTATGCAACCACTTTCCTATCTATCAAAAAACAATCGCTGAGACCTGCGATTGTCCTCAATCCGTGAGTCCCTCATAGACGAAGCGGAACAGCTCAAGAAACTGATCCCTCTCCATCTCGCTCAAATAGCGGAATGCTTTTTGCTCCAGCTTCTGCTCCACCGCATACATCGCCGCAACCATCTCTTCGCTCTTGAATGCTTTTCCCTTTTCTGTCAACAAAACGATTTTACTTCTTCTGTCTTCCGGATCAACCGTATAGTCAATATAGCCTTTTGCATGCAGGCGGTTCAGGTGCTCCATGATGGCCGTATGGGAGACGCCCTGATTGTCGGCAAGGAATTTGTTTGTTATTTTCTTGTCCTGATTTTCAAGCATAATAATCAGGAGCGTCAGCTGTATAAGCGGTAACTGTAGATTGCTGTTTTGCAGAGAATTATTTACCTCAGAAGTCAGTGCATTGCTGAATTTGGGCAACAGGCCACATAGGACAAACATCGGCTGAGATACCGGTGAATCTGCAGTAAGCAGGCCCCTGCGGCGTTGCTTTCGCTGTTGTTGGAGCTGTTTGACCTTTTCTTGTTCCTGAAAATCGTCATTCATATAAGCAACCACCTTCTTTTCTGCAGTCTACACCCCGCTCTCCGTTTTGTCAAGCCTGAAAATGCAAATTCGATCGCCACACATCAAGCAGTGTGCTTGTTCCCGAAAAAAATCCTCCATTATCGCTAAAAATGTATTGATTTTTCTTGATCGATTTGCTATAATGCGGGTGTAGGGAATACAACGCCGTGTTCCCGCGAAACTCATCTTTTTTCTATTCATCACAGGAGGTAATCACAATGGCAAGATTTACACTCCCTAGAGACGTCTATCACGGCAAGGGCGCTCTGGAGGCACTCAAAACGTTTGAGGGCAAGCGCGCAATCATCTGTGTCGGCGGCGGCTCTATGAAGCGCTTCGGCTTCCTTGACCGTGCGGTCTCTTATCTGAAAGAGGCGGGCATGGAGGTCGAGATCTTCGACGGGATCGAGCCGGACCCGTCCGTTGAGACCGTCATGCGCGGCGCAGAGGCCATGCAGAAGTTCCAGCCCGACTGGATTGTCGCCATCGGCGGCGGCTCCCCCATCGACGCGGCCAAGGCCATGTGGATCAAGTACGAATATCCGGACGTCACCTTTGAGGACATGTGCAAGGTCTTCGGCCTGCCGAAGCTGCGCACAAAGGCCCATTTCTGCGCCGTCTCCTCCACCTCCGG
>CAZYZQ010000006.1:0-31213 GCA_964652075.1 uncultured Oscillospiraceae bacterium
CACACGGGACATACTCTGCGTCATTCCAGCCTGTACGAGCTTCTGGTGGAATACTTTCTTCTCGTATGCTATCCTGCTTTTGGACATAATTATCTCCCCCTATAGAAGCAGTGTCTTATTTCACTGTCTCCTATAGGGGGAGCATATCAATTTGGCAAGCCTGCGGCAATTTGCGAATTACAGCTCCACGGGCAGCGCGTCGACGACGGCTTTGCAGCGCGGGCAGAGGCCGGTTTCGGCGTCGGCCTCCGGATGGAACGCCCAGCAGCGCGGGCACTTCACACCCTCGGCCGGGGCGACCGCGACGGTCAGACTGTCCAGAGAGCCCGTGACACCCTCGCCCTCGCCCTGCTCGACGCGGACGGCGGAGACGATGCACAGGTCGGCCAGCGCCTGCTCGGGCAGGTTCGCGCCGTCCAGAAGCTGCGCGGACTCGCCGGTCACATACAGCGTGACGGCGGCCTCGAGGCTCTTGCCGATGCGCTTCTCGCCGCGCGCCAGCTCGAGCGCCTTGTTGACGTCCGCGCGCAGCGCGATCAGGCCGTTCCAGCGGGTCTCCTCGTCCTCCGAGAGCGCGAGCGCCGGGTTGGCGGCGGGGATCTCGTTGAAGAGCACGCTCTCCGGGTCGGCGGAGGCATCGTGCGGCATGGCCTGCCAGATCTCCTCGGCGGTGAACGCGAGGATCGGCGCGAGCAGCCGGGTCATGGCGTCCAGGATCCGGTAGAGCGCGGTCTGCGCCGCGCGGCGGGAGACGGAGTCTACCCCGTCGCAGTACAGGCGGTCCTTGACAATGTCGAGATAGAAGTTCGACATGTCAACCACGCAGAAGTTGTAGATCGCGCGATAGACGTTGTGGAAATCGTAGGCGTCATAGCAGGCGCGTGCGGTTGCCACGAGGTTATTCATACGCGAGAGCGCCCAGCGGTCCAGCTCCGGCAGCTCAGACGCTGCAACGGGTGCGTTCGGATCAAAGCCGTTCAGGTTGCCGAGCATATAGCGCGCGGTGTTGCGGATCTTGAGATAGGCGTCGGTCAGCTGCTTCAAAATCGCCTTGGACAGGCGCATATCCTGCGTGTACTCGGCGGACGAGCACCACAGACGGAAGATATCCGCGCCGTAGTCGCGGATCGTGTCCTGCGGTGAAATCGCGTTGCCGAGGGACTTGTGCATGACCTTGCCCTCGCCGTCGACCGTCCAGCCGTGCGTGATGACCTGCCGGTACGGCGCCTCGCCGGTGGCGGCGATGGCCGTCAGCATGGAGGACTGGAACCAGCCGCGGTACTGGTCGCCGCCCTCAAGATACAGGTCGGCCGGATAGCGCAGCTCGCCGCGCGCCTTGACGACGGAGTTCCAGGTGGAGCCGGAGTCGAACCAGACGTCGAGAATGTCCTTCTCCTTGCGGAATTTCGTGCCGCCGCACGCACACTTCGCGCCCTCGGGCAGCAGCTCCTCCTCGGTTTTAGCCCACCAAGCGTTGGAGCCTTCGGCGCGGAAGATATTGGAGATCTTGGCGATCGACTCGTCGGTGCAGTAGGGCTTGCCGCAGTCTTCGCAGTAGAACATCGGGATCGGCACGCCCCACGTGCGCTGGCGCGAAATGCACCAGTCGGAGCGGTCGCGGATCATGGAGATCATGCGCTCCATGCCCCACTCGGGCTTCCACATGATCTTGCGGCAGGCTTCAATGGCCTGCTCCTTCACGCCGTCGACGCTCGCGAACCACTGCTGCGTCGCGCGGAAGATCACGGGCTTCTTGCAGCGCCAGCAGTGCGGATAGCTGTGCGTCAGCTCAGCCGAGGACAGCAGCGCGCCGGAGGCGACGAGATCCTTGTAGATGGTGTCGTGGGCGTTGAAGACGTGCAGGCCCTGATACGGCCCGGCGAATTCATTCAGATAGCCCTTTGCGTCGACGGAGACCTCCATTGTGATGTCCGTCGGAATCTCGGGGTACTTCTGGCAGACGTAGAAGTCGTCCAAGCCGAACGATGGCGCCGTGTGGACGCAGCCGGAGCCGGCGTCCAGCGTGACGTGGTCGCCGAGGATGACCAGCGAGTCGCGGTTCATGAATGGATGATAGGCGGTCATGTACTCAAACTCATTGCCGTACATGGTCGCGATCGTCTCATAGCCCTCAATGCCGCTCTCGCGCATGACCTTGTCGACCAGCGCGGTCGCCAGAATCAGCACGTCGCCGGAGGGGATTTTGACGAGCGAATACTCGAGCTGCGCGTTCAGGCAGATGGCCATGTTGCCCGGCAGCGTCCAGGTCGTCGTCGTCCAGATGACGAAGTAGGTGCGGGACAGGTCGCAGAGCGCGGAGAGCTTGCCCTGATCGTCGTGGACGCGGAACTTGACGTAGATCGTGGTGACGGGATCGTCGGCATATTCCACCTCGGCCTCGGCCAGCGCGGTCTCGCAGGTCGGGCACCAGTAGGTCGGCTTCAGGCCCTGATAGATCAGGCCCTTCTTGGCCATTGCGCCGAACACTTCAACCTGCCCGGCCTCAAACGCGGGATCGAGCGTGATATAGGGGTGATCCCAGTCGCCGATGACGCCGAGACGCTTGAAGCTCTCGCGCTGGCGGTCAAGCTGCTCGAGCGCGAACGCGCGGCACTTGTCGCGGAACTCCGGCACCGGCATGGAGCTGCGCTTGACGCCCTTCTTCTGAATGGCCGTCTCGATCGGCATGCCGTGCGTGTCCCAGCCGGGAATATACGGCGCCTGATAGCCGGTCATATTCTTATAGCGGACGACGAAGTCCTTGAGCGTCTTGTTGAGCGCGGTGCCGATGTGGATGTCGCCGTTGGCGTAGGGAGGGCCGTCGTGCAGGATGAACTTCGGCTTGCCCTCATTTTTCGCCATCAGCTTCTGGTACAGGCCGTTCTCCTCCATTGCCTTCAGCATCTCCGGCTCGCGCTTGGGCAGGCCCGCGCGCATGGGAAAGTCGGTCTTGGGCAGGTTGATGGTCTTGTTGTAGTCCATGGGAATCCCCTCTCGGAATAGTTTCATCTTTCAAAAAGCACGCGCATCCGCGCGCAAAACCGAACATGCGCCGCAGCAGGAATTTCTGCTGCGGCACAGGCCGGAGGCATTACGAATTCTGGGTATAGTTTGAACCGAATTGCAGGTCGGCAAACTTCGGATCGCGCAGCGGTTTCATGACGCGGGTCGCGCCCTGCGGGTCCGGTGCGCCGACGGTCTTCTCGAGGTTGCGCTCAATCTCGTCGGCGACGGTGCGGACGTTGCGGGTCGGCTCGGCGGGCGCGGGCTGCGCCGGCTCGGGCTTCTGCTCGACGGTCAGATCCATCGTCTTCAGCTCGCCCAGCAGGTCGAGATGGCGGCCGATGGCCTTTTCGATGACCGCGATAAAGTTCTGCGCGACCTTTTTCGCGTCCTCCACGCGCTCCTGCTCGGCGGAAAGCTCTTGCGACAGGGCCTGCATCTTCTGCTGCTCGCCCGCGTCGGCCAGGATGCCGTCGGCTTTCTTCTTGGCGTTCTGGACGATCTCGTCGGCGGTGCGTTGGGCGGAGAGCAGCGCCTTTTTCATGCTGGTCTCCTGCTCGCGGTACTCCTCGAGCTTTGCGACAAGCACCTTCATTTTTCCCTTGAGGACAGCGTTCTCATTGTAGATCGCGATGTAATCCTCGGTCAACGGCTCCAGAAATTCGTCCACGGTCTGCATGTCGTAGCCGCCGAACATGGCCTTTGGGAATGTCTTTTCCTGAATCTCCTGTGGGGTGAACATGGCGTGCTCCTTTCCCGGTTTACAGATAGACGCCGCTGGACTCCAGCTCGTCGATCACGTCGCCGACGATATCCACGTTGTACGGGGTGATGAGGTAGGTGGACAGGGCGATCTTTTTAATCTTGCCGTCCAGCGCGTAGGCGCAGCCGGAGAGGAAGTCCACCAGACGGCGGGCGACCTCCTTGTCGCAGGTCTCCAGATTCAGGACGACCGCGCGCTTGTCGCGCAGCTGCTCGGCAATATCGGAAACCTCTTCAAAGCGGTTCGGCGTCACGATCACGACCTGCAGCTGTGTGGCGGTGCGGATGTTGACGACCTTGCTGCTGCCGCCGCTTGCTGCGGCGGAAGCGGTGGGCTTGGGTGGGGTGTAGAAGTCGTTTGTGTCGGCGCTGCCGGCGGGGTTGGACGAGGGGACGTCGAAGCCGTCCAGATCGTCGTCTTCGTCTTCAGCATAGGGGCGGGCGAGCTTCTTCAGCTCATTCAAAAAACTCATGGGTACTTCCTCCTGTTTGCGCGCCGGGCGATACCGGCAATCTATTTTTATCTCTGATTACGCATAATTTCTCGGACCGAAGATGGCTGTGCCGAGCCGCACCATGGTGCTGCCCTCAGCGATTGCGTCGGGGTAATCCCGGCTCATGCCCATCGACAAAATGTCCATAGAGACATTATCGTATTTTTTTGCGCTTATGTCAACAAATAACTTGCGCATTTCGGCAAAAAATCTGCGATTATCTCCGCTTTTTTCACTCACAGGGGGAATTGCCATCAGTCCCCGGACAAAAATACCGGAAAATTCCGCCGCACCGGCGCAGACCTCCGCCGCAAGCGCGGGGTCGAGGCCGGATTTTTGCGGCTCGCGCGCGATATTGATCTCAAGCAGAACCTCCTGCCGCAGCCCGAGCTTCTCGGCCTGCCGGTTGATGGCGGCCAGCAGCTCCGGCGAGTCCGCCGACTGGATCAGCGCGACCTGCCCGACCACCTGCCGGACCTTGTTTTTTTGGAGATGCCCGATCATATGGACCGGCACGCCGTCGTAGGCGCCCTCGGGCAGCTTTTGCAGCAGCTCCTGCACGCGGTTCTCGCCGCACACCTGCACGCCCGCGCAGATGGCCTCGCGGATGGCGGCGGTGCCGTTCATCTTTGTGGCGGCGCACAGCACGATCTGCCCGGGCTCCCGCCCGGATGCGAGCGCGGCTTCGGCGATTTCGTCGCGGATGCGCGCGACGTTTTCAGAAATCTGTGACACGTTAGCCCACCACCTTTCCATCATAGAGGTTTTTCGCATCGACAATGACCTTGTCGCCCGCCCAGAGATTGTTCACATCGGACTTGTCCTGCGCGACGACGAAGCTCTCGCCGTTGTCATAGAGAATTTCCACGGGCTTCCAGTTGGCCTCCGCGCCCTCGAGCACGTACACGCCCGCCACGCCGTCCTGATAGCGGATGGCGTCCTTCGGCACGCGCAGGCCGCTGTAGGAGGCGAAGATCAGCTCCGCCGAGGCGCGCCGCAGCGCGGCGATCTCCTGCAAAAACTGCTCGCTCGAGAGCACCAGCACGCGCGAGCCGCCGTCAGGCGCGCTGATGGTCTCCACGCGCATGGACAGCGTCTCGGTCAGATAGCCGGAGAAGCGGACGTGCAGCCGGTCGCCGGTGGACAGCGACTGGGCCAGCGAGGACGGCACCTTTGCGACGTAGTACCACGTGGAATTTGTAATGATCCGCCCAAAGCCCAGGGCGTCGCCCGGGGCGATTGCGTCAAACTGCGAAACCGTGATGGCGCTGAGCGCGGCCGGGGTCAGGACGGCCTCATAGCCGTCGGTGCCCGCGCCGTACCAGCCCGCGGTCGGGGTTGTGATGATGCGCGCCGCGCCGCCCTTCTGGCTGCGCAGGGACGAAAGCTGCGCCTCGAGCGCGTCGACCTGATTCTGCACGGCGTCGTCGCGGCTTGCGCCGAGCGCGATATCGCGCTGGACGACCAGCCCCTTCAGGACGCCGGACTGCGCGCGGATGGCAGAGCCGTCGCGCTGTGCCGCCGCCTTGGAAAACGCGGTCATCGCGGCGAAGATCTCCTCGTCGAGCCGCCCGGCGTCGGCCGTGGTCAGGCCGGTGCCGGCGGCATATTGCAGCTGGTCGAGCTGCGCCTCAAGCGCGGCGATCTGCTCCTGCCGCTCCTGCGCGGAGGCGTCGGTGTAGCCCTCGGCGACGGTGCCGCCGGCGGCGACCTTTTCGCCGCCGGTTCGGGTCGGGACGGTGATGGGGAAATTGGAAGAGAGGACGGTCTCCGCCCGGGCGACATAGCCCTCGGCCATGTAGGCCTCGCCCGTCTCGTATTCGATCACAGTCGCGGTGGTCAGCGGGTCGGAGACCGCGGAAAAGATGGCGTAGCCGAGATAGAAGACAATGGCGGCCAGCAGCAGGATCTCCACGATCCGGAAATACA
The DNA here is from genome assembly GCA_964652075.1 of uncultured Oscillospiraceae bacterium. Lineage (GTDB taxonomy): Bacteria > Bacillota > Clostridia > Oscillospirales > Oscillospiraceae > CAZYZQ01. The sequence goes on from CAZYZQ010000006.1 coordinate 6,189, forward strand.
GCTTGCCCTGTTTCATGGACGCTCCTTTCTGCGTGCCGCCTGCGGCCGCTTACGGCAGCGGCACGGGGCGCACGGGCGCGATGGTTGAAATCGCGTGTTTGTAGATCATCTGCTGCCGCCCGTCGCTCTCGAGGATGAGCACTTCGCCGTCGAACCCGGCGACCTCGCCGCGCATCTGGAAGCCGTTCATCAGGAACACCGTCACGGGGATGCGCTCTGCGCGCTCGGCGCACAGAAGCAGCGATTGCAGATCGTAGTTTGTTTGTGTTTGCATATGTATGATCTCCTTTTTTGTGGGAGGCGGCGCGAAGCCGCCCCCGGAATGATATTTCATTATAGAAGGAGATCGGGAAAAAGCGCGTCGGATTTGGCCGGGTTTTCAGAGGTTCCCTAAGTTTTCAGAAGCTCCAGCGACACCGCAAGCGGATCGGCGGCCGGCTGGTCGATCCAGTGCGTCTCGACACGGCGGCGGAACCAGGTTCGCTGCCGTTTGGCGTACTGCCGCGAGCGCAGCTGGACAAGTTCCAGCGCCTCCTGAACCGTACACTGCCCGCGCAGCGCGGCGAGCGGCTCCTTGTAGCCGATGGCCTGCATGGCCGTGGCCGTCTCGGGTACGCCCGCGTCCAGCAGCGCCTGAATCTCATCCAGAAGCCCGCCTTCAAACATCCGCACGGCGCGCCGGTCGATGCGGTCGCGCAGCACCTGCCGGTCGGGGAAGTCCAGCCCGATCCAGCGGGCGTGGTACTTCGGCGGCAGCGCCGCCGTCTCGGCGTTCTGCTGCGTGATGGTCTTGCCGGTTTCCTGAAAGACCTCGAGCGCGCGGATGATCCGCTTCTGATCGGACGGGTGCAGCCGCGCGGCGCTCTCCGGGTCGCAGGCGCGCAGCTGGGCGAGCACGGCCTCAATGCCCTGCTCCCGCGCCAGCTGTTCCAGCGCCTCGCGCCGCCCGGTGGACGGATACGGCGCAAAGCGCCGCCCGGCGATCAGGCTGTCGCAGTAAAGCCCCGTCCCGCCGGTGACAATCGCGGCCTTGCCGCGCGCAAGAATATCCTGCAAAATCGGGTCGGCCATCTCGACGTAGCGGCTCACGGAGAAGTTCTCGCGCGGGTCAATGACGCCGATCATATGGTGCACCACGCCGTCCATCTCCTCGGGCGTCGGCGCGGCGGAGCCGATGACCATGCCGCGGTAGACCTGCATGGAGTCGCAGGAGAGCACCTCACCGTCGAGCCGCTTTGCCAGCGCGACGGCAAGCCCCGTCTTCCCGCTGGCCGTCGGCCCGACGACACAGATGATGTTATCCATGCGCTCAGGCCCTCTTAAACTGCCGCTCGAGCTGCGCACGCGTGAGCGCGATGCAGATGGGGCGGCCGTGCGGGCAGTAGCGCAGATCGTCGCGCGTCAGAACCTCGCGGGCAATGTGCGCAAGCTCTGTCTCGCTGGTCTTCCAGCCGCCCTTGATCGCGGCCTTGCAGGCCACGGTGTGCAGCATCCGGTCGCGCCGTGCCTCGGGGTCGAGCGCCTTGCCCTCGAGCAAATCCTGACACAGCGCCGAGAGCACCGCGCCCGCATCCTGCGCGTCGAGATCCGCCGGGACAGCGCGGATCAGCACGGCCCCGTCCCCAGCGTCCGAGAGCGAAAAGCCAAGCGTGGAGAGCAGATCGAGGTTTGTCAGCGCGGCGGCCGCCTCCTGCGGCGTCAGCGTCGCGACGGTGGGCAGAAGCAGCGTCTGCGAGACGACCTCATGCGGCTGCGCGCGCAGCTTTTCAAAGAGAATCCGCTCGTGCGCCGCGTGCTTGTCGATAAAGAGCACCTGCCCGTCCTGCTCGACGATCAGATACGTGTCCAGCACCTCGCCCACCAGGCGCCAGTCCGGCGCCTCCGGCAGCGGCAGCGCGGCCTGCTCCTGTTCCGGCTCCTGCGGCGCAGGTTCCGGGACGTGCTTCGGTGCAGGTTCTGCGGCGGGTGCGGGCGTTACGACCGGCTTCACAGTCTCTGTGGGGACGAAAACCTGTTTTGGTGCAGGTGTAGGCGGCTGCGGGGCCGCCTTTTTCGACGCGGCCCAGTCGGCCACGCGGTGCTGCGGCAGGTCCGTTTCCACGGAGTGCAGCACGGCCTTGGCCTGCGCGGGGGTTGCCTGTACGGCGCGCCCCTGTTCCAGTGTGTTGGAAAACGCGCGGAATTGCTCCGGCGTCATTTTTTTGTAAAAGTCCTGCTGCTGCCCGGCCTGCGTGCGCGCTTTCGCCGTCTGCACCTGCGCTGCGGCGGATTTCTGCGGCGCAAGATGCATCGCGGGTCGCGCCGTGACGTTCTCAAGCGCCGACCGGACGCCGTAGTGGACGCAGTCGAAGGCGCTGCGCTCGGCGAGGAACTTCACCTCTGTTTTTGCCGGGTGGACATTCACATCCACCGCGTCCTCCGGTACGGACAGATGCAGCACGCAGCTCGGGAAGCGCCCCGGCAGCAGCTGGTTCTGATAAGCCTGTTCCAGCGCGGCCATCAAAAGCCGCGACTTGACGGGGCGGCCGTTGACAAAGAAGAACTGACCGCCGCGCGTGCCGCGCGTGTTGGCGGGGGTGGAGACGAAGCCGGACAGGCGGCAGCCGTCCCACGTGCCGGAGACCTCGGCCATCTCGAGCGCCGTCTGTCGGCCGAGCAGCTGGTAGATCACGGAGCGCAGCTCGCCGTCGCCGGGGGTCGAGAACACCGGCGTGCCGTCGCGCACCAGCGAGATGGCCACGTCCGGATGGGCGAGCGCCTGATTCTGCACGGCGGCCTGCACGCTGGAGGCTTCGACGCTGTCGCGCTTCATGAACTTCATGCGCGCGGGTGTGTTATAGAAGAGATTGCGCACGAAAACGGTCGTCCCGGCGGGGCAGCCGGCGGGCATCCGCTCGGTGATGACGCCCGCGTCCAGATGCAGGCTCGTGCCCTCCAGCTCCGCCTCCGGCCGCGTGAGCAGATCGATGTGCGAGACAGATGCGATCGCCGCGAGCGCCTCGCCGCGGAAGCCCATCGTGTGGATGGCGGACAGATCCTCCGCCGCGCGGATTTTCGAGGTCGCGTGCCGCAAAAAGGCGGTCTCTGCGTCCTCGGGCAGCATACCGCAGCCGTCGTCCGTCACGCGGATCAGGGCCATGCCGCCGTTTTCAATCTCGACGCGGACATTTTTCGCGCCCGCGTCGACGGCGTTTTCCAGAAGCTCCTTGACAACGGACGCGGGCCGCTCAACGACCTCGCCCGCCGCGATCAGGTTGGCCACATGCGGCGAAAGCTGAATGATTTTTGGCATCGGTTGCCTCCTTACCGTGTCGGGATCAGCCCGAAGCTGATGGCGTTGATGAGCATATGCAACGCGACCGGCGTCAGGATGCTCCCGCTCTTCTCATACGCCCAGCCGAGCGCCACGGACGCCGGGACGTATTGCAGCGCGGCGATGACGAGCGTCTGCCACGACGCCTGCCCGATGTAGCCCCAGGTGTGCATGAACGAGAACAGGAACAGCGACGCGAGATACGCGACAATGCGGTTTTTGCGGTGGAACGCGCCGAACACGACGCCGCGCACCAGCGTCTCCTCGACGATGGGCGCGAGCACGACCGAGAAGAAGACCATGAGCCAGTAGTGCCCGGTCGCGAGCGAGACGAGGTTCAGCGTGTTCGGGTTCCGGAAGCCGGGCGCGCACCGCGCGAGCACCCAGTCCATCGCCCAGATGATCGCGTAGTAGAACACAAAGGCCAGAATCAGCGTCTGTAAAAAGCTCCACAGGCCCGTGTCCTTCAGCGAGTACCAGAAAAACCGGTGGTACACGGCCGCAATGAAGAGAAAGTTGATTGTAAAATACAGCGCGTTCAGGCCGAAGGCGGTCAGCGGGCTTCCCAGCAGCCCGTTCAGCCACCGCAGCCCCCACGAGAGCAGCACCAGATAGAACGGCAGGTAGCAGAACCCGCACACAAGCTGCACGGTTGTCATGCCGGGGCGCAGGATGTAACTCGGTTTTCGTTTCGCCATGGGTCCGGCGCTCCTTTCAAAGCATCTGCTTGAGCTCAAAGAGAATGTTCATCGCCTCGATCGGCGTGAGCGTTTCCACGTTGATGGCGGCAAGGCGCTGGCTGATCCGCGCGCCCGCCATGTCCAGCATCGAAAGCTGCCCGTCAGGCGCGGCCTGTGCGGGCGCTTCCTGCTTCGCGCTGCCTGACTCCAGCTCACGCAGCAGCTCGCGCGCGCGGGTGACGACGCGCTCCGGCAGCCCCGCCATGCGCGCGACCTCGACGCCGTAGCTCCGGTCGGCCCCGCCGGGGATGATTTTGCGCAGGAAGATCATCGTATCCTGCCGCTTTTTGACGGCGATGTTGAAGTTTTTGACGCCCGGCAGCAGCCCCTCGAGCACGGTCAGCTCGTGGTAGTGCGTGGCGAACAGTGTCTTCGCGCCGAGCCGTTTGCGGTCGGCGGTGTATTCCACCACGGCGCGGGCGATGGCCATGCCGTCGAAGGTTGACGTGCCGCGGCCGATCTCGTCGAAGATCAGCAGGCTGCGCGCAGTCGCGGATTTCAGGATGTCCGCGACCTCCGTCATTTCGACCATGAACGTTGACTGGCCCGCGGCCAGATCGTCCGACGCGCCGATGCGCGTGAACACGCGGTCGACAATGCCGATCCGCGCCGATCTGGCGGGGACGAAGCAGCCGATCTGCGCCATGAGTACGCACAGCGCGACCTGCCGCATGTAGGTGGACTTACCGGCCATATTCGGGCCGGTGATGATGGCGACCTGACAGCCGTCACAGCCGAGGGACGCGTCGTTCGGGACGAAGAGCGCGTCGCGGCGCATCCGCTCGACGACCGGGTGCCGCCCGGCCTCGATGCGCAGCTCGCCGGACAGGTCGACCTCCGGGCGGCAGTAGTCGTATTCCTCCGCGATCTGCGCGAACGCGCACAGCACGTCCACGCCCGCAACGGCCTGTGAGGTGCTTAAAATGCGCGCGGAGAGGCCGGCGGCATATTGCCGCAGCTCGGTAAAGAGCGAATATTCAAGCGCAACGCTGCGCTCCTTGGCGCCGAGGATCGTATCCTCGAGCGATTTCAGCTCCGGGGTGATATAGCGCTCGCAGTTTGTCAGCGTCTGCTTGCGCACCCAGTCCGACGGGACCAGGCCGGTCTGCCCCTTGGAAACCTCAATGTAGTAGCCGAACACGCGGTTGTAGCCCACGCGCAGGTTCTTGATGCCGGTTTTCTCCTTCTCCTGCGTCTCAATCCCGGCCAGCGTCTGCTTGCCGCCGGACATGATATCGCGCAGGCGGTCCAGTTCCTCGCTGTAGCCGGGGCGGATCATCCCGCCCTCGCGGACGGTGAAGGGCGGCTCGTCGACGATTGCGCGCAGCAGCCGTTCGCGCAGCTCGTCCAGCGGGTCCAGCTGGTCGCGCAGCTCGCACAGCATCGGCGCTTCGAACTCCTCCAGCCGGGACTTCAGCTCCGGCAGCGGCGCGCAGCCCACGGCCAGCGCCAGCAGGTCGCGGCAGTTTGCCGTGCCGGTGACGATCCGTGCCTCCGACCGCTCAAGGTCGGACACCTCGCGCAGCTGCAGCTGCAGCTCCTCGCGGCCGATGTGCGCGCCCAGCAGCGCCTGCACCGCGTCCAGACGGCGGCAAATATCGGCGGGCCGCAGCAGCGGCCGCTCCAGCCAAGCGCGCAGCAGCCGCCCGCCCATGGCCGTGCGCGTCTTGTCCAGCACCCAGAGGAGCGAACCGCGTTTTTCCTTGCCGCGCATCGTCTCGGTCAGCTCCAGATTGCGCCGCGTGGCCAGATCCAGCTCCATAAAGTGGCCGGAGAGATAGTAGGTCAGCGCCCGCACGTGCGGCAGGTCGGTTTTTTGCTGCTCATGGAGCTGGCGCAGCAGTGCGCCCGCCGCGCGGCAGACCGCGGGGCTGGATTCCAGCTGCTCCGCCTGCGCCGCGCCGAACTGCGCGCGCAGCACGGCAAGGCAGTCCTCCAGGGTAAAGAGCGCCTCGTCCGCCTCGTCCACGCAGCAGTGCAGGCGCGTTTGCAGCGTCTCGGTGAGCATGGGTGCGGTGCGGCTCTCGCCGCCGCGCAGCAGCTCAGCGGGGGCGAAGCGGCCCAGCTCGTTGATGATGTCGCTCTCCGCGCGCTCGCCCTGCGCGCCCGTCGCGTAGAACGCGCCCGTGGAGATATCACAGAACGCCAGACCCCATTGCCCGTCACCGGCCCAGACGCTGGCGAAATAGTTGTTCTTCCGCTCCTCAAGCATCGAGGCCTCGGTCAGCGCGCCGGGCGTCACAATCCGTGTAATGCCGCGCTTGACCAGCCCCTTTGCGGTCGCGGGGTCCTCCAGCTGCTCACAGATGGCGACCTTATAGCCCTTGGCGACCAGCCGCGCAATATATGTCTCGCTCGAGTGGTACGGCACGCCGCACATCGGCGTCCGGTCCTCTTTTTTCTCCTTGGAGCGGTCACGCGAGGTCAGCGTCAGATCCAGCTCCTGCGAGGCGGTCAGCGCGTCGTCCGCGAACATCTCGTAGAAATCGCCGAGGCGGAAAAAGAGAATGCAGTCCGGCATTTGCTCTTTGATCTGCAGATACTGCTGCATCATCGGCGTCAGTTCAGCCAAGGTACAGTCCTCCGTTTCTATGCATGGGTACAAAAATTCATGCTAAGTATAGCATTTTTTGCCCCGCGGCGCAAGACGCCGCGGGGCAAAATGTCGGGATGTTATGCAGATAGAGAGGGACTGAACCAACTTGCTTGACTTTGAATGTAGTGCCACGGCGTAAAGCCTACACTTGTATCAAAGTGAAAAGAGTGAATGCCACAAATGTAATATTTATTTCCTACTTTAATAAAGTAAGGCGCACCGCTGTTGCCACTTAAATCAGATGGACCATCAACCAACGAACATATTGAAAGCCCGTTTATAACATAATTTGAAAAATTCTCTTCTACATTTGTTTGCTCGACGCGATATTTGGAAGTTGAACCTGTCGCAGCACCATGCTGATATATGATCGTTCCTCTTGATGGGTTAGGGACAATTCCAGAGATAGGTACGCTTGTCATGGGCGTTTGATAATTAAAATAAACGGATTTTGTAAGCATAGCCGTTCCATTTAGTTCTACAAAAGCATAATCGCCATAAATTGTACCCGACTGTGATGTGCCAACGTGGACCTGATATGTAGTTCCAATTTTTTGATTGGTGGAGGTTTGCCCAGCATAGATCGGAACAGAGAGAGCATTACCATGTCCACAGGTGATAAGATACTGATCTCCTGCTGTATCTGTGCCCATATATCCTGCTGAAAAACGGTTGCTAGCATTATTGATCCACATCCCACCAACAATCGGGATGAGATCAAGTGGAGAGGAAAAGAAGTCTGCCACAGTGCAGGCAGGCTCAGATAGAGCCGGTTCTTCCAATTCCTCAAATGTAATGATAACTGGCTCATTGGATTGTGCGGTCAACTCGGTGAGTCCAAGCGCCTCCGCTTGACTAGTCTTGATAACAGCACGGGCACAATTATTTTCAATATCAACCCATCCACGTGCCCGTGTAATTCCCTGTGCACGGTAATCGCGTAATGTGTTGTGCATCAATTCACTGAGATAATTATACGAGTATTGGACAGAACGAAGCGTATAGTATGCATCATAATTCATAGGATATTTCGAATTGCAGAAATTTCTTCGGCCGATGGATCTGCAACATAAATTACCAGTAAGCCCAGCTCAAGATCAATATAATGGCCACCGTAAAATTCCGGGTAGAAATAATGTCCAGTTTGTTCCCACATATAGTTGTCCAATTCTGAAGAGGCGCCGAGCAGGATCCCCTGTATCAGTTCAGGGTCTTCCTGAAAGCGGGCCTGTCCAGATGGGAGTACGGCAATCGCCAATGTACAGACGGTAAAGACGAGTAGGAGCAATAGTGCTAAAAATCGAATTTGCTTTTTCATTATGTTTCCCCCTTTTTACCATATATGATATCGGCTTTCCTATTTTCAATATATAGCAAGAATTAATATCGGTCAATAGGGAGAATTATACGAAAACAGATGTTAAATATTAGACAAAAGAACGGAGAAATTACTCATCAATCTGAGCAGTTGTGGCGCCCGTCAGGCTCCATGTCGTGGAGCCGGTGATTTTAACGTCGGTGAAGGTGCCGATGAGGGCGTCCTCGCCGGGGAAGCGCACGAGCCTGCCGCCGTCCGTGCGGGCGGTGAGGTTCTCGCCGTCGCGGCCGTCGACGAGGACGCGGACGGTCTTGCCGATGTAGGAGCGGTGGATCTCCTCCGAGATCGCGTTCTGCGCCGCGACCAGCCGGTCGAACCAGCGCTGCTTCTCCTGCGCCGGGACGGGATCGGGCAGCTTTGCCGCCGGAGTGCCGGGGCGCGGGGAGAAGATGAAGGTGAAGAGCGCGTCATACCGAACCTCCTCGATAAGCGAGAGCGTGTCCTCAAATTCTTCTTCCGTCTCGCCGGGGAAGCCGACGATGACGTCGCTCGTCAGCACGAGCTCCGGCATCACCGAGCGGGCGTAGCGCACCAGTTCCAGATACTGCGCGCGGTCATAGTGCCGGTTCATCGCCGCGAGCACGCGGTCGTTGCCGGACTGGAAGGGCAGGTGCAGCTGTTTGGCGATCTTTGGGCTGGCGGCCATCGTGTCAAAGAGCTTTTTCGTCGCGTCCTTCGGGTGCGAGGTCATAAAGCGCAGCCGGAACTCGCCCGGCAGCTGCGCAATTTCGTGAAGTAAGTCTGCAAAATCCATCGTCTCGTCCAGATCCTTGCCGTAGGAGTTGACGTTCTGGCCGAGCAGCGTAATGTCGCGGTAGCCGTCCGCGATGACCTGCCGCACCTCTGCAAGAATTTCCTCCGGGCGGCGGCTGCGCTCGCGGCCGCGCACGTAGGGGACGATGCAGTAGCTGCAAAAGTTGTTGCAGCCGTACATGACCGAAACCCACGCCTTCTGCCCGGCCTTGCGCGCGAGCGGCAGGCCCTCGGCGATGACGCCGGCGCTCTCCTCAGTCGCAAAGACGCGCCCGCCCGTCTCCAGAACCTGCAACAGAAGTGAAGGGAACTGCCACAGATGGTGCGTCGAGAACACGCCGTCCACATGGCGGTAGGAGCTTTTGATCCGCGCCTGCACCGTCGGCTCGCCCGCCATGCACCCACACAGGAAGATCTTCTGGCCCGGGTGGCGGCGCTTCGTGTGTACCAGCGCGCCGATGTTGCCGAACACGCGCTGCTCGGCGTGCTCGCGCACGGCGCAGGTGTTGACGATTACAACGTCCGCGCCCTCCGCGCTGTCCAGAAACGTGAAGCCCGCGCGCCGGAGCAGGCCGCGGAGCTGCTCGGAGTCCGCCTCGTTCTGCTGGCAGCCGTAGGTGTCCACAAAGGCCTGCGGCTCGATGCCGCGGGCAATATAATAGTCCCGGATGTTGCCGCACAGCGCGAGCTGCGCCGCCAGCTCCTCCGGCGGGATGCGTCTGGTGTTCGTAAGCAAGGTCTTGTCCTCCCATGGCTGTGTGTTCATGCGATCGATTATACCATTTCCCCCGCCTCCGCGCAAGGGCGGCGGGACGAAAAACCGCGCCCCATGGCCGGGGCGCGGAGAAATCACGGGGAAAGCTCCACCGGCTTGGCCGGCGGGTCGGACTGTGCAGGCACCATGATGCGGATGGCGCGCTTGTGGTTGACGATATCCGCCTCCGCAACGTCGCCGCCGAACTCGCCGTCCAGCGTCCACGGTACCGGGGTGTCGAACTCAATGCGGAACTTGTCGGACTGGAAGCAATAGAAGAGCGGGTCCTGAAAGTCGCGCCGCAGAAGCGCCGCGCCGAGGCGGTTCAGCTCCGCCAGATTGCGGGTGTGCTTGACCAGCACGATCTCATACAGCCCGTCGGAGAGCGAGACCTCCATGCCGGTTGCCTTGCCGGTCTGGAAGCCGCCGACACTCTTGGTCGAGCAGACCATGCCGTAGATCAGATCGTCCTCCAGCCGCACGCCGTTGACAAGGAAGCGGCAGTGGATCGGCTTGATATCCGACAGGCTGCGCGCGCCGTTGGCCAGATACGCGAGCCTGCCCCAGACACGCTTTTCCGCCTGCGGCGTCGAATAGGAGACGGCCGAGAAAGCGCCGAACGCCGCGACGTAGAGAAAATTCTTCCCGTTGAAGCTGCCCACGTCGCAGAAGACGGCCTTGCCGCCGAGCACATCCTCCGCCGCTTTTTTCGGATTTTTCGACAGCCCGAGCGTCGAGGCGACGTCGTTGACGGTGCCGGCGGGCAGATAGCCGAGCACGGGGCGTTTTTCCAGCCGCATCAGGCCGGTGACTGTCTCATTGAGCGTCCCGTCGCCGCCGGAGGAGAGAATCAGATCGAATTCTTCGCCGCGCTGTGCGATCACATCCGTGATCTCCCGCGCCGCGGAGGTCGGGTGGAGTACGACGTCAAAGCCCTCCTGCGTAAAGCGCTGCGCGATATCGACGACGGCGTCGCGCACATCGGCGCGCCCTGCGTTCGGATTGACGAAAAACAGCACTTTTTTCATTCAGCCGCACCTTCCGGTTTTGTAGTTAGGAGACCTTCAGCCCGTCCGGCGTGACGATGCCGATGGCGTCGTAATTTGTTTCAAGCGTGTGCTGCTCCTGCTGGGCCTTCACGGCGTCCTGATACAGCTGGGAGATCAGGTCCAGCCGCGCGCGGTAGCGCCAGAACAGCGTGTCGGTCTTGCCGGAGAAGTACATGATATGATAGCCGTAGTCCGTCTTCACGACGGCGGTGTCGCCGACCTGGCGCGCCTCGTCGAAACACCAGTCGTTAAACTCCGCGACCATCTGGCCGGGATAGACGTTCTCATACAAGCCGCCGGTTTCCTTGGAGCCGAGGTCGGAGGTCCAGGTTGTGGCCAGCTCCGCGAAGGAATCCTCCGTCGCCTCGCCGTCCTTCCACTGCTGCAAAAGCGTGTTCGCCTGCCCCTCGGCGCTCTCCCACGCCGAATCGTCACTCGTGTCGCTCGGCTGGATCAGAATATGGCGCACGTTGACGAGCACAGTCTCGTCCTTGGCAACGCCGTCCTCAGCATAGGTCTCGGCGTTCTCATCATAGTAGGTTTCCACCTCTTCGTCCGTCGGATCGAAGGAGTTGTACAGCTCGCTGCCGTAGCCGCCCTGCACCATATACGCGCGCATGAACTCCGTGTACCCGGCCACATCCGCGCCCGGGCCGAAGACGTACTGCGCATAGGCGTCCGCGCCGTCCAGCCCCGCGCTCTCCGCATAGGAGGCGAAGTTGTCCGCGAGGGTGTCCAAGTAGTCGGTCATGCTGGAATCCAGCTCATAGCCCGCCGCGTCGGCCGCGTCGGCCATTGCGCTGTAGGCCTTGAAGCTGGCAAGCGCCTGCTCCAGGAAGAACTGCTGCCAGGTCTGGCCCGTGGTCTGGTCGTAGATCTGCGTATCCAGCGGCTGCGTCGGGTCCATGAGGTAGGCCAGATAGTCGCTGTAGTTGCTGCAAAACGCCGTGTAGCCGTACCAGTAGTAGTAGGCGAGCTGGCGGTTCGAGAGCGTGTGGTCGCCGTAGGTCGCGACAATGGCGTCCAGCTCCTCGTCGGTCATCGAGTCGGCGGAGTAGGAGACACCGGCGGCCGGCGTTTCCGTGCCGGGGGTCTGCGTGTCGGGCGTTTCCGTGCCGTCCGGCGCGGTGCCGCCGTCCGTCGGATTCACCTCTGCATTGGGGGCGGAGGGGTCGACAGGCTCGGCAGGGGTATTCGGCGTATCATCCTTTGAGAGCAGCTTGTAGCCGACGAGGAAGCCGGCAATCACGACGACGCAGACCGCCGCGATCAGGCCGATTTTCAGGCCGAGCGGCATGCTCTTCTTCACAGCAGCGCCGCACTCCGGGCAGACAGTCTGCCCCTCCTGCAGCTCAGTGCCGCAGCTTTTACATTTCATATGATTTCACTCCAATTTACTGGCCGAACCCGGCCCTGATTGCCCTATCGTATCACATTTGCGCCAAAACTGCAACCCACGCGCAAAATCCGCCCGGCAAATCGTGTAAAAAATCTATGAATACATTGCGCCGCCGCCCAAAAAGGCGTATCATAACAGCGGCGGAGCGCCGCTTCGCCGGATTCCACACAAGGAGGAATTTTCATGTCCGGGCAATATAAAACCGTTTTACTCTTACTGCTTGACTCGGTCGGCGCGGGCGCGCTGCCGGACGCGGCGCAGTACGGCGACGCCGGGGCCGCGACGCTCCAGCACGTGCTCGCGCTGCAACCCCAGATTCCGCATCTGCGCCGCCTCGGCCTGTGTAATATTGAAGGGCTGACGGACTTCGGCACCGACCCCGCGCCCACGGGCGTCTACGGCCGCTGCGCCTCCGTCTCGCGCGGGAAGGATTCCATCGTCGGGCACTGGGAGATCATGGGCGTACCGACGCAGCGGCCCTTTGAGGTCTACCCCGACGGCTTCCCGCAGGAGATTCTGGACGAATTCTGCGCCCGGACGGGCGCACAGGGCGTGCTGGGCAACTGCGCCGCCTCCGGCACGGAGATCATCGCCCGCCTCGGGGAAGAACACCAGCGCACGGGCTGGCCCATCGTCTACACCTCCGCCGACAGCGTCTTCCAGATTGCCTGCCACGAGGAGACCGTCCCCGTGCCGGAGCTGTACCGCTGGTGCGAGCAGGCGCGGCAGATGTTCGACGCGCGCGGCATCGGCATGGGGCGCGTCATCGCCCGCCCGTTCATCGGGGAGCCGGGCGCGTATACCCGCACCGCCCGCCGCCATGACTACGCCGCAGTCCCGCCGCAGAAGACGTTTTTGGAGGTGCTGGTGGAGCAGGGGGTGCCGACGCTGTCCATCGGCAAGCCGTATGACCTCTTTGCCGCGCGCGGCTTCTCGCGCGGGCAGGAGAAGACCGCGGATAATTCAGACGGCATGGAAAAGACGCTCGCGGCCCTGCGCCGGGGAGAGACGGGCCTGCTCTTCACGAACCTTGTCGACTTCGACATGCGCTGGGGCCACCGCCGCGACGCGGCCAGCTACGCCGCCGGGCTGGAGGAAGTCGATACGTGGCTGCCGCAGGCCATGGACGCGCTGGGCGACGACGGGCTGCTGCTCATCACCGCCGACCACGGCTGCGACCCGACCCATACCGGCACGGATCACACGCGCGAGTATATCCCGCTGCTGGCGTGGAGCCGCCGCCTTGCGCCCGGCCCGTGCGGCACACGCCCGACCTTTGCCGACGTGGGCGCGACCGCCCTGCGCGCGCTCGGCGTCACAGCGCCCTCCGCGGAGCCTGTCGAGCTGCGCGACAGAATATGAGATAAAATAAAAGAACACCGGCGAAGCGGTTCAGTCCGCTTCGCCGGTGTTTTTTTTTCTGCGCAGCGCGCGGAAGAAGTCGCGCAGCACGCCGCCGCACTCCGTTTCCAGCACGCCACCGGTCACAGCCGGGCGGTGGTTGTAGGGCAGGGCGAACAGGTCGGTCACCGAGCCGCAGGAGCCGGCCTTCGGGTCGGGCGCGCCGTAGACCACGCGCGGGATACGGGCGTTGATGATCGCGCCCGCGCACATGGGGCACGGTTCCAGCGTCACATAGAGCGTGCATTGCCACAGCCGCCAGCCGCCGAGCGTCCGGTTGGCCTCGTTGATCGCCAGAATCTCCGCATGCGCCAGCGCGGAGCGGTCCAGCTCGCGGCGGTTGTAGCCCCGCCCGACGACCACGCCGTCGCAGACGACCACACAGCCGATCGGCGCCTCGCCCTCCCGCGCCGCCTGCCGCGCCAGCTCCAGGGCCTCGCGCATGAATGCCGCGTCATCCATATAAGCCCCCCTTTGCGGCAATTTCCCCCATTATATCAGAGCGGCGCGTGCTAGTCAAACAGGCAGGCAAGCAGCGTGGCCAGCTCGCCGCGCGTCAGGGGCGTCGCCGTGCCGTCCCGCATGGTGCACAGGCCCGCGCCTTCGAGCTGCGCCAGCAGCCGCGCCGCCGTGTCCGCGTCACGCGCACAGCTTGTTTCGCCGGTCAAAAGAAAGTCGGTCGAGACGCCGAACAGCTGCGCCAGCGCGACCAGCTTCTCGCCGGACGGCTCGCGCCGCCCCTGCTCGTACATGCCGACAGTGCTCGCGCTGACCGCAAGCCGCGCCGCCACGTCGCGCTGGCTCAGCCCCGCCTGGTGCCGCAGCGCCGCAATCCTTGCTCCCAACATCCCGTCATCGCCTCCTTCCGGGCCCTGCCGGGGAATTCCCTCAAGCAGGATATCACAGATGCGGCGTTGTGTAAATCCTGAAAAATGGGAAAATATGGAAATTTCTCCTTGACACCACACGTAATGTGTAGTAAACTCATATTGGAAATAAATGGAAGATCCCAGCATGGTGCGGGACAGAAAGACAGAGGCGGCTCCGCCGCTCCCGGCCCGACGGGCAGGAGGGAGGGATAGGGATGACGCTTTTGGAACTGTCGGAGCAGTACCACGCCGCGGATGCGCTGCTGACCGCGCGCATTCTGGCGCTCAGGCAGGCGCTGCGCCTGTCGCAGGACGCGGAGGAGCGCTGGCACCTGCACCGGCGGATCGACCAGCTCCAGCCCCTGCGGCAGGAGACAAGAGCACTGGCGGAGCACCTCGCGCGCTACTACGAGAGGGGGTATTACCTTGATGATCGATATACCATCCGGCCCCGAAAGCCAGAGCCGCGACCAGAAGCTCGCGCGGCTGTACCACGCGATTAACGAGGCGCTGACGCCCTGCCAGCGCCGTGTGGTGATCGGTCATTACATCGCAGGCAAAAGCGTGACGCAGCTCGCCCGCGAGGCGGGCGTGTGCCCGTCGACGGTTTCGCGCACGCTCCGGCGCGGCGAGCTGCGCCTGCGCTATCTTATGCAGTTTTGAGACGGCGGCCCGGCACGCGAAGGCGCGCCGGGCCGCTTTCTGCCTGTCAGCGCAGCGGCCGCTCCAGACAGACCATGTCGGTCAGCAGCACGCCGCCGTCGAGGATCGGGTGGTCGTAGTTGTCGGTGAAAAAGTTCGGGATGCGGAAGCGCTCGGTAAAGCCGCAGCGCCGGTAAAACGGGATCGTGGCCGGGCTGTCGCCCGTGCCGACGCGCAGGACGGAGAACCGGCCGCTGTATGTCCGCACCAGAAACTCCACAAGATACCTCCCGTACCCCCTGCGCTGGTACGCCGGTGCGACGGCGAGGTTCTTCAGCTCCAGAACGCCTGCCCCCTCGTACGTCACGACGCAGAGCCCGCGCACACCGCCGTCGTCCAGCACATATAATGTGCCCCGGTCGAGATAGCGGTCGATCATGTCCTCCTGCTCGTCGGCAAGGAGCAGAAGCGGCAGATACTGCCGCCGGTTTTCCCTGATTTCCCGGATTTCCATGCCGCGCCTCCTGCCGGCGCCGCCCTGCGCGGGCGCCGGATTCTCATTTTTTCGGACAAATCGTATCATATTCGACACTGTTTTGCAAGCTGCCTTGCACAGGAGAAAAATGTATGCTATACTGCAAATAGACGCATGGAAGGGAAGGGGGAGTCGCCGTGCGCAATCTGCCGAAGCTGGTGTTGCAGCGGGTGTTCCTCGTCTCGTTCCTGCTGTTCATCCAGCTGGTTGTGCTGCTTCTCGGGATCAGCGCGTTCTCGAATGTCTATCACTGGTTCTCGATCGCCGTGCGCCTGCTGGCGGTGCCGACGATCCTGTATATCCTCTCGCGGCGCACGAACCCCGCCTATAAGATGGCGTGGATCATCCCGATCCTGGTGCTGCCGCTGTTCGGCGTGCTGCTGTACCTCTTCTTCGGCGGCAACCGCCTGAGCTACCGCCTGCGCCGCCGGATGCAGAGCATGAACGCCATGATGGCGACGATCCCGGCGCAGCCGGATGCGCGTGAGGCGCTGGGCGCGTTCCAGCCGGAGCATTTGCAGCTGGCAGGCTATCTCGAGCGCGTCGCCCACTGCCCGGTCTATGCGCAGGTCGCAACGACCTACTACCCCACCGGCGAGGACTGCTTCCCCGCGATGCTCGCGGAGATGGAGAAGGCCGAGCGCTTCCTCTTCCTCGAATATTTCATTATCGCCGAGGGCAAAATGTGGGATGCCATTCTGGAGATCCTGCGCCGTAAGGTCACGCAGGGCGTCGACGTGCGCGTGATCTACGACGACTTCGGCACGATCAATTATCTGCCGATGAATTTCACGCGCAAGCTGCGCCGCTACGGCATCCAGTGTGTGAAGTTCAATCCCTACGTCCCCGTCCTCTCAAGCAGGCTCAATAACCGCGACCACCGCAAGCTGCTGATTATCGACGGCAAGGTCGGCTTCACCGGCGGCATCAACCTCGCGGATGAGTATATCAACGAGATTGAACGCTTCGGCCGCTGGAAGGACGCGGGCATCCGGCTCGAGGGCGAGGCCGTGACGGCGATGACGGCGATGTTTTTGTCCATGTGGAACCAGATCACCGGCCAGACCGGCTGGCTCGGGGGCTATATGGACGCCGCGCCGGCGCCGGAGGCCGCGGGCTTCGTCCAGCCGTTCACGGACAATCCGCTCGACGACGAGGCGCTCGGGCAGAACGCCTACCTGCACCTCATCAGCCACGCGCGCCGGACGCTGTATATCATGACGCCGTACCTCATCATCGACGACAGTATGCAGGAGGCGCTGTGCGTGGCGGCGCGCGGCGGTGTCGACGTGCGCATTATCACGCCGCATATCCCGGATAAACGCTATATCCACATGCTGACCCGCGCCTATTACGAGGAGCTTCTGCGCGCGGGCGTGCGCATTTTTGAGTACACGCCGGGCTTCATCCACAGCAAGGTCTTCTGCGCCGACAGCGAGATCGCGGCGGTCGGCACAATCAACATGGATTTCCGGAGCCTGTACCTCCACTTTGAGAACTCGACAATTTTATACGGTGCGGATTGTATCGGCAGCGTGATGCAGGATTTTGCACAGACGTTCCCGATCTGCCAGGAAATCACACCGGAAGATTGCAAAACCGGCCTCCTGCGCCGCGTGGGCCGCAGCGTGCTGCGCCTGTTCGCGCCGCTGATGTGAGGAAAGATCAGAAAGGGCAGATCATTATGGAAATCAGGGTCGAAGAATTTCTCGCGCTGCTCGAACGCCCGGCGTTCGCGGTGCGGGAGGGACAGGTGGCGGCCAGCAACGCCGCCGCGCTTGGGCGGGGCGTATACCCCGGCCGGCCGGTTGCCGGGTATCTCGGCGACGCGGCGGAGGAGTATGCCGCCTATCAGGGCGGGCTGCTCTCCGTGCGCTTGCCGCTGGGGCAGGTTTCGATCCGCCGCATGGACGGCTATGATCTGTTCCTGACCGAGCCGGAGACGCAGATGCAGATGGAGCGGCTGGCTTACCTTTCGCAGGCGCTGCGCGACCCGCTGGGCGAGCTGATGGCGAGCGCGAAATGGCTCTTTCCGTTTTTGGAGCCGGACGAGGACCCGACGATCCAGCACTGCACAGCGGGCATGAACCGCTCGCTTTACCGCCTGCTGCGGCTGACCTGCGAGCTGACGGACGCGTACCGCTTGTCCCGGGAGGACGCCGCGATGGAATTTGCCCGTGTCGAGCTGACGCACTTTGCGGGCGAATTATATGAGGAGGCCGCGCCGCTCTGCGCAGCGGCCGGGCTGCGGCTGGAGCTGCGCCTGCCCGCGCAGCGCTGCTACGCCATGATCGACCGGCAGCAGCTCGAGCGGGCAATCTACAACCTGCTTTCCAACGCAATGCGTTTTTCACATCCGGACGGCGAGATCCTGTTTGCGCTGGATGTGGCGGGCAGTGCGGCGCGCTTTACGGTGCGCGACGATGGCGACGGGATCCCGGCGGCGGTGCTGCCGACGGTGTTCGACCGTATGCGCCAGCGTGGGCCGGTCGGCGACAGCCGCTGGGGGCTTGGCCTCGGGCTGACGCTCGCGCGCCAGATCGCGGCGCGCCACGGCGGCACGCTGATGCTCCAGAGCACAGAGGGCGAGGGGACGACCGCGACGCTCTCGATCCGCCTTGACACAGCGCGCCCGCAGCCGGGGCAGCTCAAGAACCCCGTGTTCCGCTACGACTACACGGGCGGCTATCGCCATTCGCTCATCGAGCTGGCGGACGTGCTGCCGCCGGAGCTCTATGACAGCCGCAATCTCGGCTGACCGAAACGCCCCGCGGGGGCGTTTCTTTTTGCCCGCCGGCGGAAACCGTGCCTGGTTTTCGAAATGCTTTGGCAAATTCGCGCCCTTCTGCGATACACGCGGCGGGGGCACACGTCGCATATTCCTGCGACGCGTCCCGAGGCCCGTCCCTTTGGGCCGAGGGTAGCCCCGCCTACTGGCCGTCTTGCACAAATTGCAGCGGATGCCGCGGGAGAAATTTTGCGCCCTATTTGGCGGAATATGTCTGTACATCCGGGCGCGGCCATGTTATAATTTACATAGAAATTACAAATCAGGGGGGATTGCGCGTGTTTGCAGCGTCCTGCGTGATTCTGGTGCCGGACGACACCGCCCGGACCGGGCGGAGCCTTCCGCTGCTGCTGGAACCGGTGATGGGCTGCCCGCTTTTGGGCTGGCTGGGTGAAAACCTGCTGCGCGCCGGGATTCAGCGTTTCTTTCTTGTCTGCCATCCGCAGTATGCGTCCGCAGTGCGCGCATGTATGCCCCGACAGGCGGAGGTGCAGGTCTCGGCCAATCAGGCCGCGCCGGACCTGCTGCATGTCTTCCTCTCCACCGCCGACGAGGCGGAGGAGGAGGTGCTGGTCGTCTCCGGCCCGGCCATGCTGGTGCCGGCGGGCGCGCCGCGCCCCGCGCCGCCTGCGCCCGGCCCGGTGAGCCGCGTGTTCCGCACGGGCCGCGAGGCGCTGATGCAGGCGCTGGACGACTCGTTCTCCTTCGCCGCGTTTTTGCAGGAGGAGGGCGTTCCGCTGACGGCGGAGGAGGGCGCCTACCGCATCTCGTCCGCGCCGGAGCTGGCGCAGTGGCAGAGCCTGCTGCAGGCGCAGCGCGCCCGCGCGCTGATTGCCGCGGGCGTCCGGATCTGGGACGAGAAGACGGTCTGTGTCGAACCGGGCGTCACGGTTGCGGCCGGGACGGAGCTGCTGCCCGGCACGGTTCTGCGCGGCCGGACAAGCGTCGGCGCGGACTGCGTCCTCGGGCCGAATGTGACCGTGCGTGACACCACGCTCGGCGACGGCGCAAGCGTGGTGGAATCGACGCTGCGCGACGCTGTGATCGGCCCGGGCGCGCACATCGGGCCGCACTGCGCGGTCTCCGGGGCGAGTACGCTCGGCAGCGGCGTCCTGCTCGATGCGGGCAGCGCCTGCCATGCCGTGCGGCTGGGCGACGGCGTACATCTGTTCCCACATACGTGGATTGCCGATGCAAAGATCGGTGAAAAAACTGAGATCGGCCCCGGCGCCGTCACCTCGGGCGCGGGCGTTACGATCGGCCAGTCCTGCGCGGTCGGCGCGCGGGCGGTGCTGCTGGCGCCGCTGACGATGGAGGACGGCGCCGCCGTCGCGCCCGGTGCGGTGGCAACCGGGGAATGCGGCCGTTCCGGTAAGACGAAACATATTCGTAAATGAGGGAATTGAATGGAAAAGACCAAGAAGTTTCGCATTTTTAACTGTTATTTCTGCATCATTACGCTGATCTACTTTGTATACGGCATCTCCAATTTCTTCTATAACTCCACCTTTGCAATCTATTTGAAGACGGTCTTCGGCGACGGTGCGGGAACCAAAACCGGCGTGCTGATGGCCTGCTTTACAATTTCCGCCACGGTCTTCCGGCTGGTCGGCGGCAAGATTTCCGACACAAAGGGCCGCAGGCGCGTCGTGATTGTGGGGCTTGTGATCTTTGCGCTGGGCTGCGTGCTGATGTGGCCGGCGCGGACGGTCGCCCTGTTCTGCCTCGCGCGTATTTTGCAGGGCTGCGGCTTTGCCATCGCGGGCACGGCGCTCTCCGCCGCTGTGGCGGACGTCATCCCGCGCGAGCGGATGGGCGAGGGCATCGGCTACTACGGCCTTGCCAACTCCCTGACGCAGGCCATCGCGCCGACCATCGCGCTCGCGGTCTACAACTCCAGCGCGGTGCACGGCTGGCGCAACATTGTGCTCGCCTCGCTCGGCGGGCTTGCCATGTGCGTGGTGCTGGCGTTGTTTGTGACCTATGAGCACAAGCCGGATTTCCCCGGCAACCGCATCGAGGCGATCGAAAAGGCAAAGAGCGCACGCGCGGCGCGCGAAAAGAAATCGCTCGGCCAGTCGCTGGCGGGCTTTTTCGAGAAAAAGGCGCTGCCGTTCGGCATGGTGCAGTTTTTTGTCTCGTTCGCCTATGGCGTCATCATGGTATTCCTGACCGACTTCGGCACGGAGCAGGGCTTTGCGCATGTGGGCTGGTACTTCACCATCGCCGCCGTGACGACCTTCCTCGGCAGGCTCCTGACCGGCCGGATCTCCGACCGGCATAACCCGCTGGTTGTCCTGATCCCCGGCTTTGCCGCTGGCGTGCTGGGCTTCTTGCTGCTCGTGGCCTGCCCGAAGATGGAGCTGCTCTACTACGTCTCCGCCGTCTTCATCGGCGCGTTCAACGGCGTCACCGGGCCGACGCTCAACGCCTCGGCGCTGAAGGCCAGCCCCGCCGACCGCAAGGGCGCGGCCTCCGCGACCTATCAGGTGCCGGTGGAGATCGCGTTCGCGCTGTCCAGCATGATCTGCGGCGCGATCTACGACGCGACGCATTCGTATTCGCCGACCTTTATCGTCTCCGCCGTCTCGTCCGGCGTCGCGATCCTGCTGTCTGTGATCGTCTACCGGAAACGGCACTGAATTTGTAACTTTCCCGCATTGCGGGCTCTATTCACAAAAAACGACCGAAAAGAGAGGTAACTTCCATGAGTGTTTGCACACAGAAGCTGAAAGTATTCTCCGCCAACGGCAACCGCCCGTTTGCTGAGGGCATCTGCAGGGCCCTCGGCATCCCGCTGGGCGACTGCGAAGTCAAGACGTTCGCCGACGGCGAGGTCTCCGTCTCGTTCAATGAGACGGTGCGCGGCGTGGACGTGTTTGTCGTCCAGCCGACCTGCAAGCCTGTCAACGACAACCTCATGCAGCTGATGGTCATGATTGACGCGCTCAAGCGCGCGTCGGCCGGCCGCATCAACGCCGTCATCCCCTACTACGGGTATGCCCGGCAGGACCGCAAGGTCAAGGCGCGCGAGCCGATCTCCGCGAAGCTCGTGGCAGACCTGCTGACCTGCGCCGGCGCGGACCGCGTCATCACAATGGATCTGCACGCCAACCAGATTCAGGGCTTCTTCAACATCCCGGTCGATCATCTGGTCGGCAACCCGGCGTTCGTCAAGTACTATCTTGAGAAGTTCCCGAACCCCGCCCAACGCGAGGAGATGGTCGTCGTTTCGCCGGACGTCGGTTCCGTCGCCCGCGCCCGCGCGTTTGCGCAGAAGATGGGCATGGGCCTCGCCATCGTCGACAAGCGCCGCCCAAAGCCGAACTCCTGTGAGGTCATGAACATCATCGGCGACGTCTCCGGCCGCGAGTGCATCCTGTTCGACGACCTGGTCGACACCGCCGGCTCCCTCTGCAACGCCGCGAAGGCGATCATCGAGGTCGGCGGCGCGAAGAAGGTCTGGGCCTGCGCGTCCCACGGCGTGCTCTCCGGCCCGGCCTGCGACCGCATCGACGCGAGCTACATGGAGGAGCTGAAGCTCCTGAACACCATCCCGATGCCCGAGCACTATCAGGGCAGCAAGATCAGCCAGCTGGACGTCTCGCCGATGTTCGCCGAGGCCATCTCCCGCATCCACGAGGAGAACCCGCTGTCCACGATGTTCTGATGCTGCTGCGAAAGAGCGCGGCGTGGCTCGTGGCCGGCCTCGGCAATCCGGAGGCAAAGTACACGGGTACACGCCACAACGCGGGCTTCGCCGCGATGGATGTGCTGGCGGGCAAGCTGCGCGCCGGGACATGGCGGCATAAGTTTCAGGGCGAGACGGCGCGTGTTGCGCTGAACGGGGAGGACGTGGTGCTCCTGAAGCCCGCGACCTATATGAACCGCAGCGGCGCGTCCGTTGCCGAGGCCGCGCGGTTCTATAAGATCCCGCCGTCGCATATCATCATTCTGTGTGACGATGTGTCGCTGCCCGTGGGGCGCATCCGTGTGCGCGCGAGCGGCTCCGCCGGCGGCCACAATGGCCTGAAGGACATCATCGCCTGCCTCGGCTCGCAGGAGTTCCCGCGCGTCCGCATCGGCGTCGGGGAGAAGCCGCACTCGGACTACGACCTCGCGGCGTGGGTGCTGGCAGTATTTCCGCCGCAGGAGCGCGAAACGATGCAGAAAAGCTATGAAAACGCCGCCTGCGCGGCGCTGGAGCTGCTCCAAAACGGCCCGGAGAAGGCCGCGAGCCGCTATAACGGGAAGTAGCGTCCCGTCTTCACAATCCAACCAACCACTCATAACGGGGAGGCGCGGTGCGCCTTCCCGCCTGTTGTCGTCCGCACAATTTCAGGAGGTTATCCATGAATCCGCTTCTTTCCATTCTCCCCGAGCTGCCTGAATACGGCAAGCTGCTGGACGGGGTGCGCGCCGGGAGCGCCGTCTGTATTTCCGGCCTCGGCCAACTGCCGCGCGCGCATTTTGCGGCCGGGCTGATCCGCGACGCGGGCAGGCCGGTGCTGCTGCTCTGTCAGGACGATCTGGCCGCGCGCCGGATGGCCGAGGAGCTGACGGCCTTTCTCGGGCAGGTGCCTGCCGTGCTGCCCACGCGCGACCTGACGCTGCATAGCGCCAGCGCGCTCTCGCATGAGTGGGAGCAGCGGACAATCCGGATGCTCTACGATTTGGGGCGGGGGAATGTTCCGGTGCTGCTGGCCTCCGTGCAGGCGCTCACGCGCCGGACGATCCCGCCCGAGACGCTCTACGCCGCCGCCATCCGGCTCCAGCCCGGCGCGCAGTACGAGCTGGAGGAGCTGGCCGGGAAGCTTGCGCGGGCGGGCTACTCCCGCACGAGTCTGGTCGAAGGCCCGGGGCAGTACGCGCTGCGCGGCGGCATCCTCGACGTCTTTTCGCCTGCGCACGATCAGCCGGTGCGCGCCGAGTTCTTCGGCGACGAGCTGGACTGCATGGGCTTTTTCGATCCCACGACGCAGCGCCGCACGGAGAATATTGAATCCGCCGTCCTGCTGCCCGTTGCCGAGACGGTCGCGCAGCTGCACCCGCAGGGCGAAGCGGGGCTTGCGAGCGATCTGCGCGCGCTTGCCGCAAAGCAGCGCCGCCGCAAGACGCCGAACGCGGCGCTGATCGACACGCTGGAAAAGGACGCCGGGACGCTTGAGTCCGGCCTGCCCTTCCCGGCCGCCGACCGGTATATGGCGCGGATCTATCCGGAGTTCGCGACCGCCGCGAGCTATCTGCCCGCCGAGACCTGTATCGTGTTCTGCGACCACGGCAACCTGAACCGCGCCGCGCAGGCGCTGGAGGATGAGCTGGGCCTCGAGCTGGACGGCATGCTCCAGACGGGGCTGCTGGCGGGCGAACTATGCAATTTCTATGCGCGCTGGGACGATCTGTGCGCGCGCTTTGCCGGGCGCAGCGTCGTCTATTTCGACAGCTTTCTGGCCACGCGCTTTCCGCTCGGGCTGGAGCCGAAGCAGCTGCTGTCGGTCACGGCCAAGCAGCTGCCGAGCTACGGCGGCAGCATCGATACCGCCGCCGCCGACCTGCAATATTATCAGAAGAACAACTTCCGCACGCTCGTGCTCACCGGCAACCGCCGCCGCGGCGAGATTTTGCAGAAGACGCTCTCGGAGAAGGGCGCGTCCGCGCAGCTGTGCTACCCCGCGTCCGCCCTGCCGCAGCCGAGCCAGATCCTTTTGACCGAGGGGCAGCTGCCCGGCGGTCTGGAATACCCGACGATCTCGTTTGCCGTCCTCTCCGAGGGGCAGCTGACGGCGGCAAATGTGCGCCGGCCGAAGCGCAAAAAGGTCGCGGCCTCGAACCGCGAAAAGCTCAAATCCTTCACCGACCTGACGCCCGGCGACCTTGTGGTGCATGAGTACCACGGCATCGGCCGCTACATGGGCATGGAGCAGATGCGCGTTGACGGCGTTTTGAAGGACTACGTAAAAATCTCCTACGCCGGCACGGACGTGCTCTACGTCCCGGCCATGCAGCTGGATCTTGTGACGAAGTACATCGGCGGCGGGGAGGAGACGCCCGTGCGCCTCAATAAGCTCGGCGGCGACACCTGGCAGAAGACCAAGGCGCGTGCCAAGGCGGCGGCCAAGGATCTGGCCGAGGGGCTGATCAAGCTCTACGCTGAGCGCAAGCGCCGCCCGGGCTTCGCCTTTGCGGCCGATACGCCGTGGCAGCAGGAGTTTGAGGACAGCTTTGAGTACGCCGAGACGGACGACCAGCTGCGCGCCATCGCTGAGATCAAGGACGACATGGAGGCGCCGACGCCGATGGACCGCCTGCTGTGCGGCGACGTCGGGTTCGGCAAGACGGAGGTCGCGCTGCGCGCGGCCATGAAGTGCATGATGGACGGCAAGCAGTGCGCAATCCTCGTGCCGACGACGGTGCTTGCGCAGCAACACTATGTGACGGCCTGCAAGCGCTTCGGCGGCTTCCCCGTGAACATTGACGTGCTCTCGCGCTTTCGCACGCCGCAGCAGCAGAAGAAGACGCTCTCCGACCTTGCGGCGGGCACAGTCGACCTCGTGGTCGGCACGCACAAGCTGCTGCAGAAGAATATCCACTTCAAGGATCTCGGCCTTCTGATCGTCGACGAGGAGCAGCGCTTCGGCGTCAGCCACAAGGAGCGGCTCAAGGAGCTGTCCGTCGGCGTCGATGTGCTGACGCTCTCGGCCACGCCGATCCCGCGCACGCTGAACATGGCGCTCTCGGGTCTGCGCGATATGTCCACGATCGACGAGCCGCCGAGCGACCGCTATCCCGTCCAGACCTTCGTCCTTGA
>CAZYZQ010000007.1:0-31100 GCA_964652075.1 uncultured Oscillospiraceae bacterium
TCGCGCCGTATCTGGCCGGGACGACGGCAAGCGGCCTGTACGAGGCGCGGCTGGGATTTGAGCATTTTGGCGGCGAGACACACGTCTATGCTCCGGCGTTTCGGGAGGACACGTTTGACGAGCTGCTTGGCTATGTCGATCATATCGTGTTCAACAGCATCAGCCAGCTCCGACGTTTCGGCGCGCGTGCAAAGGCCGCGGGCAAGCAGGTTGGGCTTCGGATCAATCCGGAGTTTTCCACACAGGAGGGGCACGAGATCTACGATCCCTGCGCGCCGGGCAGTCGGCTTGGCACGACGCGGGATCAGTGGGAGCGCGAGATGACGCCCCCGCTGCTGGCCCTGCTGGATGGCCTGCATTTTCACACGCTCTGCGAGCAGAACGCAGACGCCCTCTCCGACACGCTCAATGTTGTGCTGGAAAAATGGGCCGATGTGCTGTCCGGGATGCGCTGGCTGAACTTCGGGGGCGGGCACCATATCACACGTCCGGACTATGACCTGAGACTGCTTGAGGACTGCATCCGCGGGGCGCAGGCGCTGGGGCTGACAGTTTATCTGGAGCCGGGCGAAGCCGTGGCCCTGAACGCCGGGACACTGTTGACGACGGTACTGGATCTGCCCGCGCCGGGGATTGCAATCCTCGATACGAGCGCGGCCTGCCATATGCCGGATGTGCTGGAAATGCCCTACCGCCCGCCTCTGCGCGGCGCGGGCGAGGCGGGAGAGAAGCCCTATACGTATCGCCTCGGCGCGCCCACCTGTCTGGCGGGCGACGTCATCGGAGAATACAGCTTCGATAGACCGCTTCAGGTGGGCGACCGGCTTGTTTTTGAGGATATGGCGATCTATTCCATGGTCAAGACCAACACCTTCAACGGAATGCCCCTGCCGGATATCGCGCTGTTGCACGGAAACGGCGAGGTGGAGCTGCTGCGCCGGTTCGGCTATTCGGATTTCAAATCCCGGCTTGGCGGCGCTTGACTTTGAAGCGACAACGTGTTACGCTTATAGCAGGAAAGCGGGGATGCATGATGCAGAAGAAACAGGAAAGGCCCCACAGCCGTGCGCTCTATGAGGCGATTTTGAAGCTTCAGGATGTCGAGGAGTGCGAAGCGTTTTTCGAGGATCTGTGCGCGGTGACGGAGCTGCGCGCGATGGAACAGCGCTTTGAGGTGGCGAAGCTTCTGCGCGAGGGGAAGGTCTATACGGATATCCTCGAGCGCACCGGTACGAGCAGTGCGACGATCAGCCGCGTCAACCGGATGCTCTCTGGCGGCAACGGTATGCTGGAAACGGTGCTGGATCGGGAATAAGCAAACAGAAACCGCTGCGGCAGAACGAATTGTACCGCAGCGGTTTTTCGGTTTCAGGAGGTAGAACAATGGCAATCATCAGAGGTGTGACCGAAAACAAGGAAGGGAGACTCCCGCCTGTTTCAATTGAGGTAAAGGATGAAAATTTTGAGACGGTTTATGAAACAGCCAGTGATGCCGCGGGGCGTTTGAACTTTCCGTGCCGGACGGCGTGTATCCGTTTTTGACCGCGGTTCGTGACTATGCTGACTGCTATTTGGAGTACTGGGCACAAAACGTGCCGGCTTTTGGCGATCTGGAGCTACACATCCGAATTGACACATTGGAAGTATATGGGCTTCATGCCTTTGCCGTGAAGGGGGCCGCCAGAGCGCTGACGATCTACTTTCGCCCGATGGATTTGGAAAAATTCAAGGCTGGGCAGGCAGATATCGCACCCGTACTCAGCAAAGAGAACATTTCTGTTGTTGTGAATGGACAGACAAGCGAGATTTATGTCGTGAATCCAGTAAAAGAGTGTAGCGGTGAGAAAGATTGCTACTTGACTGCTTATCTGATTCAGGTTTCCATTCCCGCCGGCGTTGAAGCATGGGAACGCGTGGATCTTACGGTTTGCGATGGGGAAAAGCATTTTGGCTGCGCAACACTCTTTCGCTGAATAGACCAGAAAAAACAGGGGCATGACTGCCAGCCGGCGGTCATGCCCCTGTTTGTCTATTACTCCGCCAGCATGGCAGACATGTCGTAGATGCCTGGTTTTTCGACGGTTGCGAGGAATTTTGCCGCGCGGATGCCGCCGTTGGCGAAGATTTCGCGCGAGAGGGCGGTGTGCTTGATTTCAACCAACTCATCCGGCCCCGCGAAGAGCACCTCGTGCTCGCCGACGATGGTGCCGCCGCGCACGGAGCTGATGCCGATCTCATGCGGATCACGCTTGCGGCGCACGCTCTGGCGCTCGTAGGTGTACTGCGCGTCATAATCGACTGCACTTGCCGCTGCATCTGCAATCATCAGTGCGGTGCCGCTCGGCGCGTCGAGCTTCTGGTTGTGGTGCTTTTCAACAATTTCAATATCATAGCCGCTGCCGAGCAGCTTTGCGGCTTTTTTCACCAGCTCAAGCAGGACGTTGACGCCGATGCTCATGTTGGCGGACTTGAAGATGGGGATCACCTGCGCGGCGGCCTGAATGGCCGCGAGCTGCTCCGGCGAATAGCCGGTCGAAGCGAGCACGGCGGGAATTTTTTTCGCTGTGCAGAAGGGGAGCAGCGCGTCAAGCGCTTTCGCGTTCGAGAAGTCCACAACGCAGTCCGCCGCGATCTGGCATTCCATCGGGTCGGCATAGACAGGGTAGTCGTCAAGCTTTTGCGTATTGATGTCGAATCCGGCGACAATCTGTACGTCGGGATCCTCCGCACACAGACGGGTGATGACACGGCCCATGCGGCCGTTGCAGCCGGAGAGAATGATCTTTGTCATTGGTACAGGCCTCCTCAGTGAATGGGCTTCAGGCCGAAATTGTCCATCGCCTGTTTCAGAACCGCGAGGTTCTTCGGTTCCATCTCGCACAGCGGCATCCGGAGTTCACCGACGTCAAAGCCCAAAAGGTTCATCGCCGTTTTGACCGGGATCGGGTTGACCTCGACAAACAGCGCGTTCATCAGCTCCAGGTATTTGAGCTGGAGCTTTGCCGCCGTCTGAAAATCGCCATCGAGGCACAGACGCGTCATCTCAGCGCTCTCCTTCGGGCAGATATTTGCGAAGACCGAGATGACGCCCTTTGCGCCGAGCGCCATCATGGCGACAGTCTGGTCGTCGTTGCCGGACCAGACATTCAAATCGTCGCCGCAGGCGGCGCGGATCTGCGCGATCTGCGAGAAATTGCCGGACGCCTCTTTAATGCCGTTGATATTGGGGTGCTGGCTGAGGGTTTTCAGCGTCGGCACCGCGATATTCAGGCCGGTGCGGGAGGGCACGTTGTAGAGGATGATCGGCGTATTGACGCGGTCGGCAACGTAGGTGTAGTGCTGCACAAGGCCCTTCTGCGTCGTCTTGTTGTAATACGGCGTGACCATGAGCAGGCCGTCCGCACCCATATCGGATGCCTCCTGACTCATGTGGAGCGCCACAGCCGTCTCGTTGCTGCCTGTGCCGCAGATGACCTTGCAGCGGCCGTTTACATAGCGGATGGTGTGGCGGAGTACGCTCAGATGCTCCTCGTGGCTGAGCGTCGCGGATTCGCCGGTTGTGCCGCAGATTGTAATGGCGGCGGTGCCGTTTTCAATCTGAAAATCCAGCAGCTCTTCGAGCTTGCCGTAGTGAACAGCCCCATTCTTCATGGGGGTGACGATGGCAACGGAAGAACCTTCAAAGACAGGTGTTTTCATGAGATCCGCTCCTTACTTACGGTCGATGTACCCCTCGGCGCACAGCAGCTCGGCGAGCAGGACAGCGCCGCCCGCGGCGCCGCGCAGGGTGTTGTGGGAGAAGCTGACGAACTTGATGTCATACTGTGTGTCATAGCGCAGGCGCCCGGCGGAGACGGCCATACCGCCCTCCAGATTCCGGCAGAGTGCGGCCTGCGGCATATTGTCCTCCTCGTAGTAGTGCAGGAACTGCTTCGGCGCGGAGGGAAGCTGCAGCTCCTGCGGCCGGCCGGCGTAGTTTTTCCACAGGGATTTGATCTCGTCGAGATCGGGGCGCTTTTCAAAGGACGCGAATACCGCCGCGAAGTGGCCGTTGGAAACCGGTACGCGCAGGCACTGCGCCGTCAGCGACGGCGTGGTGGCCGGGATAATCTGCCCGTTTTCAACCGTACCCCAGATTTTGAGCGGCTCCTTTTCGGACTTTTCCTCCTCGCCGCCGATGTAGGGAATGACGTTATCCACCATCTCCGGCCAGGTCTCAAAGGTCTTGCCCGCGCCGGAGATGGCCTGATAGGTGCAGACAAGCGATTTCGTCAGGCCGAAAACGTCCTTGATCGGGTGCAGCGCGGGGACGTAGCTTTGCAGGGAGCAGTTGGATTTGACGGCGATGAAGCCGCGCTTCGTGCCGAGCCGGGCGCGCTGCGCGGGGATCACCGCCAGATGGTCGGCGTTGATCTCCGGAATAATCATCGGCACGTCGGGCGTAAAGCGGTGGGCGCTGTTGTTGGAGACAACCGGGCACTCGAGCTTGGCATAGCGCTCCTCAAGCGCGCGGATCTCGTCTTTTTTCATGTTGACGGCGCAGAACACAAAGTCGCACATGGCTGCGATTTTTTCCGCGTCCGCCTCTGCGTCCAGCAGGACCATTTTCTTGGACCAGTCGGGCATGGGGGTTTCCATCGCCCAGCGGGTGCCGATTGCCTCCTCATACGTCTTTCCGGCGCTGCGCGCGCTGGCTGCGAGCGCGACCGTATCAAACCACGCGTGGCCGTCCGTCAGTGTGACGAAACGCTGGCCGACCATGCCGGTTGCACCGATGATACCAACCTTATACTTGTTCATACTGATACTCCTCTTCCATGTTCAGACTATGCCTGAATGGTGTTTTTTGTGCGATTCGATAAAAAAACAGCCAGCAGGTTGCAAAACCGGCTGACTTTGTAATATAATGGCGGTGGCAGTCCACATGCGCCTCATATTGCAAAGCAGCTAGCGCTCCATTCAAACGGTTTGAATGACAGTTGGGCGGCTATTGGCCGGTCCAACCAGATGTGCCGCTTTCGCCGGGCGGCGCACCTTCGGCGTTCGGCCCTTTCACTGCGGCCTGGGCGGAGCGGCGAACTCCTGGACGCGGCTACTGATGCAAAACGCACCTCTATGCTGCATGATTGCTTCTACATTATACTAGCATATGTCCCGCGAGGTGTCAATGCAAAAGCGAAAATCCGACAGATTTGGCGATCTGTCATGTGTGTTTCGGACAGAACGGAGGTCTTTATGTTCCATTTTCATAAATCATGGCGCGGTATCAGGCGGTTTTTGAGCAGCACGCTTGCCTGCGCCTGTGCGCTGGCGCTGCTCTCGCCGCTTACGTCGCAGGACAGGGCGCTGGCCGCCGGTGCGGACGAGCCTGCCGCCTGTATCCATGTCGGGCTGTATTACGGCACGAGCGCCAGAACGACCTGTAATCTGGCAAATGCCGATGGGATCGGCAGCGGTTATACATTCGGATACTATACGCAGGATGACACGTTCGTGCCGCTCGGCACGACGGCGGAGGAGTTTATCACAGTCGGCATGGATACGAATCTGTATCTGGCCGGGCGTGACTACTATGCGACGCCGACCTCGTCGGGCTATACGGCGATCGGCGCGTACCATGTGCAGCTGCCGGGAAGCTACACGAGCTTCGAGCAGGCGCGCAGCGCGGCGGCGTCCTACGGCGGCTTCCCGGCCTATGTGGACGGTACCTTCCGCGCGCGTGTGGGCAGCTATACCACGTCTGCGCAGGCGCAGGCCGCGGCGGCGTCCTACGGCGGAACGGCGGTCGGAGCCAGCCCGACCTGCCAGACGGTTATGGTGACAGAGACGGGGAAAATCCTGTTTGAGTTTGACAACGGCGGCGATGCGCTCGGCATCGAAGCGCTGTTCCCGGGCGGGAAGGCGGAGACGTATGTGACGGGCGGCTACCGGTACTACGGCGGCTTTGCCTTTGACCGCCCGTCGGGCGGAAGCCTGCGCGTTGTCAACGTCGTTGATGAGGACGACTATGTGGCCGGCGTCCTGCCGTATGAGATGAGCGTGACCTGGCCGGAGGAGGCGTTGAAGGCCGGCGCCGTGGCGGCGCGGACATTTGCCCGCGTGACGACGAAGCATTCCGGCTTCGACGTCTGTACCTCCACCTGCTGCCAGGTGTACCACGGCGTCTATAGCTCTACGCAGGTCGGCCGCGCGACGGCGGAGGCTGTGGCAGCCGCAACGAGCGGCGAGTGCGTCTACTACGACGGCAAGCTGACGGAATGGCTGATGTACTACGCCTCGGACGGCGGCGCAACGGAGTCGGGCGTGAACTATGCCGGGACAAGCGTGCCGTATCTGATCGGAAAGCCGGATCCGTATGACGATGTGTCGATCAACCCCTATTATGACTGGAGCTACACGATCACGGCGGGAGAGGTCAAAGACTGGCTGAACCGGATGGGCTACAGCTGCGGCAATATCGTCTCTGTTGCCGTGACGGAGTATACGGACATGGGAAATGTCAACGCCGTAACAATCACGGACGCGAGCGGAGATACCTTCAATTTCCGCCGGGACAATGTGCGGTCTTTGGCGACTGTCAACAACTCCATCCAGTATTTCAGCCGCCGTTTTACGATCACGCCCGAGGGCGAAACGCCACAGGCGTCGCCCGCCCCGGTTACGGGAACGGCCGGGAGCTTCACCGTCTATGACGGCGAGACGATTTCAGAGCCGGAGTCGATTTACGCGATTACGGCCTCCGGAACGGAGCCTGTGACCGGAAATGTGAATGTCATTACGGCAAACGGCATCCAGTCGATCAGCGCGGGAAGCACCGGCGGGACGGCGCCCGCCGCGCCTTCGACCAAAACAGCCTCAAGCTGGGTGATTTCCGGCTCCGGCAATGGACACAACATTGGAATGAGCCAATGGGGCGCGTACAATATGGCAACGCAGGGCTTTACATATATCGATATCCTGCAATTTTACTACACAGGCGTTACTGTTGCATGAGGAGAGAGTGTTTTTTGAAGACAAGCGATTTTTATTACGATTTGCCGGAGGAGTTAATTGCGCAGACGCCGCTTGCGCGGCGCGACGGCTCCCGGCTGCTGACGCTGGATCGCAGGACAGGGGAGACGCAGGATCTGCACTTTTACGATCTGCCGCAGCTGCTGCAGCCGGGTGACTGCCTTGTGATGAACGATTCCCGCGTCCTGCCCGCGCGGCTGCTTGGGCACCGCCCAACGGGCGGCGCGGTGGAGGTCTTGCTGTTGCAGGACAAGGGGGACGGCGTCTGGGAGTGCCTGACAAAGCCGGGCCGCAAGACACAGCCGGGGCAGGAGCTTCTGTTCGGCAACGGCGAGCTGACGGCAACTGTCGTCGCCGCGAAGGAGGACGGCAATAAGCTTGTCCAGTTCCACTATGAGGGAATCTTTCTGGAGGTGCTGGAACGGCTCGGCAAGATGCCGCTTCCGCCGTACATCAAGGCGGAGCTGGCCGATCAGGAGCGCTACCAGACGGTCTATTCGCACGAGGTTGGCTCCGCAGCCGCGCCGACGGCCGGGCTGCATTTTACGAACGAGCTGCTCGACCGGGTGCGTGCGATGGGGGTTCGGACGGCGTTTGTGACGCTGCATGTCGGTCTTGGCACGTTCCGCCCTGTCAAGGTCGAAGATGTACAGAACCACCAGATGCACAGCGAGTTCTGCATGATTTCGCAGGAGACGGCGGATATTCTGAACACAACGCGCCGTAACGGCGGACGGATTGTCTGCGTCGGCACGACCTCATGCCGGACGCTGGAGTCGTTTGTGGCGGAGGACGGCACATTTACGGAAAAATCCGGCTGGACGGATATCTTTATCTATCCGGGTTACCGCTTCAAGGCGATGGATGCGCTGATTACAAACTTCCACCTGCCGGAGAGTACGCTCATCATGCTTGTCTCCGCTTTCGCGGGCCGCGACCACGTTCTGGCGGCATACCGGCACGCGGTAGATGAACGATACAGGTTCTTTAGCTTTGGGGATGCGATGTTTGTTTTTTGAGGTGAAGAAATGACGCTTCGGCATGCGCTATCCACGTTGACGCCAGCGGCGTTTTGCGGCGACGGGGTCTTCTTCCGGAAAATCTGCTCGGAGGATGATCTGGACGCGGCAGTGTGCGGCCTGTATCTGCCGCCGGAACAGCAGGAGCTGGTCAATCCGGCTGGATTTTCGATTGGCAGAGCTTATTTGTTTCCGGAGGACAATGTCCCTTATCTGATCTGCAAGCGAGACGCCACGCAGACGCCCGTCGGGTTTATCCTTCTGCGGTTTTGCCATGCGACGGATGATCCGCGAACCTGGGCGCGCTTCCGGAAGCAGCCGCCGCGCACAAACTGGAGCTACTTCATTACAGCGCGGGAGCAGGGGAAAGGATATGGCACTGCGGCGGCGCGGCTTGCAATCAGCCTGTTGATACAGGCAATGCCGGGCGTTCCGATTGAACTGACAACAGAACAGGAAAATGAACGCGCCCAGCGCCTATATCTTGCCCTGGGCTTTACCCGGACGGATGAGATGGACGGCGATGACCCGGTATTCCTGCTTGATCCGGCGAAGAAAAAGCGATAACGCAGCGGCAGCCCGAACGGCGGGCTGCCGCTGCTTTTGACGCATCTAGCAGCAGCGCAGAAGCTGCTGCATCTGCCGGATGCCGCGGCGCTGGGAGCGGATAATTGCCTCCAGAATCGGCTCCAGCTCCGGACAAAGAGAAAAACGGAGCGCGTTGCCGGACATTCGGACGGCGCCGAGATGGTGCGGGATCATCTCCCGCAGGAAGCTCTGGTCGATGCTGTTGCAGGGGACGGCGGCGCGCATCTCGTTGAACATGATCCCGGTAATCTGCTCATTACAGCACCGGTATGTATCCAGCGCGTCACGGCTGTCGTGCACCTGATTGCAACTGCACAGCACGGCCTCCATCTGCGCGATGCTCTGCGTCTGTTCCGTGATAATGCCGGAAGCAATCCGCTGCAGCGGGACGCAGGTGGTATAGCGCAGAAGATTGTTCGACATTTCAATTGCCGCACGGTGATGCGGGATCATTTGAATTATAAAGCTGTGGGAAATGCTGTCCGTTGCGGCGGCGCCCGCAGCGGACATTTCCGCGATCATGCGCTGTAAAATGGCATCGTAGCGTGACAGATAGGCCAGCGTGTTGTTGCTGAATTTTTCTTGCATGGGGAACACCTCGTACCATCCTATGCCGGACTTGACGGCGCGTGACGAAAAATGGGTTGACTTTCCAGTACGGGAACTTTATAATAGCCCCAAAAAGGGCGGCGCGGTTGCGCCGCCTGCTTTTTGGAGGCACTATGTTTCATATAATCAAACAGGAGGGGCTTGCCCGGCGCGGTGAATTTACCTGCCCGCACGGCACGGTGCAGACGCCGGTCTTTATGAACGTCGGCACGCAGGGCGCAATCAAGGGCGCGCTCAGCGCGGCGGATCTGGAGAAGATCGGCACGCAGATCGAGCTGTCGAACACCTATCATCTGCACCTGCGTCCGGGCGATGAGCTGGTCAAGAAGCTGGGCGGGCTGCACAGGTTCATGACCTGGAACGGGCCCATCCTGACCGACAGCGGCGGGTTTCAGGTCTTCTCGCTGGCCAGCCTGCGCAACATCAAGGAGGAGGGCGTGACCTTCGCGTCACACATCGACGGGCACAAAATTTTCATGGGCCCGGAGGAGAGTATGCGCATTCAGGCAAACCTCGGCTCGGATATCGCGATGGCGTTCGACGAGTGCATTGAAAACCCGGCGCCCCGCGACTACGTCCAGCGCTCCTGCGAACGGACGCTTCGCTGGCTCGTGCGCTGCAAGGCCGAGCAGGCACGCCTGTGCGCGCTGCCGGACGCGGTCAACCCCGGGCAGGTGCTCTTCGGGATCAATCAGGGCGGCACCTATCCGGACATCCGGATCTGGCATATGCAGGAGATTGCAAAGCTCGACCTGCCTGGCTACGCCATCGGCGGTCTCGCGGTGGGGGAGAGCACGGAGACGATGTACGAGATCCTTGATGCGGTGCTTCCACATGCGCCGCAGGATAAGCCACGCTATCTGATGGGAGTCGGCACGCCGTCCAACATCATTGAAGCCGTGGCGCGCGGCGTGGACTTCTTCGACTGTGTGATGCCTGCGCGGAACGCCCGGCACGCGAAGCTCTTCACTTGGGACGGCGCGCGGAATCTCAAGAACCAGAAATATGAAGACGATCCGCTGCCGGTCGATCCGCAGTGCGACTGCCCGACCTGCCGCCGCTATTCGCGCGCATATCTGCACCACCTTTTCAAGGCGGAGGAGATGCTGGCAATGCGCTTGGCAGTGACGCACAATCTGTATTTTTATAACAAGCTCGTCGAGCGGATCCGCACGGCGATCGACGAGGGGACGTTCGCACAGTTCCGCGCGACGTACTCTACACGGCTTTCTGAGAAAATTTAGATTGCATTTGGAAGAAAAACCCGGTATAATAACACAAGCTATAAAAAACGGAGGAATCAGGTATGCCTACAGAAGCAATTTCCAGCCTTATTATGATTGCGGTCATCTTCGTGGTGTTCTACTTTCTGCTTATCCGGCCGGAGAACAAGAAGAAAAAGCAGACAAACGAGATGCGCAGCTCGCTGAAGGTTGGCGACGATGTGACAACGATCGGCGGCATCAAAGGCACGATTTGCCATATCAAGGACGATGTGCTGGTGATCGAGACCGGCGCCGACCGCGTTCGGATCGAATTTGAGCGCTGGGCCATCTCGACCAATAACTCTGCGCCGAAGCAGGAAAAGAAAAAGTAATTTGTTGCCCCAAAAGCGGCGGTACCGATGTCCGGTACCGCCGCTTTTGCATATCCGGACAGCTCGTCTCATAGGATGCGCTGAGGAGGGAAGCAACATGAAAAAACATGAACAGGGGAGCCTGTTGCACGCGGTGGCGTGGGGGAGTGGTGTGGCGCTGGCTATCACGGTGGGCGCGTCGCTGCTCACCGCGCTCCTACTGCAAAAGGGCGTGCTGGCGGAGGCGCAGCTGGTCTACGCCAAGCTGGCGATTTTATTTCTCGCACTGTTTGCAGGCGGCCTGCTGGCGGCCAGGCGTGCGGGACGGCAGCGGGCCGCAGCGGCGGTGATCCCGGCGGCAGTGGTCTGCCTGCTCGGACTGATTTGTAAGCTGACTGTCTGGCGCGAGGGGATGCCGCAGCTGCTCACGACGCTCTGCCCGGCGGCCGCAGCGGCGCTTTTTGCAGCTTTTTTGAGCGCGAAAAAGAAAAAACATTACAAGCGCTAGTGTAAATTATATTTACGATGTAAAAGTTGCTTACAGGGAAAGTGAAAAAGAGATGGCGAAAAATTCCACTATATTTTGTGATTTTGCGCCTGCAAAGTGGAAGATATTGGACGAAGGATAAAAAACGAGAAGTAAAAAGAACGGAGGAAATCAGCGGTGGCGACATAAAACCGTCAACATAATCCGGCGGCGGAACGGAATTTTGAAAAAGAAATGAGAATTGGACTTGAAATTTGAGAAATTTTGGAGTATATTAGCATATATCGACCTGACACCCGGTGGCGCAGTTCTTTTTTCACCTCCCGCAGCATAGTCTGAATGGGGAGGGCTGCGTATGTACATACAGACGCAACGAAGGCGGGCGCTCTTGCAGAGCGGCGCCATTGCACAATCGGTTCTTGCGTTTATCTCCGGCTGTATCCTCGGCGCGCTGCTGCTGAAGCTGGCGCGCGCATCCGCGCCGGATCTGGTCGCGCGATTCGGCGCTTCGGCGATGGAGGCCGCGCCGCTCTCGTTTCCGGCTGCGTTTTCCCTCTGTGTGAAGTTCCCGCTGCTGTGCTGGCTGCTGCTGTTCTGGCGGCGCGGGAGCGCGGGGACAATGCTTGTTCTGCTTTTTCGCGGCGCGCTTGCGTCGTTTTTCCTCGGCTGCCTGTCGACCGCGGTGCGCGGCGGCTATCTGGCCGGGCTTGTGATGCTTTTTTTTCATTGCTGTGCGATCCTGCCGCTTTTGCTGTTTTTCAGCGCGCTGGCGGGGTCGATTGGGCGTACGGATGTGTTTTGGCGGCAACCGGGGCGTTGGAAGGCGGCTATGCTGCTTCTGGCGGTTGTGCTGCTGGCCAGTCTCGTGTGTGCCCTTGGTGAATGGCAGCTGCGGCCGCGTATGCTGGCCTGGATGGAATCATTGCTTCAATAGAAAGAGAGATGAGGCATCTTGAACGAAATCATGCAGGGATATGAGGCGTACCTTCGCGAGGAGAAGGGTGCCTCGGAGAATACGGTTTCGTCCTATATGCGCGACCTGCGTCAGTTTTACGGCAGCTTTTCCCAGCTTGGAATCTCGGATATCACCGAGGTCACCAGTAAAACCATGCAGGACTATATCGCCCACCTGTCGCTGATCGGCAAATCCTCCGCGACCATTTCGCGGAGCCTCGCTTCGCTGAAGGGCTTCTTCCGCTATTTGCAGCAGCGGGATATCGTCCGGGACAACCCGGTCTTCGGCGTGCAGATTGAAAAGACGGTTCGCCGCCTGCCGCAGATCCTGACCGGCGAGGAGGTGGAGCTTCTGCTCTCCCAGCCGAAATGCGTGGACGCGAAGGGCTTCCGCGATAAGGCAATGCTGGAGCTTTTGTATGCGACGGGCATCCGCGTCAGCGAGCTGATCTCCATGCATGTGACGGACGTCAATCTCGACGCCTCCATTGTCACGGTCGGAGGAGAGAAGCGGGCGCGCATCATCCCCATGTACCCGGCCTGTGAGCAGGCGCTACGGGAGTACATCGAAAAAATCCGTCCGTCCCTGATTGCCGACCCGGAGGAGCAGGCGCTCTTTGTGAACCTGAGCGGCGAGCCGATGTCCCGGCAGGGCTTCTGGAAGCTCATCAAGCACTATCAGGAGACGGCGCAGATCGACAAGGATATCACGCCGCACACGCTGCGGCACAGCTTTGCCGCGCATCTTCTGGAGAACGGCGCGGATCTGCGCTCCCTGCAGGAGATGATGGGGCACAGCGACATCTCGTCGACGCAGATTTATGCGCAGGTTGTCAAACAAAATTTGAAATCCGTCTATCGAAAATGTCACCCGAAGGCATAAAAACGCGATTGCAGTGTGTTCTGCAATCGCGTTTTTTATTTCCATCGGCCGGCCTCAGAGGGCCGTGGACGGTGTCCCGCGGATGGCCTGCGTAAAGGCCCTGCGGTCGGAAGCCTTGAAAAAGCTGCTGCCTGCGACCAGCACATCCGCACCTGCGGCGATGCAGATGGGCGCGGTCTGTTCTGTGACGCCGCCGTCAACCTCCAGCTCGCATCCGGGCTTCTCACGGTTGATGTGCGCGCGCAAGAAACGGACTTTTTCCATCATATCCGGCATGAACTTCTGACCGCCGAAGCCCGGCTCCACCGTCATCACAAGCACAAGTCCGCACAGCGGCAGAAACGGCAGCACAGCCTCCGCCGGCGTTTTGGGCTTGATGGTGACAGCGGGGATCTTCCCGGAATCCCGGATCAGTGCAAGCGCACGGCGCGTGTTCTCCTCGGTGTCGGCCTCGACGTGGAGCGTCAGGATATCGGCGCCGGCCTCCAGAAAGCGCGGGACATAGCGCAGCGGCCGGTCGATCATCAGATGCACGTCCAGCGGCAGCTGCGAGACGCGCCGGATGGCGGCAACCTCCGGCAGGCCGAGGGAGAGGTTCGGGACGAACAGGCCGTCCATCACATCGACATGGACATAATCGGCACCCGCTTGCCGGATGACGCCGATTTCGCGTTCCAGATTTGCAAAATCAGAAGCGAGGATGGAGGGGGAAACTTTAATCATGGTGGGCTCCTCCTGTCAAAAGTTGGGACATTTTGGCGCGCGCCGGAATAAAACGGAATGTACGGCGCACACGGCGATGGGAAAGCTCCCGGATGAGCGTCCGCGCAGTTTCGCCGGCGCCGTTTCAGATAGGGGCTGCTTCTTCGGAAGCAGCCCCAGCGGGCCTTTTATCCGTAGATGGATTCGGATGCCACAAGCTGCGGCGTATAGCCCTTTGCCCGAACGGCGTCCAGGATGGATTCGCGGTGCTCCATGCCGAACGCCTCGAGCGTGACCTTCAGTTCCACGGCCGTTTGCCGGTTGATCGAGACGAACTGGTTGTGCTTGATGATATTGCCGCGCTGCGCGGAGATGATCTCCGCGATGTGCAGCAGCTCGCCGGGGCGGTCGGGCAGGAGGACGGAGAAGGTGAAGACCCGCCCGCGCCGGATCAGGCCGTGCTGCACAAGGCTGGACATCGTGATGACGTCCATATTGCCGCCGGAGAGGATGGAGACCACGTTTTTCCCGCGGCAGTCCAAATGCCGCAGTGCGGCGACGGAGAGCAGGCCGGCATTTTCCACAATCATCTTGTGCTTCTCCGTCATATCGAGGAACGCGTCGACCAGCTCGCCGTCGTCGATGGTGATGATGTGGTCGATGTTTTTCTGAATATAGGGGAAGACCTGATCGCCCGGCGTCTTGACGGCGACGCCGTCTGCGATGGTGTCGACGTTTGGCAGCGTGACGATATGGCCGGCCGCAAGGGAGGCCTGCATACTGGCCGCGCCGGATGGCTCGACGCCGATGATCGTGATGTTCGGGTTGACCAGCTTGGCGAGCGTTGCGACGCCGGAGGCCAGCCCGCCGCCGCCGATCGGGACGAGGATGATATCCACCGTCGGCAGATCCGCAATAATTTCGTAGGCAATCGTGCCCTGTCCGGTTGCAACGCGCAGGTCGTTGAACGGATGGACGTAGGTCAGCCCCTCCTCCTCGGACAGCTTTGCCGCCAGTGCGGCGGCGTCGTCGAAGGTTGCGCCGGAGAGAATCACGTTTGCGCCGTAGCTTTTGGTGTTGTTGACCTTCAGCATCGGCGTTGTGGTGGGCATGCAGATGGTCGCCTTTACCCCGGCCTTCTGCGCGGCATAGGCCACGCCCTGCGCGTGGTTGCCGGCGGAGGCCGTGACGAGCCCGCGGGCCTTCTGCTCCTCTGTCAGCGTGCTGATTGTGTAATAGGCGCCGCGGATCTTGTAGGCGCCGGTGACCTGCATATTTTCCGGCTTCAGATAGACGTTATTTCCGCAGATCCGGGTAAAATAGGGGCTGTAGATCAGCCGCGTCTCCTGCACGACGTCCTTGAGCACTTCGCGCGCAGCCATAAATTGTTCTCTTGTCAGCATAGTTTTTTCTCCTCTCACCTGTTTCCTACTTATCATAAAACGATTTTCCGGCTGTGTCAATTCTCTTGACAAGAATCGGCTGTTGGAATACAATGAATTTGTGAAATTGGCAGAATCTGATTCTCTGGAGCTGACGCTATGGCAACAATGGAACGAAAACATCCGTCTGTGATCCCAATCTATGGCGCGGCCGCCGTCTGGCTGCTGTACTGCCTGTTTGCGCCGATGGTGCGCTGGTATGCGTACCTGATCGGACTGGCCGTCGCTGCAGCCGCGTATTTGATTCTGCGCCGGTTTTTCCCCGGCACGGTTGAGAAGGTCGAGATCCCCGAGCCGAAGACCGGCAACGAGCTGCTTGACGAGGCGCTTGCCAGGGGCAGGGAGGAAGGGCGGCGCTTGCAGGCCCTCAACGACGCGATCCCCCATGCGGCGATGTCGCGGGAGCTGGATGAGATCGTGCAGCTGCACGGCAAGATTCTGGATGCGCTGCGCGAGGATCCGTCCAAGCTTTCACAGGCGAGAAAATTTCTGGGCTACTATCCGCCCACGACAATCCGTCTGCTGGAGCAGTATGAAAAGCTGCAGACGCTCAATTTTGCCGATGGCAACATTGCCGAGGCAAAGAAAAAGATCGAGACAATGCTGTCCACGGTCAAGACGGCCTATCGCCGTCAGTTG
This sequence comes from uncultured Oscillospiraceae bacterium, assembly GCA_964652075.1. Lineage (GTDB taxonomy): Bacteria > Bacillota > Clostridia > Oscillospirales > Oscillospiraceae > CAZYZQ01. The sequence goes on from CAZYZQ010000007.1 coordinate 15,911, forward strand.
GACAGCCTGTATGACCGCGATGTGATGGACATCACCGCAGATATTCAGGTGCTTGAGCACATGATGGCAGGCGATGGCCTGACCGGTGAAACCCTGAAATAACGAAACGAAAGGAACGAACGACTATGGAAGAGAAGATCCCCGAACTGACGCTGGAGCCCGTGCTGGAGGATGTGCCGACGCTGGAGGTACAGCAGGATACGGCGCTTGCAGAGAAAAAGCCGGTGCAGCCTGCCGGGCCGGACATGAGCGCGCTCTCGGAGAAGGAGCAGGAGGCCGTCCGTGCCTTTGCGGAAAAGATCGATGTGTCAAACTCCAACCTTGTGCTGCAATACGGCGCGGGTGCGCAGAAGAACATCGCTGATTTTTCTGAGAACGCACTTGCCTCTGTCAAGACGAAGGACATGAGCGAGGTCGGCGACATGATCAGCAACCTGATCCTCGAGCTGAAGAGCTTTGACGCCGAGGAGGAGCGCAAGGGTATCCGTGGCTTCTTCCGCCGCGCGAGCAACTCGATCGAAGCGATGAAGATGCGCTACGACAAGGTTGAGAATAACGTTGACAAGATCGCGGATAATCTCCAGCAGCACCAGATCGTTCTGATGAAGGACATCGCGCTGCTTGATCAGATGTACGACAAGAACCTCGAATATTACAAGCAGCTGACCATGTATATTCTGGCGGGTCAGCAGAAACTGGCGGATGAGCGCGCCACAACGCTTGTCCAGCTGCGCGAGAAGGCGCAGGCGTCCGGCAAGCCGGAGGACGCGCAGGCGGCGAACGACTTCGACAACCAGTGCAACCGCTTCGAAAAGAAGCTGCACGATCTGGAGCTGACGCGCGTGATCTCGCTGCAGATGGCGCCGCAGATCCGTATGATCCAGAACAACGACACGCTGATGAGCGAGAAGATCCAGACCTCGCTGGTCAACACCATCCCGCTCTGGAAGAGCCAGATGGTGCTCTCGCTCGGCATCCAGCACTCGCAGGAGGCCATGGAGGCGCAGCGCGCTGTCACGGATATGACGAACAACCTGCTCAAGAAGAACTCCGCCATGCTGAAAACCGCCACGGTTGAGACGGCGAAGGAGTCCGAGCGGTCGATTGTGGACATTGAGACGCTTCAGCAGACGAATCAGGATCTGATCTCGACGCTCGATGAGGTGATGCAGATCCAGACCGAGGGAGCGCAGAAGCGCCGTGAGGCCGAGGTCGAGCTGCGCCGCATTGAGGGCGAACTCAAGCAGAAGCTGCTGGAGGTCCGCAAGTAAGGGGCGATTGGATGCAATTATTGAAAAAACCGGCTGTTGCAGCTGCCATTGCGGCCATCGTGCTGGTTGGCGGGCTGTTTCTCGGCGCAAACCGCAGTGCCGCCCGTGTGGAGCGTGGGCTGGAAACAGCGTTCTACGAGGGTGTGGACGGTTCTGGCTACGGCATCGGCGGCCTGCTGGCCGACCGGGTCGAGTATGCCGGATATCTGACAAAGGTCGCACAGCAGTACGGCAGCCTTGCACCGCAGGTGCAGGAGGTAACAGAAGCCTGCGAAGCCCTGCGCGAAACGGGGCAGAACCCGCGTGCGCTGTTCGAGGCAAATGCCGCGCTGACGGACGCGGTGACGGGGCTGGATCTGGCCATGCAGGATACGGCTATGACGGAGCAGCATGACGGCTACCGGGCGGAGTATGTCACGGAACTGACCTCCTACAACCAGAGAATCGCCCATCTTGCAACGGATTACAACGCAAAGGTGCGCGAGAGTCGGCAGGCGCTGGGCGGGTTCCCGGTGGCGCAGCTGACGTTCGGCCGGTACACGGGCATGTCGGAGGAACTGTACGAATGAAACGGATGAGACGGGCGCTTTCGCTGCTGCTCTGCCTTGCGCTACTGACGGGCTTTGCGTTTGCGGCAACGGAGATTGTCGATCAATCTCCGACCTTCTACGTGAACGATGCGGCGAATATCCTCGATTCAGACACGGAGCAGGATATCATCGACGCGAATGCGGCGATTGAAAACGCCTGCGGCGGACAGATCGTCGTTGTGACGATCGATTTTCTGAATGATCTGGATTCGGAGGAGTACGCCTATGAGATCCTGAATCAGTGGGGCGTAGGTGATAAAAGCAAAAACAACGGCACGGTACTGCTGCTCGTTGTCGGAGAGGCAAAGGGCTGGGTCAGCGTCGGCGCGGGCATCGAAGATGCCCTGACCGCCGGCAAGCTGAACACGATGCTGAACGACTATTTCTGGGACGATGTGGATGCCGGTAAGTATGACGCGGCAGTCCGCTCCATGTTCGGCGCGCTGCTGTCGTGGTATGAGGATTACTACGGCTTCGACGCCTCCGACGTCGCGGCGGACTTTGCACAGCAGCAGGACTACGACGCCTACGCATCATACAGGAGGGCACAGCGCGTGAAGTATGTGCTGTTCGCGCTTCTGGCCGTCCTGCTCCTCGTGCTGCTCTTTGCCCGCCCGAGAGGCCCGAGAGGCGGCGGCCGACGTGGTGGCCATTTCTTCTTCTTTGGGCCGTGGGGATGGGGGTCGAGAGGCCCGCGCGGCCCGGGCGGATTTGGCGGAGCCGGCGGCCCGCCGCCCGGCAGCCGCCCGGGAGGCAGCTTCGGTGGAGACCGTTCCGGCGGATTCGGCGGCATGGGGCGCGGCGGCGGTGGCATGGGCCACGGCGGCGGCGCCGGAAGAAGATAGGTTCCAGACGGCTGGCTGCCCCGCGAGCAGCCAGCCGTCTTCTTAAAGAAAGATGAAATTTTTCGAAAGACGGGCTTTCCGACTGGCATTTTTTGACGGCATATGCTATAGTATTTTTTGTCGGATGATCTGCGGATAGAAGGAGGGGCCATGGCGCAGTTTTGGAAGGCAATTCTATATATCCTGCTGCTTGCGCTGCTGGCGCATCCTGTGGGACAGTCGCTTCCCCGTTCCTGGGGCAGGCCAGAGACGCTGCCCGCCGTGCGGAAGTGGGAAAAGCGCCTTTATGTGAAGCTCGGCATCCGCAGCTGGAAGAAATTTCTGCCGGACATGAGCCGGTTCCTGTCTGATATGGTGCCAAAGCAAATCTCGGAACAGCCGAAAAGCGACGATATTCACCGGCTTGTGCAGGAGACCTGCATTGCTGAACAGGTTCATTGGGCGCTCTGCGTGCTCTCTGTTGGGATCGTATTGATCGACCGGCAGTGGCACGGGGCCCTTTTGCTGCTTGCCTATGTGCTGCTGTTCAATCTGCCCTATATTATGATTCAAAGATATAACCGCCCGAAGCTGCTTGCGCTGGAACGGCAGCTGCGAAGAAAGGAAGAAGCAAGCGATGAAAGCGTTGATCCTGACCTGCAATACCGGCGGGGGACATAACTCCGCGGCCAAGGCGTTGCAGGCCTGTTTCGCATCGCGTGGGGTGACATGTGACATCAAAAACGCGCTGCAATTTTTCCACAAAGGGATGGAAAAGATCATCAGTAACGGCCATGTGTTTTGCTATCGCCATCTGCCGAAGGCGTTTGGCGTGGGGTACCGGATGGCCGAGCGTCATCCGAAAAGCAAGTTCATCTACCGCTTCAACGCCCACGCGGCCGAGCCGCTGTACCAGTTTATCCTTGCCGGCGGCTATGACACGGTGATCTGCGTCCACATCTTTACAGAGCTGATGATGACGGAGATCCGCCGCAAATTCGGCTTGCAGGTTCGGCAGTATTTCGTTGCGACGGACTATACCTGCAGCCCCGGCTGCGCCGCGGGCGATATGGATGCCTATTTTGTCCCGAAGTTCCTGACGCCGGAATTTGCCGAAAAGGGCGTCGATGCGTCGAAGGTTGTGGAGAGCGGGATCCCGGTCGGCACATCCTTCAATACAAGGGTCGAGAAGCAGGAGGCGCGCCGCCAGCTTGGCCTGCCGGAGGACGGGCCGCTTGTTATCATGATGTGCGGCAGTATGGGCTGCGGCCCGATTGAAGAGCTGGCGCAGGGGCTTGCAAAGTCCATGCCGCCCGCGGCGCAGCTTGCCATCTTCTGCGGCAGCAACGAGAAGCTGAGCGAGTCGCTTGCGCCGATGGCAAACGAGCGGATCCGCATTCTCGGCGGATTTGGACAGCCGATGAGCCTGTGGATGGATGCGGCCGACCTGTTCCTGACAAAGCCGGGCGGCCTGAGTAGCTCCGAGGCGCTGACAAAGCATCTGCCGATGGTCTGCATCAATGCGGTACCGGGTTGTGAGACGCGGAACCTGGACTATTTTGCGAAATATGGCCTTGCAAAAACCACGGAGGGGGTCGACGCGCTGCTGCAATTGACGCTTGACTCGATCGAGCACCCGGAGCAGATGGATGAGGTGCGGGAGAATATTCGAAAAATCTTTGACTTTAATGCGGTGGAGAACATCGTAAATTTTGTCATGGATAACCGGGCATAGTGAAATCCCTGTGAACGCCGTTCACAGGGATTTTTTCAGCCAAAGTATTCTGCGACGAACGGAACCTCCTGCACCTGAAATTCCTGCCCGTTCAGATACGCCAGCGCACCGGCGTCGGTCGTAAAGGAGAATCTGAGACGGTAGGAATAGAGCGCTTGCCCGTTCCGGCGGTAGCATTTATCCAGCTTGCCATACTTCCCGTCTCCGAGCAGCGGATGCCCGGCCGCGGCGAACTGTGCGCGGATCTGGTGCGTGCGGCCTGTGAGCAGCTCGCACTCCACAAGCGCCAGATTATCACGGGTTTGCAGCGTCTTGTAGCGCGTCACGGCGGTTTTGGCGCCGGGCTGCGGCGTCTTCGTGACATAGACCCGGTTTTTTACGGCATCCTTGAAAAGGTATCCCTCCAACGTCCCAGCAGGCGGGGAGGGATGGCCGTGGACAACGGCAAGATAGAACTTTTCTATCTCGCGGTCTTTGATTTTCTGGTTCATGACGCGCAGCGCCTCGGCGGTTTTCGCGGCGATGACAATGCCGCCGGTGTTCCGGTCGATGCGGTTGCAGAGCGCGGGCGTGAAAGCATTTTCCTCCCGCGGGCGCCATTCGCGCTTGGCGTAGAGATACGCCTGAATGTGGTCGATGAGCGTTTTGCCGTACTCTGCGCCGTCGTGCGGATGCACGGCGAGCCCGGGGCGCTTGTCGACGAGCAGAATTTGGTCGTCTTCATAGACAATTTGCAGCTTTGGAGCGGAGACGGTCAGATAGGCGTTTTCCGCTTTGGGGCGGTCAAAGAACTCGTCATTGATATATAATTGCAGCGCGTCGCCCTCACACAGACGCAGATCGCGCGCGCCGCGTTTGCCGTTCACTTTGATGCGTCCGAGGCGGATATATTTTTGCAGCAGCGACGCGGGCAGCAGCGGCACGGCCTTTGCAACAAAGCGGTCGAGCCGCTGGCCGGCGTCGTTTTTGCCGATTTGCAGTTCCTTCATGGCAATCCCATCCTTTGCGCAAAACAGTATAGCATGAATCGCCCGAAAAGCAAAGAGCCGGAATCTGCTTTTCACGAAAAACCACGAGATTTTGTAAAAAAGAGGTTTGACAGAACGGGATGTTGCGTGTATAATAGTCAGAGCGTGACATTGGAGTAGGTGGTTTTTCATGCTGCTGGACCTGACAGACCTGTTTGATCACGAGGGCAGTCAGATCCCGTTTGAAACGGATGTGGATCTGCACGAGCTGCAGTTTGGGAGCGGCTTCCCTGTACAGGAGCCGGTGCATGCCAGCGGACGTGTTGTCAACACGGCGGGCGTGTATGTGCTGGACGGCACAGTCTCCACGACGCTGCATTGCGTGTGCGACCGTTGTACGCGAGCATTTGAAAAAACGGTTTCCTACCCGGTTCACGCCGTCCTCTCAAGGGATGCGGACACTGAGGATCAGAAGGATTTCTGGGTGTTCCCGCTCGAAAACGAGCATGCGGATCTGGATGATATTGTGAACACGGCGTTCGTGCTCAGCATGGATTCCAAATTTGTCTGCGACGAGGCCTGTAAAGGGCTGTGCCCGCGCTGCGGCGCCAACCTGAACGATGGGCCATGCTGCTGCCGGAAGGAGCCGGACCCACGTCTGGCGGTTCTCGCGCAGCTGCTCGACAAGCATTCGTAAACCATGTGCCGCCAAGGCATTGTTTGACTAAGGAGGTGTCGACCCCATGGCAGTCCCGAAGTGTAAAGTCTCGAAGGCAAGACGTGATAAGAGAAGAAGCTCCCACTGGAAGCTGGCAATGCCGTCTCTGACCACTTGCCCGAAATGCGGCGCGGCATGCCTGCCGCATAGAGCGTGCAAGGCTTGCGGCTCGTACAACGGCCGTCAGGTCATCGCAGTCAAGGCTGACTAATTGACGAAAGACAAGAGGAGAGCGATTCTCTCCTCTTTTCTTTTTGCCGCTTGACCAAAGCAGGGGAAAGTGGCTATAATGATAAAAAAGGTAGGAGATGACTGCCATGGGAAAACCAGTCGTAGCAATTGTGGGCCGGCCGAATGTTGGCAAGTCCATGCTCTTCAATAAACTCACCGGAAAGCGGACTGCCATTGTCGAGGACACGCCGGGCGTCACCCGGGACCGGATCTATGGCAGCTGCGAATGGAACGGCCGGACGTTTGATATCATCGATACCGGCGGTATTGAGCCGGGCACTGAGAATGATATGCTGAAGTTCATGCGCCGTCAGGCGGAGATCGCCATCCATACTGCGGACGTTGTTGTCATGGTCACGGACGTGAAGGTCGGCCTGACGGCGGCGGACGCCGAGGTTGCGTCGATGCTGAAAAAGTCGAAAAAGCCGGTCATCCTGGCTGTCAACAAGTGCGACAGCACCGGCATGACCGACCCGGCGTTCTATGAGTTCTATAATCTGGGGCTTGGCGAGCCGATCGAGCTGTCCGCAGTTCACGGGCATGGCACGGGCGACCTGCTTGACCGCTGTGTGGCCTTCTTCCCGGACGAGGAGCCGGAAGAGGAGACGTCCGACGTCATCAAGGTCGCGATTATCGGCAAGCCGAATGTCGGCAAATCCAGCCTGCTCAACCGGATTCTGGGCGAGGAGCGCACGATTGTCTCCAATATTGCGGGAACAACGCGCGACGCCATCAACAGCTACTTTGAAAACGAGCACGGCAAATACTGCTTTATCGACACAGCCGGGCTGCGCCGCCGCTCGAAGGTTGACGATCAGGTGGAGAAGTACAGCAATATGCGCACCGTCACGGCCATTGAGGAGGCGGACGTGTGCCTTGTCATGCTCGACGCGGAGGAGGGTGTGACAGAGCAGGATACGAAGATTGCCGGGCTTGCGCACGAAGCCGGCAAGGCGTCCATTCTGGTTGTCAACAAATGGGACAAGGTGGAAAAAGAGACAAACACGATGGACAAAAAGACGGAGGAGATCCGCCGGGACCTGAGCTATCTGAGCTATGCGCCCGTGCTGTTCCTCTCCGCGCTCACCGGCCAGCGTGTGGATAAGCTCTATGAGATGATCAACGCGGTGGCAAACGCCAGCGCGATGCGCATCACAACCGGAACGCTGAACACGATTCTGGCCGATGCGACGGCGCGCGTGCAGCCGCCGAGCGACAAGGGCCGCCGCCTGAAGATCTACTATATGACGCAGGCCGGCGTCAAGCCGCCGCACTTCATTGCGTTCTGTAACGACGCAAAGCTGTTCCATTTTTCCTATCAGCGATATCTGGAAAACCAGATCCGCGCGGTGTTCGGCCTGACCGGGACGCCGCTGAAGCTGACGATCCGGCAGAAAGGCGATAAAGATGAATGAAAGGGTGGCACTGGTTCTGCTTTTGACCGCGCTGGCGGGCTATCTGTTGGGCGGGCTGAACGGCGCGATTATCATCTCCAAATGTATCTATCATGAGGACATCCGAAAAAAAGGCAGCGGCAATGCGGGCCTGACGAACTTTTACCGGAACTACGGTGCGCTTCAGACGCTGCCGGTATTGCTGATCGATGTCTGCAAGACTGTGGCCGCCTGCCTGATTGGTCATTTTCTGCTGCGGTCTGCCGGAATGGCGGATCTTGGCCGGATGCTCGGCGGCACGGCGGCGGTTGCTGGACACATGTTCCCGGCTTATTATGGCTTCCACGGCGGCAAGGGCATCCTGTCCGGCGCGACGCTGGCTGCCTGTATGGACTGGCGCTGCTTCCTGATTGTGTTCGGCGTGTTTGTTGTGCTGGTTGTTCTGACAAAATATGTCTCGCTTGGCTCCGTGTGCGGCTGTGTTGCGCTGCCGCTGACGGTGCTCTGGCGGTTCTGGGGCCAGTGGGCGGTGTTTGCCATGGCGGTGCTGGTAGGTGGGCTTGCCATCTTCATGCATCGTGGGAACCTTCAGCGCCTCGCGGCCGGAAACGAGCGGAAATTAAAGCTCCATAAATAGGAGGAAAACGATGCAAATTGCGGTTGTTGGCAGCGGCGGCTGGGGCACGGCTCTGGCGATCCTGCTGCATGAAAATGGACATCAGGTAACGCTCTGGTCCTTCCTGCCGGAGGAGACGGAGACGTTCCTGCGCACGCATGAAAACCCGCTTCTCAAGGGCGTTGCGCTTCCGGCGGAGATTACGTATACGACGGAGCTTTCCTGTGTGCGCGGCAAGAAGCTCGTGGTGCTTGCCACGCCGTCCTTCGCGGTGCGTGCGACGGCGGAGAAGCTCTGCGCGCATCTGGACGCGGACGCGCTGCTTGTCTCTGTGGCAAAGGGCATTGAAAAGGACAGCGGGATGCGGATGAGTGAAATTGTCGAAGCGGTTACCGGACATACGACCGTCGCGCTCTCGGGACCGTCCCACGCCGAGGAGGTTGCGCGCGGTATCCCGACGGGCTGCGTAGCCGCCTGCCGCGAACAGGCGGCGGCCTCTGCGGTGCAGGATGTCTTTATGTCCGAGCGCTTCCGTGTTTACACCTCACCGGACCCGGTCGGTGTGGAGCTGGCGGCGGCGCTCAAGAACGTCATTGCGCTCTGCGCAGGCATTTTGGACGGCATGGGCTGCGGCGATAACACAAAGGCGCTGATGATGACGCGCGGCCTGACGGAGATTGCACGTCTCGGCATCGCGCTCGGCGGCAGCCGCGAGACGTTCGCGGGGCTGGCTGGTGTGGGCGATCTCATTGTGACCTGCACCTCCATGCACTCCCGCAACCGCCGCGCGGGCATCCTGATTGGCAAGGGGAAGACTGCGGAGCAGGCCATGAAGGAGGTTGGCGCGGTTGTTGAGGGCTATTATGCCGCTGCCTCTGCGCGGGAGCTTGCGAGGAAGGCGGGGGTGGACATGCCGATCTCGGAGGGCGCCTATCAGATCCTCTATGAGGGCCGGTCGCCGCAGGAGATCCTGACAAACCTGATGATGCGCCGCAAGCGCGATGAAATCGAAGACGCAAAGTGGGTTATGTAATAGGAAAGCCCCGCGTCCGACCTCCCGCTGGGCAGACCGGACGCGGGGCTTTGTCATAAAAATGAAAGCCGCCAGAAATCTGGCGGCGACTTCATTTCCTGTTTGCGCTTGCAATCAGACTGCACTGTCCGCGCGGATCACTTTGTTGGAGCGCAGGCATCTCGTACAGACGTAGACATGGCACGGAGTACCATCGACAATTGCCTTGACGCGCTTGACATTCGGCTTCCAGGCCCGGTTGGAACGACGGTGGGAATGGGAAACCTTAATGCCAAAGGTGACGCCCTTGCCGCAAATATCGCACTTAGCCACTGACTGCACCTCCTTGCCATCTGAAAATCTGAATTTCACGTCACAGACGCTATGACGTATTTTAGCAGAAATACTCTCAAAATGCAAGAGAAAAATGCAAAAAAATAAAATTCCCCGGACGGTTGCGAAATGGCGGCAAAGCGAATATAATAGGAAACGAAAGGGAAACCCCGATACGAAAGAGCTTGGAGGGAGCCGGAGATGAACAATATCAATCAGTCGACGGTACCGCTGACGCGGATTGTGGACGAGTTCCGGCTGCATCCGATCTACCGCGCCTCTGATTATGAGCAGGTTTGTGTGCTGGCGGAGGACGTTTCGCGTCCCGGCCTGCAGCTGGCGGGCTTTTTCGAGCACTTCGAGCCGAGCCGCCTGCAGATTATCGGCATGGCGGAGACGGCTTTTCTGGCCGAGCTGAGCAGCGAGCAGCGCCGCGCGGCCTTTGACCGGATGCTCTCCTACCGGATCCCAGCGCTGATCCTCAGCCGCAGCCTGACGGCCTATCCGGAGTGCATGGAGATGGCGGTGCGGCACGATATCACCGTGCTCGGCAGCGCGTCGTCCACCTCGGTTCTGACCTCTACGCTGATCTCGCGGCTTTCCAATCTGCTGGCGCCCTGCGTGACGCGGCACGGTGTGTTTGTCGAGGTCTACGGCGAGGGCGTGCTGCTCACCGGTGAGAGCGGCATCGGCAAAAGCGAGGCCGCGATTGAGCTGGTCAAGCGCGGCCACCGCCTGATCGCGGACGACGCGGTCGAAATCCGCCGTGTGGGAACGGAGCACCTTGTGGGAACGGCGCCGGAGCTGATCCGCCACTACATTGAGATCCGCGGCATCGGCGTGATCAACGTGGCGCAGCTGTTCGGCATGGGCGCTATCAAGCAGGAATCCGATATTGATATTGTGATCAACATCGTGCCGTGGAGCAACACGGCGCTGTATGACAGGGTCGGCGTGGAGAGCCAGCACGTAGAGATTCTCGGCGTCAAGGTGCCGTCTCTGACGATTCCGGTCAAGCCGGGCCGGAATCTTGCGATTATTGTCGAGGTTGCGGCGATGGAGGCGCGGCAGAAGCGCATGGGCTATAATGCCGCGCGCGAATTTACAAACCGCATCAACGACTATTTTGACAACAATGCCACATAATTCCGCCGGAGTACCGGCGGCGTATCAGGAGGGCGCCCGCTACCGGGCACCCTCCTGACTGCTTGTTGCGGCGGGATGGGCAGATTGCAATCCGGCCAAATGTGCGGTATAATAGGAAAAACTGCAAAAACTGGGGAGCAGGGCGTTCGCAGGGAATACATCTGCATATCCTGTGACCGGGACAATATGTGGCCCGGAAATCCCGTGGGGAGGAAAAAGTGCTTTTCTACAGGGCGGTTTTCTGTTATACTGATTCTGTATGAACGTGCCGGAGGAGTTGGTTGCCGTGAAGGAGCTGGAGAGCAGATTGCACAGTGCCCTGCCGGGGCTGAAGCTGGAGCGCGATGTGCCGCTGTCGAAGCTGACGTCGTTCCGCATTGGCGGGCCGGCGGCGCTTGTGGCGTACCCGAAAGATGAAACGGAGCTGATCGCGCTGGTACGGCTGGCACGGGGCGTACCGCACTGTACTTTGGGCGCGGGCAGCAATGTCCTCGCGCCGGACGAGGGATATTCCGGCCTTGTGATTCGGACAAAGGAATGCCTGACCGGTGAGCGCGTTGCGGGGACGCAGCTGTATGTGTGCGCCGGGACAGCGATGGCGCGCGCGGCGGTATGTGCCGCAGACGCGGGGCTTAGCGGGCTGGAGTTTGCTCACGGCATCCCCGGAACCGTCGGCGGCGGCCTGTTTATGAACGCCGGCGCTTACGGCGGCGAGATGCGGCAGGTGGCAACTGTAACACGTTTTTTGCATCCGGACGGCCGGGTTGAGACCTATTGCGGCGAGGCGCAGGGGTTCGGCTATCGGTCCAGCGCGTTTCAGGCCATGCCGGGCGTGATCCTCTCGACAGAGTTTTCCCTGGCGCCGGGCGATCCGGCGCAGATCCGGGAAACCATGCGCACGCTGGCGCAGAAGCGCCGTGCGTCCCAGCCGCTGGAGCTGCCCTCTGCCGGCAGCGCCTTCAAGCGACCGGCGACGGGCTATGCGGCGGCGCTGATCGATCAGGCGGGGCTGAAAGGCCTGCGGGTCGGCGGCGCGGCGGTCTCGGAAAAGCACGCGGGTTTTCTTGTCAATCTGGGCGGGGCCACGGCCGCGGATGTCCGCGCGCTGCTCGCGGCGGTACAGGAGCGGGTGTGGGAAGCCTGCGGCGTCCGGCTGGAACCGGAGATTCGGATATTAGGGGAGGATATGCCATGCAACTGCTGATTATGTCGGGCCTGTCCGGCGCGGGCAAGAGTAAAGCCGCGCGGATTTTGGAGGACAACGGGTACTACTGTGTGGATAATATGCCGGTCGCGCTTATCAAGCCGTTTGCGCAGTACTGCATGGCGACGCACGGGCGGTATGAAAAGGTCGTCGTCGTCTGCGACTCGCGCAGCGGGTTGGCCTTTGAGGATCTCAACAGCGCCATGCAGGATCTCACCGCGATGGGATGCCCGTATTCCCTGATTTTTATGGAGGCGGACGACGAGGTTATCATCAAACGCTTTAAGGAGACGCGCCGGATGCATCCGTTGACGGCCGACGGCTCGCCGCTGTCGGAGGCGGTGCGGCGGGAGCGGATTATGATGGAACCGATCCACAACCGCGCGGCGCATGTCATCAACACCTCGACCTTTTCCACCGCGAAGCTGCGGGGGGAACTGCTGCGCCGTGTCGTCGGCGGCAAGCTCGAGCAGGCGATGACGGTCAATGTCATGTCTTTCGGCTTTAAATACGGCCTGCCGCTCGACGCCGATCTGGTGCTTGACGTGCGGTTTTTGCCGAACCCCTACTATATTGACCAGCTGCGAAACCGGACGGGGCTGGAGGAGCCGGTGCGCGATTTCATTTTCTCCAAGCAGATGACGCTCGACTATATGGCGAAGCTTGAAGACCTGCTGGCCTTCTCGCTGCCGCTGTACAACGAGGAGGGGAAGACGAACCTTGTGATTGCGGTCGGCTGCACGGGCGGCCATCACCGCTCCGTCGCCATTGCCAAGGCGGTTGGCGAGCTGGTTGCAAAGCGCGGCTACGTGACGGTTGTAACACACCGTGATATCAGCCGGGAAAACGTACAGGACTGACGGGGACGAAATGCCATGAGTACGCATCAGACAGAACAAGTACGGGTCTATGTCCCGGGGCGCATCCACCTGCGCGTGGTGGCGATCGGCGGCGGGCACGGCCTGTCGAATATGCTGCGCGGGCTGAAACAGGTCACGCGCCACCTGACGGCCGTTGTCACCGTTGCGGACGACGGCGGCGGCTCCGGCATGCTGCGCAAGGATCTGGGCATGCTGCCGCCGGGCGATATCCGGAACTGCATTCTGGCGCTCTCCAATGCGGAGCCGATGATGGAAAAGCTGCTGGATTACCGCTTTCAGGATGGAAGCCTGACGGGCCAGAGCTTCGGCAACCTGTTCCTTGCAGCGCTCAACGGCGTATCCGGCAGCTTTGAGGCGGCTGTGAAGCAGATGAGCGATATTCTGGCCATTACGGGAAAGGTGCTGCCCGTGACAGGGGAGAATGTGGAACTGGAAGCGACGTTTGAGAACGGGGAGACAGTTCTCGGCGAGAGTAAGATTTTTTATGCAAAAAAAGAGAACGACTGCCGGATCCGGCAGGTGCGCCTGCTGCCGGAGAACCCTGCGGCGCTGCCGGATTCCATCCGGGCAATTCAGCATGCCGATCTGATCGTGCTCGGGCCGGGGAGTCTGTATACGAGTGTGATCCCCAATCTGCTGGTCGACGGGATCGCGCAGGCAATTGCGGAATCCCACGCCAAACGCATCTATGTGATGAACATGATGACGCAGGACGGTGAGACAGAGGGGTATACCGGCCCGGATCACGTCCGCGCACTGCTGCGCCATGGCGGCGCGGATATTCTGGACGCCGTGCTGGCCAACGACCAGCCGATTCCGCACGAGGTGCTGGAAAGCTACGCGGATGAGGGAGCGGAGCCGCTGCGCCTGTGCAGGGAAGAGATCGAGGCCATGGGCGTTCAGGTCTTCACGTATCCCATGCTGGCGGAGGGGGCGCTTGCGCGCCACGACCCGGAGAAGCTGGCCGAGGCGCTGATGGATTGCTGCCATCTCATCAAAAAACGGAGGTGACCGCCGTGTCATTTGCATCGAACGTGAAATCCGAGCTTTGCCGCGCGCAGGTTGGGAAAAAATGCTGCGCGATTGCGGAGAGCTATGGGGTGTTGCTGTTTTGCAACACCTTTACGCCGGCGCAGGCCAGAATCGTTACGGAGAGCGCCGATTTTGCGCTGCGCCTGCCCAGACTTTTTGCCCGGGCGTTCGGCGTGAGCTTTGATCGCCTGCCGGACGAGACGGGCGGGAAGCGCGTTTTTGTGATCGAGGATGCCAAAAAGCTACAACGCATGTTTGACACGCTGGAGCTGTCCGACCGGAACGCAGGCGCGCTGCATCTGAATTTTGGAATATTGGAGCGCGAGTGCTGTCAGGCGGCGTTCCTGCGCGGCGCGTTTCTCGCAGGCGGGTCTGTGACCGACCCGACCAAGCGCTACCACCTTGAGCTGGCCACGGGCCATCTGAAGGCGGGCAAGGAGACGTATGCCCTGCTTTTGGAGATGGGCTTCGCGCCGAAGGAGATCCTGCGCGGCGGCAACCAGATTTTATATTTCAAGCAGTCGGACGCGATAGAGGATTTTTTGACGAAAATCGGCGCGATGCAGTGCTCCATGGGCGTCATGGAGGCGAAAATGGAGAAGGATCTGCGCAACGACGTCAATCGCCGCTGCAACTGTGAAACGGCGAATTTGACGAAGGTCGTCGACGCGGCGCAGGAGCAGATTGCAGCGATCCGGATTCTGGAGGCGTCCGGGCGGCTCGAGGAGCTGCCGGACAAGCTCCGCAGTACAGCGCTCCTGCGCCGGAAAAACCCGGAGGCCACACTCAGTGAGCTGGCGGACATGTTGGATGAGCCGGTCACAAAATCAGCCATGAACCACCGGATGCGCAAGCTGATCGCGCTGGCGAGAGAAGAAGAGTAGATATGGGATTCGTCCATCTGCATGTGCATACAGAATACAGCCTGCTTGACGGCGCGTGCCGGATCTCCCGGCTGTTTGACCGCGTCAAGGAGATGGGGCAGACGGCGATTGCCATTACGGATCACGGCGTCATGTACGGCGCGATTGATTTCTATAAGGCCGCGCAAAAGGCAGGCGTCAAGCCGATCATCGGCTGCGAGGTCTATGTCGCGCCCCGCACAAGGCAGGACAAGGTACACGGCGTCGATAATGAGAACCGCCATCTGGTGCTCCTGTGCGAAAATGAAACCGGGTACCGGAACCTGAGCTACATGGTTTCATGCAGCTTTCTCGACGGCTTCTATATCCGTC
>CAZYZQ010000008.1:0-26459 GCA_964652075.1 uncultured Oscillospiraceae bacterium
TGTACAACGCCTTCTGCTACGGCGCGCCGCCCCACGCGGGCATCGCCCCGGGCGTCGACCGCATGGTCATGCTCCTCGCGGGCGAGGAGTCCATCCGCGAGATCATCCCGTTCCCGATGAACAAGAACGCGCAGGATCTCATGATGAACGCCCCGAGCGAGGTCAGCCAGAAGCAGCTCGACGAGCTGCACATCGCGCTCGTCAAGCCGGAATAACAAACTACAGCACCCCGGGCAGCGGCAAATCGATGTCGCCGCCCGGTTTTTTCGTGCCCGCCTTGACAGATGGAAGGGCGTCTGGTAAAATAAAGTAAACATAATCATTTGTCTACCTTCCAGCATCGTGCCGCCATGAAAAAAGGGACGGCAAACCCCGTTTTTCAATTTTACGTCATTTTTCCCGCGCTTGATTTTTGTAGGAAAACGGATGAAACGAGGCGAATTGCGATGAAAAAAGTGAAAAAGCTTGCGCTGATTCTGGCCGTGGCGGCTGTGCTCATCTCTGCATGCACGGCGGCCTATCTCACCGCGCTTCGCCGGGCGGACGCAGCCCTGGCGGAGCAGCTGGCCGAGGAGCTCGCCGTGCGCACGCCGCCCGACCCGTACGGCGCACCGGCCATCCTCTACCAGTATGCGGGCTGGGACTGTATGCTTGTGCGCTTCACGGGCTTTCGCGGCTGCGTCTCAGACGGCAACGAGCGGGAGCACAGTGCGTTGGCCGTCGAAGTCGAAGCGCCGCTCACCACCGGCGCGCCGCCGGAAGGCAGCGTCTGTACGCTGCTGGGGGATCCGCTTCCGGTGCGCCCGGCCTCGGCCTATGGCAGCGCCATTGTGCTCACGCAGAAGCTCGACAGGCAGCTCTGTTCGTGGGTGCATGTGTACTGCCCCCTCCGCGACGACGGGTCGCTTGACGCGGCGGGTTGGCTTGAGGACGGGATGACGGTTGACGTCTTCACCGCGCTCTGTGCGGACTGGGCAGCGTTTTGCGCGCAGAACGGCCGCCACGGCGACACGCTCCGCTCCAGCGTTCTGGAGGCCCCGCGCTGCTGGCGGACGGCCTTTCTGCAATTTGCGCTGACGCGCGGCGCGCCCTATGACGACTGGGCGTGCGATACGCTCGGGAAGCTGCTCTCAGAGAAGGAACACAGCGTCTATCTGCAAACGGAATACGACGGCGTGGCCCAGACCGATCTGGCGCTCGCGGCGCGGCACGTGCCGTCGGACCCGGCCAGCGGCAGCAGCGCGCAGGCGGAGGCGTACGCGCAGGCGGGCGGCGACGCGGTTGAAACGCTGCTGCGCTGCGCGCCCGCGGCCGTGGCGCAGGTGGCGGCGCAGAGCGGCGTGGATGCGTCGCGCGTTGTGCAGGCCGCCGCCGCGATCCAGCTCGGCGACGACTGGTACCTGCCCTTCCGCGACGTGCCGCGCTGGCGCGTGACGGTGACCGGGTGGACTTGCGAGGAGGATGGGCGCGTGCTGGTCTGCTACCGGGTGCGCTCCCGGGAGGACAGCGGCGACGCGGCGAAGACCGGCTCAGTCCTGCTGCGCCTGCAGCGCAACGAAGCCGATCCCTACCTGCCCGATCCCCTGCCGCGCTTTTATGAGAATCACTGGGCGTGAAGTCTGCGCCAAGCCTTCTCCTGCGTGGGTGTAGGTTGCGCAGAACCGGCGCGCAATTTTGCTCTGTCCGTAGGGAGGGGCACATTGGCCCGGTACGCCGCCTGGATTAATAGGAAATTATGAGAAAATAGGTGAAAATATATGAGAAAGAAGCTGAAAGCCGCAGGCGTTTTGCTCCTGGCCTTCGCGCTGCTGGCGGGGGTGCTGTCGCTTTTTGCGCGGCGGAAGACGGCGGGGCCGCCGAATATTCCCATACAGGAGGGCCCGGAGGTGGTGGAGCTGCGCGATCCGGAGGGGCCGCGCTCCGTGCTGTACCAGTACCGCGACTGGGACTGATGGTCGCCGAGATTACCGCGTTTCGCGCCTTCGTGGTATTTGGAACACAGGCGCGCAGCGAAATCGACGCGGTGGTCGAAACGCCGCTGACCGATGACGCACCCAAAGCCGGCTTACGCTGTGCGGCCCGGTGATGCAGCAGCGCCCGGAGACGGCACAGGGCCGCATCCCCTATCGGGAGATTGGAACCTGGCGCGCCGACGTCACAGACTGGACGTGCGAGCCGGACGGCACGGTGACCGTCCACTACCGGGTCAAGCGCACGGATCTTGGCGGTATTCTGGGCGCAAAGCCCCGCAGCCATAGCGGCACCGCCATCCTGCGCTTCGGCTCCCACTCGCCCCACACGCAGGACGCCACGCTCCTGTTCTGTGAAAACCATTGGGATTGAAAAAAGCCGTGCGGCTGGAAGTTCCAGCCGCACGGCGTATTATTTTGTTTATCTCTCGCGGCGAAGCTTCGCTTCAAACAGCTCCATGTACTCTGCGAACAGGTGGCCGGTCTCCTCCGAGTCTTAAGCAGAGAGAATTCAATCTGCCTAAGAAGTTTTTGCAGTAAGTCCCGTTCCTGCAATATACATCCACGGTGTAAAATATACTGCAGTCGGATTCCAGACATCAAAGCTGGAATGGATACCACATATTTTATACTCATTGTCGCTATACACAATATATGGTCCTCCACTGTCACCTTCTACTGACGGAGTAGCGGTTTCATAGCATACGGCTGTTGTCATTCCGTCAACATAAATTGTTGTATCCAAGTCATTTGGAGGCGTTATATCTACCATTGTATCAACAGCGGTAACTTGGCACTTATATGTTGCGCCAGTTGCTACCCCATATTTATAAACCCAAGTCCCCTCAGCCGGATTAAGTGTAATTCCTGTAATTGGGACAGTGTTATACGCTCCCGAACGAATGTATACGACACGGTTTGACAGTTTAAAGTTAGAGCTTGCTTTTATCAGGCAATAATCGCCACTCTCACCTGTTGAAAACTGAATCGATCGAACAGTTCCTACCACTCCCCGGACATATTTGATCCTTTTCTGACAGTCTCTCCGTTGGTGATCGCATGTCCGCTTGAAACATAGTAATCATTACCATCAAGTGTTCCCATATATCCCAGAGTAAAGTTCCCCTCTGACACACTCAAAACATCACCGCCAATCATATGGGAAACTGCCGCGTTCATTTCTGCAAAAATTTCAAAGGTGTTCGGGACATCTGCGGATAACGACTCCTCTTGATCAAACTGCAAATCGATACGACCAGCATGGTCTGAAGTCGTAATAATCTCTACTGCCTGCTTAGCATAAGTTTCAGGAACGGACACTGTCAAACGTTCCGTTTGTGAGCTTGGTCGCACTGACACCGGAGAAATACCCGCGCGATGCATGGCGTAAAACAGGCGTTTCGCGAGTAGATGAAAAGTGTCAAAGGAAATTGTTCCGTCCTCAAAGGCTACATAGTCGAGGTAATCAAAAACCAACTCCGTAATCTCCTGCAACTCCGCTTCCGAAGGGTCGACCAAACGGATATGCAATGTATCCCCGTCGACATAATCTCCCCCAAAGTAGTCCGGGTAATGGATTTCTGTGCCATCGAACCACGCATTCATCAAACAATCGTGAGCTCCACATGCATGTTGCTGAAGCGCCATCTCTTCCTCAACCATGGCAGGCTCAGCCTCTGCCCCAAGTGACACAGGAGCAAGCACAACAAAAGCAGCACAGCAAAAAAAAGTCGAAACAAAAGCGTGAACCAAAGTGCGGAAAAACCGTTTGCAAGAAAACATAATAGCTTCCTCCTCTCATTGAATAAAATGTCACACAAAGCCTTACTTTTTCAGCTTCGCTTCAAACAGCTCCATGAACTCCGCCAGCAGGTGGCCCGTTTCCTCCGGGCCGAGGACGCTGCTGTCGACGCACAGGTCGTAGTTCGGCGCAAAGCCCCACTTGCGCTGGGTGAAGAAGTTGTAGTAATCCGCGCGCGCCTTGTCGTTTTTCTTGATGGTCTTCTCGACCAGCTCCGCCGGGACGCCGTAGACCTCAATCGCACGCTGGTGGCGATAGGCGTCGGGCGCGTAGATAAAGACGTTCGCGGTGTCCTTCCGGTCGCGCAGGATGTAGTCGGCGCAGCGGCCGACGATGACGGCGTTGCCCTTTTCCGCGATCTCGCGGATCTTGTCAAACTGGGCGAAGGCCAGCTTCTGGTTGAGCGGCATGTTCTCGCCAAAGGACGAGGATGCCGCCACATAGGTCGAATACAGCAGCGAGCGCACCGGTTTCTCGTCGAGCTGTGCGGCGATCTCCGCGTCGATATTCCCGGCCGACGCAGCCATCTGGAGCAGTTTGTTGTCATAGTAGGCATAGCCAAGGCGCTCCGCCATCTTCTCCGCGATCTGGCGGCCGCCGGAGCCGAATTGACGACCAACAGTGATAATCATAAGCCATCCTCCTCGAAGCAGGGCGTTTGCCCCTTTTTATTTACTATAGCATAAATCACCGGAATGTGCAAGGATATTTTCTGGGCAAGCTGCACAACTCCTCCCCCGTGAATCTGTAAAACTTCGAAAACGCCTTGCCCCTCGACAGGAACGACGCGGTTTTTCCGCCCGCCCGGTGTAGACTGCCGGGTAGGAGGAATGCCAATGAAACAGACCATCAAGGCGGCAATTGCAACGGGCGCCGCCGCTTGCCTGACGCTCGCGCTGACTTTGCAGGCCGCATCCCTGACCACACGCCGCCAGCAGCTGCGGCAGACGCATCTTTCCAAGAAGACCTACGCCGTCGCGCTTGAAACGGACGCCGCCGCCGGCGCGCGCGTGCAGGTCTGGGACATGGACGGGAATCTGGCCGACACCGCCACCGTCGAGGACGGCGCGTGCGTGCTGGAGCTGGAGCCCGGCGACTACGTGGCCGCCGCCGGGGAGGACGCGCTCTCGTTCACCGTGCGCACGAACGCCTCCGTCGCCCGCGCCTCGGGCGACGGCTGGGCCGACGGCGAGGTGCTGCATCTGACCGCGGAAAAGGCCGGGAGCCTGACGATCTTCCGCACAAACGGCGCCGGCAGCTACCGCTATACCCTCTCGGGAGACGGCGGCGACTTCGCGGGCGTCATCGACTACGGCGCGGGCCGTGCCGATATCTGGCGCTCGACCCGGCTCGACGGGCTGCCCGTGGGCGCGTACACACTCTATGAGAACGGACAGGCCGTCAAAACCGTGACCGTGGAGACGGGCAACAACAGCGTCCGGCTTTCCTAGCGTGGACACAATGATTTTACAAATCAGAATCTTGCGCGCCCCGGTTGGATATGCTATCATAAGGAAAATATACAGAAAGGATCTGTTGACATGAAGTATATCTGTGACGTCTGCGGCTACGAATACGACGAGGCGCTCGGCGATCCGGACAACGGCATCGCGCCCGGCACGAAGTGGGAAGATCTTCCCGCGGACTTCGCCTGCCCGCTCTGCGGCGTCGGCAAAGACCAGTTCTCCCCCGCCTGACCGCACAAAACGCCCGCCCGGCACTTGAACTGCCGGACGGGCGTCCTTTTTTCATGTTTTCCCGCGCATTCGGATGTCGTCGCCGAAGAAGAGCATCAGCTCGTACGCGCCGAGCAGGCGCGAGACCAGCTGCGGCTGGTAGCGCTCGGAGATGTTCTTTGTGGACAGGTTCGTGGAGATGATCGTCTGCCGCCCCGCCACAAGGCGGGCGTTGACGACGCGGTAGAGCGCGGACTGGGTGAACTGATTATTCATCTCCGTGCCGAGATCGTCGATGATCAGCAGGTCGCAGAGAGAATAGCGCTCCGTGCGCCCCGTCTCGTCGCGGAACTGCTCGGCCTGAAAGTCCTCAATCAGCTGGACGGCCGTGTCGTAGACGACGCTGAAGCCTGCGTCGGAGACGGCGCGGGCGATGCAGCCGGACAGGAAGGTCTTGCCCAGCCCCGTCCCGCCTGAAAAGAGCAGGGAGGGAGATTTGGGCGAAAACTGCCGGGCATAGGTGCGGCAGCGGCGCAGCACCGTCTCCATCAGCTGGCGCGGCGACGCGCCGAGAGATGGATAATAGTCGTCCGGGTAGTAGTCGAGGCGGAAGTTGTCGAAGCTCTCGCGCCCCGTGCCGAGCAGGCTCGACAGGGACTTTTTCTGCTCCTGCCGGCACAGCTCCGCCAGACATTCGCACATCTGCGCGCCGATATAGCCCTCGCCGCCGCACTTCTGGCAGATCGGCTGATGGTCGAGCACGCCCTCGTCCAGCTCGCTCGCCTCCAGGATCCACGCCTGTTCGCGCTTTAATTCCTCGACGGTTTTGCGCGCCGCCACAAGCGGGCTTGGCTCGCCGGGCGCGCGGCGCTTCAGGCTCTCCCCGAGCGCGTGCGTCATGGTGCGCGCGATCTCGAGCTTGATCTCGCGCAGGCGGGGATAGGCGGCGTAGGCGGCCTCCTCGCGGGCCTGATTCTCCCGCTCCTGCGCCTCCTTGGCGCTGGCCAGCCGCGCGCGGGCGCGGGCTACGATCTCCGGCGAATACGGCATAAGCTCCCTCTCCTTTACGTCTTTCCGTGCAGCATCCGGGCAATGGCGTTCTTCTCCATCTCGCTCAGGTTCCCGGCATCCGGCGGCGTCACCTTGCCGTTTCTGCGCGGCGCGGGCACATCGCCCGCGCGGATCTCATCCGGCGTGTGCAGATGCTGGCCGTGCCAGCTCTTGAGAATCGAGTTCATATAGGCCCAGTTGAGCCGCCCGGTGGACAGGCAGCAGCGCTCATAGGCCATCGCGATGGCCTCGTCCGGGAAGCCCCAGTCGATCCATGTGAGGACATACTTCTCCTCCGGCGCGGTCAGGCGGCGGTCGCTGATCTGCATCAGGCGGCGGATCGGGCCGATCCGGCTCGTTTTCTCCAGCTCGATCTGCATATGCGCCGACGCGGCCTCCAGCGTGTCGATCCCGGCGTCCGCCCAGCGGTAGGCGACGCGCTCAATCTGCCGCAGCGACGGCGGGCGCACGTTCCCGCGCGCGCGGTTGCGCTCGAGGCAGTAGGTCAGAAGCAGCGAGATCACCTCGTCCGGCAGGCCGAGGTAGCCGCGCATCCCGAGCAGGATCTTCAGCTCCTCTGTTGACAAAATGCGGCCCATGCGCCGCTGCGCCTCGCCGCGCAGCAGCTCAAACGACGGGTCCTGCAGCGCCGCGAGCACGTCCTGCTCGCCGTAGTGCGGCGGCTCGGACGGCAGCACATGGCTGGGCGCGGGCGCATCCTGCCACAGGCCGAGCTGGCGCAGGGCCGCCGCCGCGATTTCAACGCGGTGCGCCGGCATCCGCAGCGCCTGTTCGGCGCTGGCGGGGTCGCCGCCGGTCTTGCCGTAGAGCCACAGCAGCGCGGCGTCGCCCGACGCGCCCGCCAGCAGCTTGCGCACATCCTGCGCAGATAACACCAGATCCTCCATTGCCGCGCCTCCCCCGCTTTCTATCGCCCGCATGGGCAAAGTTTTCTGAGATTGCTATTATAACACGAAACGCAGGGTTTGTCCATGCGCGCAGGATTACATGCTGCACCTTTGATCGAACCGCCCCGCTCCTTACAGCGGCTCCGCCTTGATCTTTGCGTACCTTCTCGGATACCGGGCGGGCGTCGGGGCGACCTTGTCGATGATGACGACGCGGTGGACGGCGTCGGTGCCGGGGATCTGATAGGACGCGACCTCGCGCAATTTACCTCCCAGCGTTTTGATCGCGGTATAGGCCTCCCTCGCCTCCTCTTCGGCGGCGGCGCCCTTCATGGCGAGGAAGCACCCGCCCACCCTGACATACGGCAGGCACAGCTCGCACAGCACCGGCAGCCGCGCGACGGCGCGGGCCGTGGCAATGTCATACTGTTCGCGGCGCGTGCTCACCGCCTCCTCGGCGCGGGCGCAGACGCATTCGGCCTCCACGCTGAGCTGGCGGAGCGTCCCGTCCAGCCAGCTCACACGCTTGCCCAGACTGTCGAGCAGCGTCAGCTGCATCGACGGCTCCCCGATTTTCAGCGGTACGCCGGGAAAGCCCGCGCCGCAGCCGACGTCAACGACAGATTTTCCCCGAAAGTCCGCAAGCGTCAACAGCGCAAGGCTGTCGAGAAAGTGCAGCCGCGCCACCTCGGCGGGGTCCTCAATCGCGGTGAGGTTCATCACCGTATTTTTTTCCAGCATCGCCGCGCCGAACGCGCACAGCGTGCCGGTGTCGATGCCGGACAGGCCCAGCGCTTCCAGCCCGGCCCGCAGTGTTTCTTCCATGGCAATTCCCCATTTTTCGTTTTTGCCAGCATAACATATTTTGCGACTGGATGCAAGGGAAGTGCTGCATAAATCAAACCCGGCCCGGAGGCAGATGCCTCCGGGCCGGGCTATGTGTGTTTTACAGGCTGCGCAGGAACTCGTAGTCGAACTCGGCGCACTGGACGGGATTGGCCTTGTGGACGCCCTCGATGTCGTGGCACTCACGCTCGTTGATGTAGGCGACGGTGCCCTGCGCTTCGCAGGCGGCGATCAGCTCCGGCCAGTTGATGAGGCCCTGACCCAGACGCACGTTCCAGACGCGGCTGGCTTCCAGCAGCGCGACCTGCGCCTCGGAGAAGTACGGGGTGCCGTGGATCATCTTCGGCGCGCCCATGTCCATGACTTTCTTCGGGAAGTGCTCCATCTCCTCCTCGGTCTTGCCGACGGCGTTGCACTCCTTGACGTGGATCAGCGGGAAGCGGCCGGCGTACTTCTTGACGTAGTCAACCGGGTTGACGCCCGCGCGCATGCCCCAGCCGACGTCGAACTCGAAGCCGACGAGGTTCGGATCGGTGTTCGCCATGAGCAGGTCGTACACGCGCTCGCCGCCAACCTTGCCGTCCACCCAGAACAGCTCGTTGGCGTGGTTGTGGATGACGCTCTTCAGGCCATGCTTCAGGCGCAGCTCGGCGTCCTTATTGAGCTGGTCGCAGGCGCGCAGCACGGTGTCGCGGTCGACGGAGTGCTCGGCCATGCGGATGTCGCAGTACTTTGCGCCGACCTCGCGCGCCCAGTCGAAATCGTTCTCGTCGCGCAGGCCGTGGCTGGAGATGACGTCCAGATTGAGGTCGGAGAGGACCTGCTTAAAGGTGTTCAGGCTGACGCCGTCGGTCAGCGTGCTCATCAGCTCGACGCCGTCGTAGCCGATCGCGGAGAGGTTGCCCAGCGCGGTCAGGATGCCGTCGCGCTGCGTTTTCAGCAGGGAATATACCTGTGCATAAACTTTCTTTTCCATATCGTTCATTTCTCCTTTTCCGCGCCGGCGCAGGCCGCTCGCGTTTTATCACTTAAATATGATAACATTTTCTGTGCATCCTGTCAATGTTCCCTAACATTTTTGTGAGAATTGGTGGAAAACTCTTGCGAGAATTTGGTGATTATGGTATGATGGGAGGAAAGCAAACCCTCGAAAGGAGCGATTTTCATGCGGCGGTTGCGGCGTGCGCTGTTTTTTCTTCTTCTGTGCCTGCTGCTGTGCGTCCCGGTGTCGGCCTCACAGATCACGAGCCTGCGCACGCAGGCGGCCGTTCAGCCGGACGGCGCATGTCAGATGGAGCTGGAGGCGGTGCTCTCGCTCGACGAGGCGCTCGATACCGTGCTCATCCCGCTCGGCTTCGGCGCATCCGACGCCGCGCTCGACGGCGTCGCGGTTGACGTCACGAAGGATCATGACGGCTTCTGCTTTCTCTCGCTGACCGGCGGCTTCTCCGGCACCAAGACGGTGCGCGTGAGCTATACGATCAAGCCCACGCAGAAGCAGACGGACGACGGCCTTGTCTACACGCTGCCGCTGATCCCCGGGCGGTGGAGCTGGCCGATCCAGTCGTATGAGTTTACCGTAACGCTTCCCGCGGCGGTTGAGGCCCTCGAGCCGGTCTATGAGAGCGGCTACACGCAGGACGTCATCGCCGACTACATGACCCTGCACCAGACGGACACCTCCTTCTCCGGCACGCTGAAGGAGGAGCTGCTCGACCGCGAGACGCTCAGCGCGTCCGTGACGCTGCCCGCCGACTATTTCGGCACCGCCTCGCGCAAGGCCGCGGCGCGGAGCCTGCCCGCCCTGCGCGCGATTGCCGTCATCTTCTGGGCGCTCGGGCTGCTCTACTGGTTTTTGGCGCTGCGGATGCGCCAGAACCGGGTGCGCCGCCGCGCGCTGCCGCCGGACGGCACGTCCGCCGGGCTTCTGCCGCTGCTGCTGTACAACGCGCCGCCGCAGGCGGCGGGCATCCTGATGCAGTGGTGCGCGCTGGGCTACGTCAGCATCCAGATGCGCAAGCGCCAGGTCACGCTCGTGCGCCAGATGGGTATGGGCAACGAGCGGCCCGCGTTTGAGGCCAAATTCTTCGCCACCCTGTTCGCCGGGACAGACCGCTGCGGCGCGGGGCGCTTCCTGACGCTCTCCTCGCAGCTGGAGGACACCGCCGCGCGGGCATGGCGACGGAGGCTGCTCGACCGGAACGGCGGCAACCCGCTTGTGTGCCGGGTCCTGATGGGGCTGGGCTGCGGCTGCGCGGCGGCCGCCGGCTGGCACACGGCGTTCGGCGGGCTGCTGTTCACGTTTGCCGGACTCGTGTTGGGCGTTGCCGCGGGCATCAGCCTGCCGCGCGGGGTACAGCACGCCGCGCGGCGGCAGTGGGCCGACGCGGCCGTCTGGATCGCGACGCCGCTGCTGGTGCTGCTGGTGCCGGTGTTCTTCGGCGGCGGGCTGTACCTTGTGCTCGCGGCGCTCATGCAGACGCTGACCGGCGTGCTGCTGCTCTGGGGCCCGCGGCGCACGCGCGCCGGGCTGGAGCTGCTGGCGCAGGCGCGCGGCCTGAGCCGCGACCTGTCGCACCTGACGAAAAAGCAGCTGCGCGCGCGGCTGCGCGAGGACGGGCAGTATTTCTACACCATGCTCCCCTACGCCGTTGCGCTGGGCCGGGGCGGGCAGTTCGTGCGGCAGTTCGACAGCATCATCCTCGAGCCGTGCGGCTGGCTGGCCGGCAGCAAACCGTGTTCCGCCGAAGCATTTTACACACGTTACCGCCGGATGCTAAACGTCATAACCGGCGTTTCGTGAAACTGCACGAAACAAACTGACAATTTTCTTGTTGTTTCTCTGGTATTTTAGTAATTTTCTTCTTGACATTTTCCGTCAGATCGTGCATACTATATATGAATATGAGAAATAAACCAAACGTCCATATTGGCAACCATTTTAACCTAAAAGGAGCATACGGATATGAGAAATCAATTTGAATCTTTCCTGGCCGACGCGCCGGAGACCTACTGGCGGCACCTGCACCTGGCGCACAAGTCCATGCTGGATGAGCTGCTGAACAATGCCGGTCTGGCAAACCTCGGCCAGCCGTTCCTGCTGGTCATGCTGGCAAAAAATGAAGACGGCACCGTCGCTTCCCAGAAGGATCTGGCGGAGTGGCTGCACGTCACCCCGGCGACCATCACCGTCTCGCTGCGCTCGCTGGAGCGCAAGGGCTATGTCACCAAGAGCTCCGACACGTCCGACCTGCGCCGCAAGCGCATCACCATCACCGACACCGGCCGCGAGGCCGCCAAGAAGGTGCTCGACGTCTACAGTCAGCTCGACTCCGCCATGTATCAGGGCTTCACGGCCGAGGAGCGCGAGGCTGTCGCGCGCTACTTCCGCCGCATGGTCGAGAACCTGCGCGATCTGCAGAACGAGCGCTGAGCCTCTGTCTTCTCCCGCCCCCGCAGCCGTGCCGCTGCGGGGGCGGTTGACATCTGCGCGGCTTCGTGGTATGCTGTTTGAAAAACCACGAACTTGTTCCGAAAGGTTGGATGCATTTTGAAATCCCGTATGCTGCTGCTTCTGCTGGCGGGCGCGATGCTGCTGAGCCTGAGCGGCTGCAATATTTTCGCGCGCTATGAGACGCCTGCGCCCGACGAGACGCCCGAGGCGCCTGCGCCCGAACCCGAGCCAGAACCGGAGCCGGAGACCGTCGTGATTGACAGCCCGATCGTCGGCACGTGGCACAACACCTACACCGCCGACGGCACGACCTCGACGATGGAATTCCGCGCCGACGGCACGGGCTGCGAGACCGGCCAGGCCGACGCGCCCGAGGGCAGCCGTGTCGACTTCACCTACACCGTCCGCGAGGACTATCTTGAGATCACCGTCGAAACCACGACGCTCGCCTATACCTTCACGCTTGAGGACGGCGAGCTGGCGCTGACCTATCAGGGCCACGACGTCGCGGACTGACCGCAACCCAAAAGCGCCCCGCCCGGCTGTATACGCCGGGCGGGGCGCTTTGTCGTGTTACTGAACGGTGTATTCGGCAGAGGTCGTCTCCACGGAGGCGGCGGGGTCGAAATAGACGTCCATGACCGCCTTGGCCGCGTTGGCGAGGTTGCCGCCCTGCGCGCCCTTTTCCACGTAGATATAGATTGCGATCTCCGGCTTGTCGATGGGCGCGAAGCAGGCGAAGGCGGCGTTATCCGAGCCCTCGCGCGCGAGCTGCGCCGTGCCGGTCTTGGAGGCGACGGAGATCGGATAGTCCTGCAAATACGTCCGCGCCGTGCCGACGGTCGAGCACATCTCCATGCCCTCGCGGATGCAGGCGAGCGTCTCCTCGGAGAGCTGCACCTTCGCCGCGACCTCGGGCAGGCTCTGGCGGATCACCGTTTTGAAATCGGAGGAACGCACAGCCTGAAGGATCGTCGCGCGGTAGCGCGTGCCGCCGGTGGCGAGCTGGCTGATATAAGCGCACATCTGAAGCGGCGTGAAGGCGTTCATGCTCTGGCCGATGGAGGCCTGCAGCGTGTCCGCGCCGAACCATTGCTTCTCAAAGCCCTCGTACTGCTCCTCCTTCTCCTCCGGCGAGGCCAGCGTGCCGGCCTCCTCGCCCAGCTCGATGCCGGTCTTTTCGCCAAGCCCGAAGGCGCGCGCCATCTCGTCGATTGCGTCGATGCCGGTCAGGCGGCCGATCTCGTAGAAGTAGTAGTTGCACGACTCGCTGAGGGCCTGCATCATATTGATCGTGCCGTGCGTCGCGCCGTACTTGTAGAGCAGGCAGCGCGGCTGGAAGTCGTCGTAGAAGGTGTAGATGCCCTTGTCGACAATCTCATAGTACCGGCCCACGACGCCGTTTTCCAGCGCCGCGGCGGCCGTGACCATCTTGAAGGTCGAGCCGGGGGCATACTCCGCCATCAGGGCGCGGTTAAAGAGCGGCGAGAGAGGGTCGGTGCTGAGCGTTTTGTAGTCCTCCGAGTAGCGGGAGAGGTCGAAGGTCGGGTAGCTCGCGCTGGCAAGCACGCGGCCGGTGTTCACGTCCATGACGACGATTGCGCCGCCCTCGGCGTCCTTGCCCTCGCCCTCCTCGTTGATGCCGTTCTCATGCAGATCGTCAATCGCGGCGGCCAGCCCCAGCTCGGCGGCGGCCTGCAGCCGCAGGTCGATGGTCAGCTCCACGTTGCTGCCCGCCACAGGCAGCGTCTCGTAGTACTGCTCAATAATATTTCCGCTCTCGTCGACCGTCGTAACAAGACTGCCGTCCGTGCCGTGCAGCTCTTCCTCAAACGCGGCCTCAATGCCGTCCTGCCCGACAATCGCGTCCATTGGGTAGCCCAGCGCCTCATATTTTTCGACCTGATCGGGGGTGATCTTGCCGACACGGCCCAGAAGATGGGCGCAGTAGGTCGTGTTATAGCAGCGCGCGGAGCCGGTGACGACCATCAGGCCGGGCGTGCCCAGCTCCAGCAGGCGCGCGAGCTTGTCCGAGTCGATGTCCTCCGCGAGCGTGTAGGTCTCGAGCGTCGTATAGTAGCGCAGATCCAGCTCGTAGCGCAATCCGGCGACGGCACGCGCCTGCTCGTCGGTCCACTCCTCGGGCAGGTGATACGCCTCGCGCATGAGGCGGATCAGGTTCTGCGGGCTGATCTCCGGGTCCCAGCCGCGCTCCTCGGCCCAGGTGCGGAAGTAGCCCTGCCACGCGCTGCTCTGTTCCTCGAGCAGCGAGGTGTAGGGCCGCTCCTTGGAGATGGGCAGGTTGTCGGTGTACTCGACGCCCAGCTCGTCGCACATCTCGGCCAGCTGCAGCAGGCTCCCGTTCGGGTCGGCGCTGTTGAAGAGGACGTAGTTGTTGAGCGTCAGCGAATAGGTTGTGCGGTTATAGACAAGCACGTCGCCGTTGCAGTCCAGAATCTGGCCGCGGGCGGCGTGGACGGTGGTGTAGAACGTATAGGTCGAAGCGGCGGAGCCGGACGCGGCCTGCTCCCCGGCCTCGATAATCTGCATCCGAAACAGCTGGAGCGCCAGAATACTGACAAGGATCAGCACCAGCGCGGTCAGGATCCCGGTGCGCAGCCGGGCGCGGCGTTCCATTTACAGACCACCTACCTTTCGCGAAAGACGGCACAGCGCGTACCACACGGGGCACGCGAGCATACTGACCGCAATTTGCAGCGGCAGCGTGGGCCAGAGCAGCTGCGCGGCCAGCTGGCCGACCGCGACGTGATAGGCCGCAATCGCGCCCTCGTTGACCACCAGCGTGCCGAGGCAGAGCAGCGCCGCCGCCAAAAGCCCCGGCGCCAGCAGCCGCTCACACACGGTGCCCGCCGCGATGGCGCAGAAGGTCAGCGTGATAATCGCGACCGGCCCGGCGTCCGCGCCGGTCAGGCACCAGAAGCTCGACGCGAGCAGCGCAAACAGGCCGCCCTTCTCCGCGCCCTCCAGCATCGCGGTGCAGACAATCGCCACCGGGACGGCGCACACGGGCGCGAACCAGCCAACGCGCAGCGTCTGCACCAGCACCGCCGTCAAAAACCAGAGCGCGTACATCACCCAGCGCAGCGGCATTCTGTATCGATTCGGCATAGTTTGCCCCCAGTCTCACTGCACGGTGTAGTCGCAGATCACAAAGACCTGTTCCAGAAAATCAAAGTCGGCGGCGGGCGTCAGGCTCGCCATGCGGCTCAGGCCGGTCTCGTCGGCGGACACGCCGTCGACGTAGCCCAGAAGCAGCCCCTTCGGATAGAGGTTCGAGCCGGTCGTGACGACCTGGTCGCCGCCCGCGACGACGGCGTCGGCCGGCAGATAGTGCAGCTGGAGCGCCGCCGCCTCGCCGGTCTGGTGCGTGCCGCGCACGACGCCCGTATAGCCGGAGCTGGACACCTGCGCCGAGATCTGCACCGAGGCGTCGAGAATCGTCGTCACCGTGGCCCAGTTCGGGCCGGCCTCCGTCACAAGGCCGATGACATGGCCGAACTCGTCCACCACGCACATCTGCACGTCGATGCCGGAGTTCGTCCCCTTGCCGATTGTAAACGCGCTGCCCCACGCCGTGCCGCTCGCGCTCGTGATATAGGCGGAGACGAAGCGGTAGTCCTCGTGCTCCTCTGACAGGTCCAAAAGCGCGCGCAGGCGCTCGTTCTCCCGGGCGAGCTGGTCGGCCCGCTCGATCTCGTCCTCCATGGCCGAGATGCGCTGCTGCAGCTGCGTGTTCTCCGTCTCCAGCAGCTCGTAGCGGAACAGATAGTCGTACAGCTGCTCAAACGAGCGCGTGAGCGAGGCGCTGACGCTGCGGGCGGGCTGCATCAGCGTCCCGGCCGCCTTGTATAAAAAGCCGTGGCCCGACGCCGCCAGCACGGCCAGCACGAGCGCCACAGCCAGCGCCGCAATCGCAATGGCCTTCACGCGCCGCGTGAAAAAGGGGCGTTTATCCATGCGCGTTCACCTCCAGCACATCCAGCCCGAACGCATCCCGCAGCACCGCCGCGAGACGGGAGACGGGCAGGCCCATCACATTGTAAAAATCGCCCTCCATCCCGTCGAGGAAGACGTTCGCAAGCCCCTGCGCGCCGTAGGCGCCGGCCTTGTCCATCGGCTCGCCGGTGGCGATGTAGGCGGAGATCTCGCGGCCCGTCAGCGGGCGGAAATGCACCGTCGTCATCACGGTCTGCGTGACGCACGTTTCGCCCTGCCGGACGGTCAGGCCCGTCATCACGCGGTGCCCGCGGCCGGAGAGCAGGCGCAGCATCCGCGCCGCGTCCTCCTCGTCCTTCGGCTTGCCGAGGATTGTGCCGCCGACCGTGACAATTGTGTCGGCGGCGATGACGATGGCGTCATCCGGCGCCGGGATGGCCATGGCCTTCGCGCGGCTCACGCGCGCGACCTCCTCCTCCGGCGGCTTTTTCGGGTCCATCGTCTCGTCAATATCGGCCACGGCCACCGAAAACGGCAGCCGGAAAATGCCCAAAAGCTCCCGCCGCCGCGGCGACTGGGACGCGAGGATGATCTGCATGGTATCGCTCCTATATCATAGAATCTTTGTAAACAACACGACCAACCCGGCGGCGCATCGCTTCTTCTACTCCACCCCGCGCTGGTACAGGCCGCGCGTGTCGCTGCCGGGGTCGAACTCGCCGCGGGCGTGCCAGCCCTGCAGGACGGCGTCGACCTCGGTCGGGTTCTCGGTTGTGAAGACGATCCGCGCGCCCCACAGGCCAAGGCCCGCGAGCGTGCGCTTTTTATCGAGCAGGTTGAGCTTTTTGCCGTTCAGGATCACGTTGCGGCAGGTGTCCTGATCGCGCTGGATCGGGAAGTGCTCGCCACGGCGGTCTGTGAGGTTCGTCGCGCCGGAACAGCTGCAATTGCCCATCCGGGCGCGGATCACGCAGTTCTCCGTCAGCATCAGCGGCAGGCGGCCGTAGACAAGGATCTCGCACGGGATGCGCTTGCTGATGTCGCGGATCTGCGGCAGCGTCAGCTCGAACGAGAGCGTCGCGCTGGCAAGGCCCATGCCGGCCAGCACGGCCAGCGCGCGGGAATTAAACACATTCAGGCCGAAGTCGCCGCGCACGGCGAAGCCCCGGCTCCTGCAAAGCTCCAGCTGCCCCAGATTGCCGCACAGCACGCTCGCGGCGCCGATGGCGCGGGCGCGATCGATGCGGCGCAGCTGCTCGGGCAGCTCGGCATCCCAGACCACGCGCGGCAGGACGGCGCAAAGCTCCGTCCCCGCGGGCAGATTGGAGAACGCCTCCGGGTGCGCGGCCAGCTCGGAGAGCGGCGCGTAGAGCACGGCGGGGGCTGAGGCCCGCAGCGCGGGCGTGACCTGCTGGGCGCTCTGGACGCTGACGGTCAGGTGTGGCGCGTCCGTCCCGTTCGGGACGGCGGGCAGCGGGTGGTAGTCCTGCACATGCAGCGCGGGCGCGCGGCCGCGCAGGGCGGTCAGCGCCGTCAGCACCTCGCGGCGCAGGCTGTTGATCGCGGCGGCCGGGACACTCAGCCCCGGCTCGACGACGGCGCGGCAGTCGATCATCTCATACGGCGTGCCGCCGGTCTTGGACAGGCGGTCGGCCAGCTCCTCCGTCGTAATTGCGTGCGTCAGCGCGGCCTGCGGCAGCTCGCCGGTGGCCTTGCAGACGCGCCCCTCCATATCCTCCACCGCGAGGCTCAGGGGGCGGCTTGCGCTGACGATGGCGTAAAAGCGGACGGGCACGCGCTGCGCCTCGCCCGACTCGTAGGTACGGCGGGCGCTTGCGAACAGCTCGCGCGGCTCGGACGTTTCCTCATGGATGCCGAACATCTCCGGGCCGGTCTTGCCCTGATAGTAGCCGTCCGTGAAGCCCTGCCGGTTGAAGGCCGCCAGAACGGCGGCGTAGTCCGGCGTGCCGCCGTCCAGCGCGGTGCGGTAGGCGCGCGTCACGATCGCGACATACTCCGCGCGCTTCATGCGCCCTTCGAGCTTCAGGCTCGCGACGCCGAGCGCTTCAAGGTCGCGCACATACGGCAGCAGGCAGTTGTCCTTGAGCGAAAGCGGGTGGCGCTGCTCGAAGCGGCCGTAGCCGTAGGCCATGCGGCACGGCTGCGCGCACGCGCCCCGGTTGCCCGAGCGGCGGCCGACCACGGCCGAGAAATAGCACTGCCCGGAGTAACACATGCACAGCGCGCCGTGGCCGAAGGCCTCGATCTCAATCGGGCTGTGGCGGCAGATATTCGCGATCTCCGTTCTTGGCAGCTCGCGCGAGAGCACGACTCTCTTTAGGCCCATGCGCGCGCACTCCAGCACGCCCGGCAGCGAATGCACGGTCATCTGGGTCGAGCCGTGCAGCGGGATCTCGGGGGCGATCCGTTTGCACAGGTCGATGATCCCCAGATCCTGCACGATAAACGCGTCGACGCCCGCGGCGGCGGCCGCGCGGATCAGCTCGGCGGCGGCGGGGAATTCCCGGTCAGAGACGAGCGTATTGAGCGTCAGATGCACCTTGACGCCGCGCACGTGGCAGTAGGAGACAGCCCCAGGCAGCTCATCGCGCGCAAAATTGCGCGCCCCGGCGCGGGCGTTGAAGCCGTCGGCGCCGAGATAGACAGCGTCGGCTCCGTTCTGCACGGCGGCGCGCAGCGCCTCCATCGAGCCGGCGGGAGAAAGCAGTTCCAGCATAGAAAACCTCAAAACGCGATAATCCGCGTATTTTCCTCTTTTTTGATCGTTCCTCTCAGTATAGCATAGATCGGGCGAAAGGACAATGCGG
The DNA here is from genome assembly GCA_964652075.1 of uncultured Oscillospiraceae bacterium. Taxonomy (GTDB): domain Bacteria; phylum Bacillota; class Clostridia; order Oscillospirales; family Oscillospiraceae; genus CAZYZQ01. The sequence continues at coordinate 18,491 of CAZYZQ010000008.1, forward strand.
AAGTTTGTAATCCGTTATTCGTAATCGTAGGTCACGGAGCGCTGTAGCTCGCTCGTGCCCTCGTACCACGTCTCGCGCAGCAGCCGCCCGTCGTCGCCCCATGTGTAGGCCACGGCGCGCAGCGGCGTCTCGTCGGGCGCGTACCAGGTGAGCTTCGTCAGCACCTTGCCGAGGTCATAGTCGTAGCCGAGGTAGCCGATCTCCTCGCCGTCCACAAAGATGTCAGCCTCCATGACGGTTCCGTAGTCGTCCCCGATGTAGCGGTACTCCTCCACCTGCTCATGTCCGGATTCGTCGTAGCTGCACACCTGTGTGATCAGGCCATTTTCCGCGCGGGTATACGCGCGCAGCAGGCTGCCGTCCGCGCGGCGGCACTCCATCAGGCGGCCGTAGGCGTAGAGCTCTGTTTGCCCGTCCGGCGTGCAGACGCTGACGGCCTCTATCTCGTCCAGCGCGCCGCCGAACGCAGGCACCTCCGGTGGGTTAAAGTCCGCCTGCGCGCCGCCCGCAGGCGGGGCATAGTCAATGTCATAGTCAAATGTCGTCGTGCCGTCGGGGCCTTCGATGGCCGTCAGGCGGCCCGTTTCATCATATTGGTAGGTCTGCGCCGCGTCCTCGCCGCCGGGCGTGCGCACCGTGGCGGACACAAGGCGCGCCGCATCGTCCTTTTTCGCGCAGCCCGCCAGCAGCAACAGCGCCAGCAGGGAAAGCACAATCCAACTCTTTTTCATCCCAAACCGCCTCCTGCGGGAGTTTCTTCTCTGATGATTATAGCATAGCGTAATGCGAAATGGTATCACAAACCACCGTCAGCCACGCCGCACTCTCGATAGCGCAGCTCCCGTAAGCGCCCCAGAGGGGGAGCTGGCGGCGATAGCCGCCTGAAGGGGGACGCGCTAGGGACCTACGACGTGAAGAGGTTTTCGGCGAAAACGTAAAATCCAAGCCTCTGCGTCCCGTTCGCAGCCCTCCATCTCACGCGAGTCAATCCCCCTTACCCTCGGCCCAAAGGAACGGGTCTCGGGACGCGCCGCGAGAGTATGCGGCGTGTCATCACGGGCTATCGCCCGTGCCACCTCTCCCTCCGGGGAGGTCACGGTGGATATTCTATTGGAAGACTATGCAAACCTCCAGTGCGTCCCGGCGGCGCACCGCACATCCGGTGCGGGAAATGCCGCCTTTCCGTATTGTGTTATTATATCAGATCCGCCCGCCCATTGCAAACCCCGGCGAAATCGGCTATAATCCAGAAAACGGGGTGATTGCATGAAACGGCTTGTAGCGCTGAGTCTGGCGCTCTGTCTGCTGCTGTGCGGCTGTGAGGGGGAGATGCTCGCGCGGCTGCACGCGCGCCTTGCGCCCGGCGGGACGGGCGACGCGGGCGACTGGGTGATTTTTGTCTATCTGTGCGGCTCCGATCTGGAAAGCGTCGACGGCTCGGCCTCGCTCGATCTGGCCGAGATGCAGGAGGTCAGCTTCGACGGCAGGCTGACCTTCGTCGCCATGACCGGCGGCGCCGGGGCGTGGAAGAGCAGCGCCGTCTCCGCCGACGAGCTGGCCGTCTGGCAGGTCGACGGCAGCGGGATGCGGCAGCTGGCAACCTTCCCCAACGCCAGCATGGGCGACGAGGCGACGTTTGCGCAGTTTCTGACCTACTGCGCTGAAAACTTCTCCGGCGCCGCGCACCGCGGCCTTGTGCTCTGGAACCACGGCGGCGGGCCGCTCGACGGCGTCTGCTTTGACGAGCAGTTCGGTGATGACAGCCTGCTGCTGCCGGAGCTGGCCGGGGCGCTGGAGACGGGCGGCATGACCTATGACTTCATCGGCTTCGACGCCTGCCTGATGGCGACGGCGGAGACGGCGGCGGTCTGCGCGCCGTACACAGACTATCTGATCGCGTCGGAGGAGACGGAGGCCGGGCTCGGCTGGGCCTATCGCGACCTCGGCGACGCCATCTGCGTCGAGCACCAATCCATGCCCGCGCTGGGGCAGACCATCTGCGACGACTACTACGCCTCCTGTGCATGGCTCGGCGAGCAGGCGCTCGCCACGATGTCGGTGCTCGACCTGACAAAGCTGCCTGCGCTGGCAGCTGCGCTGGACACGGCGGCGGAGGCGATTGCGCAGGCCGACGCTGAAAGCTTCGGCAACTATGCCCGCCTGTGCGCGCAGGCGCAGAATTTCGGCGGCAACTCGCCGGAGGAGGGCTATACGAATCTGGTCGACCTCGGCGGGATCCTCTCCGGCCTTTCGCCCGTCCTGCCCGCTGCGGCGGACGCCGCCGCGGCGCTGGACGCGCTCGTCGTCTACAGCGTCGCGGGCAGCGGCTGCGAGGGCGCGACTGGCCTTTCTGTCTACTACCCGCTCTCGCCGGACGGCGTGCACGAGGTGGAGCGCGCCGGGGAATTGGCGCTCTGCCCGGGCTGGGCGTCGCTTCTGCGGCGGCTTGGCGCCGGTGCAAGCGGCGGCGGCGCGGTGACGATCCGGGACGCCTACTTTGACGACGACGGCTACTACACCCTCCAGCTCGACCCGGAAACGCTCGACAACCTTGCGGTCGTCGCCTTCGACCTGTACCGCGAGACGGAGGACGGCTACGCCTGCCTCGGGCGCGACGACGCGGTCTATGTCGACTGGGAGACCGGGCTGGTGCAGGACAATTTCGACGGCACATGGCTGTTTTTGCCGGACGGCCAGCTGCTGCCGTATACGCTCACGGAGTCGGGCGAGCAGACGAGCCGCTACAGCGCGCCGGTGCTGCTGAACGGGACGCGCGCGACGCTGCTGCTCGAATACGACTGGGAGAACGGCGGCTTCAGCGTCCTCGGCGTGAGCGAGGACGGCGCGGGCGCGCGGAGCGTCCGGCCGCTGGAGGCGGGCGACGCGATTGCGCCTGTCTACGCCGTCTCCGACACGCTGGACGGGGCCGCCGTGCGCGAGGACCCCGGCGAGCCACTGCGCGCCGGGCAGGCGCTGGCGGTGCAGCTCGACAGTCTCCCGGAGGGGAACTATGACTACCGCTTCCGTCTCACGGATATCTACGGCGTCGAGACGACAACGAATTTTGCGCAGTTCTATGTCGATGAAAATGGGGAGGTCTGGTACTGATGCAGGATGTGATTGCGGCAATCGCAACCGGGGGCCAGCGCGCGGCCATCGGGATCATCCGCATGACCGGTGACGGCTGTGTGCGCGTGGCGGAGCAGGTGTTCCGGGCCAAAAACGGCCGGCCGCTGTCGCAGCAGCCGCCGCGCACGCTCGTGTTCGGCACGCTGCACGGGCGCGACGGGCGCGTGCTGGATGAGATTCTGGCCGTCCGCACGCCCGGCCCGCGCTCCTACACGGGCGAGGACTGCGTGGAGCTGCAATGCCACGGCGCACCGGCGGTGCTTGCGGCCGCGATGGACGCGCTGTTTGCCGCAGGCGCGCGGCAGGCAGGCCCCGGAGAATTTACCAAGCGCGCGTTCTTCCACGGCCGCATGGATCTGACGCAGGCCGAGGCCGTCATCGATCTGATCGACGCGGAGACGGCGGAGCAGGCGCAAAACGCCGCCGGGCAGCTCGGCGGCGCGCTGCGGCGCAGGCTCGACCCGATCTACGACGCGCTCACGGACATCTGCGCGCACTTCCACGCGGTGCTGGACTACCCGGACGAGGAGATCCCGCCCTTCCGGCTCGCGGACTTTGCGCAGACGCTCCGGGACGCGGCGGCGCGGCTGGACGCGCTGCTTGCGACGGTCGAGCGCGGGCGGTTTTTGAAGCGCGGCGTGCGCGCGGTGATTCTGGGCCGTCCGAACGCGGGCAAATCGAGCCTGCTCAACCTGCTCGCGGGCTACGACCGCGTGATCGTCACCCCGACGCCCGGCACGACGCGCGACGCCGTGGAGGAGACGGTGCGGCTCGGCGGGGTGCTTCTGCGCCTTGTCGACACGGCGGGCATCCGGCAGACAAGCGACGAGATTGAGGCCATGGGCGTCGCCCGGGCCGAGGCCGCCGCGCAGGAGGCCGATCTGGCGCTCTTCGTCTTCGACGGCGCGCAGCCGCTGACGGAGGAGGACGCGCGCGCCATGGCCGCCGCGCGGCAGGCGGGCTGTGCAATCGCCGTACAGAACAAGTCCGATCTCGGCGTACTGTCCCAGCAGCTGCCGGACTTTGACGGCTTTGACGAGCTGATCACGCTCTCGGCCAAAACGGGCGAGGGTCTGGACGCGCTTGCGTGCGCCGTACAGGCGCGCTTTTCCCCGGACGCGTCGGACTGCGACGGCGGGATTCTTGTCAATGTGCGGCAGGCCGACGCCGCGCGGCGCGCATCCGCGGCGCTGCGCGAGGCGCTCGCCTCGCTCTCGTTCACGCCCGACGCCGTACTTGTCGATGTGGAAGACGCGATGGCCGCCATCGGCGAGCTGACGGGCCGCAGCGTCCGCGAGGACGTCACCGCCCGCATCTTCGAGCGCTTCTGCGTGGGAAAATAAGGTGTGGGGATTGTTCTATTGGAGGATTATGCTGTCCTTCGGTGCACCCCAACGGTGCCGCCGCAGATTACGCACTGTACTCACATACTCACATTAGAACAGCTCCGTGAGCGCCCCAGAGGGGGAGCTGGCGGCGATAGCCGCCTGAAGGGGGACGCGGTTGGGATTCCGATATGAAAAAGGTTTTCGGCGAATACGTAAAAATCAAATTTCAGCGTCCCGTTTGCGGCCCTTCATCTCACGTAAGTCCATCCCCCTTACCCTCGGCCCAAAGGAACGGGTCTCGGGACGCGCCGCGAGAGTATGCGGCGTGTCATCACGGGCTATCGCCCGTGCCACCTCCCCCTCTGGGGAGGTTACGAGAGATATTCTATTGGAAGACAGTACAAAAATGCACTGCATCCCCCAAGAACATAACGCGCCCGGCGGTTCTCAAAAACCGCCGGGCGTTGGCTATTTATGGGGAAAATTTGTAGATGCTGTAGCCGATCGGGTTGCGGTCGGCGTCGAAGAAATCCAGGCAGGCGATAGCCGGTACGTCAGGCTCGGCGAGAAGAACCGCCGCATTGCTCACGCCGTCCGCTCTGTCCAGCTTCCGCCAGTCGCGCGCGCGCTCAAAGAGGATTTCCCGTACTAACTCCTCATCCTGCTTTTGCGCCGCGGCTCCTCGCTGTAAACGCACGGTCTGCCTCATGAAAACCGCCTCTTCCGGCAGGTCTTCAAAGGCCACATACGCTTTTTCTTCGTCTCTGGCAACTGTTGTATGCGTCACCTGATAACGTGGGAGCGTCTTTTCCTGCAGGAAGACGTTGTTGTAAATCTCATCCGTAATGGCCGGATAGACGCCGGACTTCCACGCATCCAACCGGCTCACGCGCTCCTGCGCGATCAGCTGCTCGGTGAGCGTCTGCTCCTCCCCTTTTCGCAGCGTCTTCAGCGCGGTTACTTCCAATTCCACGGCGTCGCGGCGGGAGATGGCGGTTGTGTCCACCGCCTGCTCCGCAAGGCCGATTTCCCGCGCCAGCTCCCACGGCGCGCGCCAGTCGAAGTCCGTTCCGCTCTTGTAGCCGAGCGCGCGCAGCAGGAAGGTTGCAAACTGCGCGCCGGTGACCGTTGAACTTGCATCAAATCGGGTCGCGGACACGCCGCGCGTCAGTCCCGCCTCGTAGGCATAGCCCACGTAGCGCGACGCCCAGTCGGGTACGTCTGTGAACGGGTGCTCGCCCGCCGCGTCCTCCTCGTGGCCCAAAAGGCGCACGAGCATCGTCACGGCCTCGGCACGCGTCTGCGTCCTGTCCAGCGCAAAGTCCGGCGTACCGTCGGGCTGCCGCCCGACGCCACGGAACAGCCCCATGCCGTACAGCTGCCATGCGGCCCACTCCTGTTCCGGATGCTGGAAGGGCAGCTCGCCGCCCGCGCAAAGGCCATCGCATACGGATGCGGCATCCTGCTCGTTGACTCTATATCGCATTCGCAATCCCCGCTGTAGGCCGCCACGGCCTCCGGGAACACCTCCTGCACCTCCTCCATCGACAGGCGCCAAGCAGTCAGCTGCAAGCCTGCAAACAACTCCGGCAGCGCCCAGTCCGGTTCGTATGCATACGATGAATACAGCAGCGTGACCGGCTCGGCCGTCTCATCGGTCGCCGCCAGCAGCTGCCAGCCGGTGGAGCCGGTCGGAATCTCCTCCTCAGCCGCCCGCGCCGCCGGGGCCACGCTCAGCAGCAGGCACAGCGCCAGCAGCAGCGAAACTACGCGTGAATATGTCAGGTTTTTCATCAAAATCTCCCCCCCTATTCTATAATATCAGTTTACCTCATATTCTGCCATTTGATAATTCACGCTTTCTCCAAATCGGCGCAGACAAAACTGGGCAGGCTGCACAAAGTTGAGCCGCCGCACAGTTTCTCATTCAGAAATTCCCGGCGCTCCCTTGCAGCTTTGTTATCTTTGGTCTATAATAATACCAGAATATCAGCCCGCGCGGCGGGCTTTTATTTCAATTTGGGAGGGAATCGCTATGTATCATTACGACCGGAAGGGCCCGAAGCGCGGCATTGCGTTCTACAGCTACTCCGCCGAGTTCGGCCTGACCAAGACGCTCGAGGATTGCTTCGAGGACACCCACGACATGGGCGCCCACGGCATTGAAATCCTCGCCAACACGCACATTGAGAACTACCCCTACCCCACCGACGAATGGGTGGAAAACTGGTTCCGTCTGTGCGACAAGTACGAGATCGTCCCCGTCGAGTACGGCAACTGGATCGACTCGCACGTGCTCGGCAGCCGCGACCTGACGACCGAGGAGTCCTACGAGATGCTCGCGCGCGACATCCGTCTGGCGCACCGTCTGGGCTTCACCGTCATGCGCACGAAGATGCCCGTTATCAACGGCAAGCTCGAGCCGGTGCTCAACTGGCGCGAGATCATCAAGATGGCGCTGCCGCTGGCCGAGAAGCTCAACATGAAGATGTGCCCCGAGATCCACACGCCCTCGAACCTCAAGGGCGAGATGGTCGGCGCGTTCGTCGACTTCATCAAGGAGACCGGCACGAAGAACTTCGGCCTGAACATCGACCTGTCCGTCTTCCGCACAAACTTTGAGGGCAGCCACCGCAACCCCGACGTCGTGCCGAACGTGCCGGAGGATCTGATCCCGCTGCTGCCGTACGTCTACTGCATCCACGGCAAGTTCAACCACATGTCCGACGACTTCGAGGAGACGACGATCCCCTATCCGGAGATCATCAAGATCCTGCAGGACTACGGCTGGGACGGTTACCTGCTCTCCGAGTACGAGGGCGCGGACAAGTACGAGCCGGGCTACGAGGTCGGCCAGACGCTGCGCAAGCAGCATATCATGCTCAAAAACCTGTTGGGCGATTAAGGAGGAGTCACGATGGAAAGAGAAGTCATCCAGTCGGTGGGGTTCCGCAACACCGTTGAAAACGGCGAGGTCACCGGCTTCCAGCTCAAGATCCGCCTGCCGTACTATCGCGGCGTCTTCCTGAGCCAGCTGCGCCCCGGCACGCTGATCGTGGACGGCGAGCGCTTTGAAAAAGAGGACATTGTCTGGAACATCAAGGGTGAGGACTTCACCTACGAGGAGATGAAGACCGACTTCCAGACGCACTGGGCCGTCACAATCCCGGCGGTTCTGAAGGTCAAGAAGCCCGGCGGCCTGAAACAGGGCTACCACGACCTGACCTACGGGTTCTGCTTCACCTCGTCCTACATGCCCCCGATCATGCAGGACGCCCTCGACCCGGACTCCGAGAGCAAGATCTTCATGCCCGAGTTCGGCCACCACGTCAACCAGCGCAGACTGCTGATTGTCTGAGAAAGAAACCACCCCCGCCCGGAGGAAATCTCCGGGCGGGGGTGGTCTGTTTTGCGGTGCATCTCGTCGGGCGCACACACAGGTGCGCCCCTACGGCGGTTGTTGGGGGTGCATCCCGCACAAATTCTGCACCGCCCTACGGGGTGTACGTATC
>CAZYZQ010000008.1:26559-29319 GCA_964652075.1 uncultured Oscillospiraceae bacterium
TCCGTTCAAGTCTCGCAGCGGGGATAGGGCTTGCGCTCATTTGTCAGGCCGACGAGATAGTCCACACTGACGCCGTAAAACGCAGCAAGCCGGACGGCCAGCTCCAGCGGGAGCGGCCGTTCGCCGCGCTCATATTTTGAATAGAGCGACTGGTCGCACAGCAAATAGTCCGCAATCTGCTGCTGCCGCAAGTCGGAATCTTCCCGTAAATCTCGAATCCGTAATCGCATCGTTATCACCGTGCTAAGCATAGTCGATACAGATTCGTCATATTGACATTTTGGACTATATGTCCTAAAATTGCAGCGGGAGGCGATTACAGTGGCAGATTACAAACAACTCTATTTCCAGCTTTTCGCCGCGCTGGCGGATGCGGTGGAGGCGCTGGAGGCGGCGAACTACGGCAGGGCGCGGGATATCCTGACGGCAGCACAGCAGTTGACCGAGGAGCAGTTCATGGATGCGGATGAATAAAAACGACAGCGCGTGAGAATGAGATTGTCCTCACGCGCTGCCGTTTCTGATCCCCACAGGACGCCCCACAGGAAGCGGCCCCTTCTGGGCGGGATATTTGGCACTTTCTACAAATCCGACGGGCATCTTCCACAAAGTTGGCGGCGTTACCTTGTCTTTTGCCTGCATAAGGTTTATACTTGATATAAGGTTGACACAAAGTTCCAACTATTCGTAACACAGGAGGGCTTCCCATGCATGTAACCAAGGTGACGCAGCTCGGCATTTTGACGGACGATCTGCAAAAGGCCATCGCTGACTATGAGAAAAACGGCATCTGCGGCTGGGAACGGTTCGATTTCCGCCCCACCGATATCCCGGATATGCTGCAGGACGGCGTGCCCGGCGACCTCGCATTCGACGGGGCCATGTACCACGGCGGCGGCTTCGACATTGAACTGATTCAGCCGCTGACGGAGGGCGTATTCATGGAGTTTCTGCGCACGCACGGCCCCGGCCTGCACCATGTCGCGTTTGACGACGACGACGATTTCGACACGATCCTCGCGGACGCGCGGCAGCGCGGCAAGCCGCCGATCCTGACCATCACCGACGGACAGGTGCGCGGCGGGTTCGCCTATCTCGACACGTTTGACGAGCTGGGCTACTACATCGAGCTGCACAAGGGCGGCCCCGATCTGGAGGGCAAGCCGTAAGAAAGCAGAAGATCTGTGTGCAGTAAAGGAGAAATGCCCACCCGGAAGCAACTGCTTCCGGGCGGGTTTTGCCTTTTCATGTGGCGCAACGCGAATTCTGCACCGCTCCCAATAGAACGACTCCCGTGAGCGCCCCGAAGGGGGAGCTGGCGGCGATAGCCGTCTGAAGGGGGACGCGGCAGGGAGTTGCAAAACAGCCTTCGGCGAATTCGTAAAATCCAAGATTCTGCGTCCCATTCGCGGCTCTGCATCTTGCGCAAGTCCATCCCCCTTTCGTCACGGGCGATCGCCCGTGCCACCTCCCCCTCTGGGGAGGTTACGGGGGTGTTCTATTGGAAGATCATGCAAAATTTCGGTGTATCCTCTCAATCATCCTTATGCGCCGCGTAGAACGCGTCGTAGTCCTTGAGCATGACCTGCAAAAGCGTGGGGGTGTCGAGGTTGTAGGGGCAGCGGGAGGCGCAGTGGTTGCAGTGGATGCAGTCCTCGATTTTGTGCATCTTCTGATACCACTCGTCCGTCATATAGGGCTTGTACGGCGAGCGCCTGAGCAGCATCGCCATGCGCGCGGCCTGCGGAATGTCGATCCCGGCGGCGCAGGGCAGGCAGTAGCCGCACGAGCGGCAGAAGTTGTGCGACAGCTCCACGCGGTCGCGGTCGATGACCGCCTGCAGCTCCGGCGTCATCTGCTGCCCCTTTTCGGTCAGCTCGAGCCACTCCGCCAGCTCCCACTCGTGCTGGATGCCCCAGATCGGCACGACGTGCGGGTGCTGCTGCATGAACGCATAGCACGCCGCGGCGTTTTGCAGCATCCCGCCGGACAGGCCCTTCATCGCGATGAAGCCCATGTCGGCCCGCTCGCAGGCAGCGAGGATCTCGAGATCCTTCTCCGACGCGAGGTAGCAGAACGGGAACTGCAGCGTCTCAAAGTTGCCGGACGCAACCGCCTCCAGCGCCACCCACGGGCGGTGGTTCGTGATGCCGATATGGCGAATATACCCCTTCCTTTGCGCCTCCAGCGCCGCCGCGAACGGGCCGTCCGGATCGTTCGGGTCGGGCAGCGTCGCGGGGTTGTGAAACTGGAACAGGTCAATGTAGTCCGTGCGCAGACGGCGCAGGCTCAGCTCGATGTGCTGCTGCACGGTCTTTTTGTCCGCGCCGCCGCTCTTCGTGGAGATGATGACCTCGCGCCGGATGCCGTCGAAGGCCGCGCCGAGCTTCTCCTCGCTGTCGGTGTAGGCGTTGGCCGTGTCGAAATAGTTGACGCCCGCGTCGAACGCGCGGCGCACGAGGCGCACGGCGTCCTCCTTCGGGATGCGCTGGATCGGCAGCGCGCCGAAGGCCGTCTTTGACACGCGCAGCTCCGTCTTTCCAAGTCTGACAAATTCCATCCTGAATTCCTCCTGCTTTTTATCGGCTGAGGCGTTCACATGGAATCCACCCTCGCCGTATCGTTAGAGTTTCTCTGCCAGCGCAGCGGCCATCTTGCAGCCGTCGGTCTTTGCAATGTCGCCGGCGTTCAGGACGCCGGGCACGAGCACCTGCCCGATCATATGCCAGTTCAGCAGCGCGGCGGAGCGCTCGATCGGGA
>CAZYZQ010000009.1:0-3220 GCA_964652075.1 uncultured Oscillospiraceae bacterium
AAAAGCGGGAACCCCTGAAAAATCAAGGGTTCCCGCTTTCATCGTGTTTATTATACCAGAGATACCTATGGTATTCAGGTGGAGATTGCAGAGGATCCGAATTATATCAACACACAGTTTGATGAGCGGGAGTATGCGGTTATGCTGGAACTGCTGGATAACACAGATTCGACTCCGACAACGAAGGCATTTCCGGAGGGCACCGTGTTCCTGTATAACGGGCAGAAGCAAGTGGCCGGACAGGGCAATCGGTCGGTTGTTATACCGGTAAAAACAGCGGGAACACATCAAATCCGGATCGAGACGGGACTGGAGGCATTTGATACAGGAAACATTACGATCAAGGCCAGCCTGTATTCCTCCAGTGTGGCGAACTATTATAATGAGCTGAAGGCAGACCAGTATACGGCTACGGTAACTTTTGCTACAGCTGAGAATCCAGAATATGCCCTCTCTGTGAATGCCAATGCAGAGGATGCCATTGCGGAAATGAAGGCGCATGAGATCGAAAAAGGAGCAGAGCTTTCCTTAAAGATCAAAGGCCAAAAAGGCGGTCTGACAGACCCGGATGGAACTGTTTCTGTGAAAGTATATCAGTATAAGAACAGGAAGTATGCGTTAAAGGCCTGGTCGGATCTGTTTGCGGGAACGGAAGAGCCGATTTCCCTGAAGGCAGGTGAAGCAGGTGAAGTGACCTGGAACCCGAAGATTTCAGAGACTGCCGACGCGGGAACTTACCGTCTGGAGTTTACTTATCAGAACAAAACCGAATACTGGGATCTGATCGTGAGATAGGATATGTTGAACAGCCTGAATTAAAAAAGGTTGTTTGGACAGGTAAAAAATTCCAAAAGAAAATCGCTTAAGCCGTGAGGCTTAAGCGATTTTTTCTCACTGTATTTACCGCCGGAAAGTTGAAGAACAACACAAGGCAGCAATTTTTCAACTTTCTTTGGCTGTGTGAGATCTGCGGTGTTGGCGGTTTTCAAGAGCCAGGTCAGATACCTGTAAGAATCCCGGCCGTTTTCAATCGCCGTCCGGATCAGACTGAACATGACCGCACTGCCGGTAGCACCTTAAAACGGCGTAATAGCTCCGGATTTATCGATGCAAGCTTAACCTTCTGATAACAAAAGCGGGCTGTAGCGTTTTTATTTCGCTACAGCCCTTTTCTAACGTGTCAGTGCGCAATCAGCTCAACACCGGAGATGGATTCCAGCACAGCGAGTGTGTGCGTGCAGTTGCTGTAGATCGGCAGGGTGCGGTAGATATGCGACAGGCCGCGCTGATACGTGAAATGCAGGTCGCCATAGTACAAGGTGTCCGTTTCCACCGCTTTGGTGGAGGGGAACATATCGACCAACCACATCTCGTTAATCCCGACGCCGTTCTCGTGGATATCCAGGCGGACGGCCTCCAGAAGCTGCGCCGTTTCCGTGCTGGAGAAGTCGTAGGCGTTGTATTCGCCATAGTCCTCTGAATTCCATTCAAAGGAACAACTGTCAAGCCGGTAGCTGCTGTCCACATCGCTGGGCAGGAGCGTTGCGATGCGCGCCTGCTCTGTGTTGCGCAGCGCGGCATAGGCCTCGGCAAGGCGCGAATATTCGCCATAGGGGATATTGTATTCGCGCGCAAGCTGCCGGCCGGAGTCAAGCTGATAGACAAGCTCAATATACATATGGCCGTAATAGGGGGAGTCGCGCTCCAGCTCCTTCCGATCTTCGATTGCCAGCTTGTGCAGCTCAATGGCAGAGGCGACAGAGGCGCGGTCGGAGAGCGTCACAGAATCCCATGCGCCGCCGGTAAGCGTGACGGATTTGACGGTGCTGACGTCCGGCACGCGGGTCGTGTAGCCGTAGATATCAAGCTGGCAGCTGCCCAGCCCAAGCAGAATGACAAGGCAGGCCGCGCCGAAACCGGCCCAGTGGTGCGTGAAGACGCGCACAGTCTTTTGCAGCAGCATTTCAGACAGGAAGTAGCCGATAAACGCGCTGAAGATCATGCACAGCAGGACACTCCAGAAGCTCTGCACCGCGTCGGAGACGATCATGCTCAGAAGCAATCCCAGCGTGATGGCGAAGCCAAAGGTCACGGCGTACTTGAACACGGGACGCAGGACACGGAAAGTGATGGCGTCGCCCGCCGCCTCCACATGGCGCACACGGAACAGCAGCAGCGAGATCGCAGTCAGCGCGACCGCGACGCCCGCCAGAATCCCCAGATAGCGCCAGCCCTGATAGGTCACGTTCAGCGACGCCTCGTCAAAGAACGAGGTGTAAGAGCCGAGAATTTTCACGATGGGGGAGAAGGCGGTGAGCTTGATCTGGAAGGAGCCCATGCCGTACATGAACAGCTGCAGCAGCGAGCGGATGAAAAATTCCACGCCGATGACCAAAAAGTTGAAGATACCGTAGATCACCGGGGCCACGAGCATCTGGCTGCTCAGCATGAAGCAGAAGGTCGCAAGGCTGAAGAAGAACAGGTATGTCAGGCACTGCTGGCCAAACAGCGCCAGCAGCGGCTGCATCACGAGCCGGCCCCTTGCGCCGAGCACGGCGGTGTTCAGGCCGAGGATCACAAGCTGCGGCACGAGCATGAACAGAATGCCTGTCACATAAGTTTCGAGAAACAGCGTCTCGCGGCGCAGCGGCAGTGCGTGCATGGCGCTCGACGCGCGGGCGTTCGTCAGGAAGTGGTAGAGCAGCATCGCCACGAGGATGGCGTAGAGCATACTCACGACCGGGATCATGTTATCCCCGACATCAAGCAGGCCGGAGTAGATATAGTACAGAGGGGTATCGGCGTCGAGGTTGAGCAGCAGGAACGGCTCCACCAGCAACCAGAGCAGGAAATAGAGCAGCCAGAGCGGCAGGTACCGGGTGGCGTTTTTCCGCAGCAGCGTAAGGTCAAAGCAGAACGTTTTTGACTTCATAGTTCGCACCTCCCAGTTCGTAGATAAAGATCTCCTCCAGCGACAGCGGCAGGAGGTCGAGCAGCACGGGGCGCAGCGCGCCGAGCCGCGACTCAATCTCGGCCGGTACGCCGCGCAGAATCAGCGTCTGAACGCGGCCGATGGTCTCCTGATGCAGAGGCTGAATTTCGTCCGGCAGCGTCGTGCCCTCGGGCAGGACGAGCTGGACCTTGCTGATATTCTCCTGCATCTCTGAGAGTGAGCGCTCAAGCATCATCTTGCCCTTGTGCATGATGCCGACGTGGTCGC